>JBDTEP010000093.1:0-22572 GCA_039922455.1 Mycobacterium sp. | reverse complement strand
AGCGGTGGCGCAGGCAACGGCGCGGCTGGCACCAACGGTGACGGCGGCGCCGGCGGCAAGGGTGGTAACGGTGGCGTCGGTGGCGTCGGGACGACCGGCACCAGTTCCGCGACCGGTGTCGGTGGCAGTGGCCACAATGGTGGAGCCGGCGGCAACGCTGGTAGCGGTGGTGTCGGCGGCGGCTCCGACGGCGGCAACGCCGGTAACGGCGGCGCCGGCGGCACTGGTGGTGTCGGTGGTATCGGAGGGCATGGCGGTGTTGGCGGCGTCAACAGCGCCGGCCAGGGCCAGGCCGGCGGCGACGGCGGTGCCGGCGGGGCCGGTGGCCACAGCGGTGACGGTGGCGCCGCAGGCCAGGCCACCGGTGGCGGCACCGACGGGAACGCGGGCACCGGCGGTAATGGCGGCAACGCGGGTAACGGCGGGGTCGGCGGGGCGGGCGGGGCCGGAGTTCACGGTGCCAACCATCTACAGGCGGCCGGTGACGACGGCGGTAACGGCGGGGCCGGCGGCAAGGGTGGCGTCGGCGGCGTTGGTGGCGGTGCGAACACCGGGGTCGGCGGCAAGGGTGGCGTCGGTGGGGTCGGCGGCCAGGCCGGCGTAGGCGGGGCCGGCGGTAACGGCGGAACCAACCCCGACACCGGCAACGGCTATGCCGGTGGCGACGGCGGGACCGGCAGCAACGGCGGTGTCGGCGGCGCGGGCGGTAACGGGGGTGCGAGCACTACCGGCACCGCGGGCGCCGACGGCAACGGCGGCAAGGGCGGCAACGGCGCGGTCGGCGGGGCCGGCGGAAACGGCGGCGCCCCCACCGGTACCGGCACCGGCGGCAACGGCGGCAACGGCAGTGACGGCGGCAACGGCGGCAACGGCGGTGCGAGCTCGGCTACGGCTACGCCCGGGAGCGGCGGCAGCGGCGCGCTCGGCGGCAGCGCCGGTACTGGCGGCACCGGCCCTGCCGGCACAACCCCCGGTACTGACGGCACCGCCGGCAACGCCGGCAGCGACGGCCAGCCCGGCTAGCTCTGCGTTCTGAAGACCTGAAGATCACCAACTATCAAGGAGACGGCCGTGCAGTTAGCCCTTCAGCCCTATGTCACCGCGGGTATCGCGATCGCGGGCGCCAGCCTCATCGCGGTGCCTTCGGTGGCGGCGCCGTTGCCCGGCGTTTCCGATGTTCAGGCCCGAGCGGTCCAGCTGACCGGTGCGTGGGAGGACGCTTTCAACACCGGGTCCGCCAACCTCACACAGCTGGTCAACAACTTCGGTTTGGCGCCCGGTGTGGGATTACAGCAGAACCTCGCCAACATGGTCGGCTTCATGCAGCAGCTGATCAATGACCCGGCGAACATCACCACCGTGTCCGAGCAGATGCAGGACAACATCAAGGCGGTGTTCTCGTCGTACGATCTGCTCAACGCCGACGACGCGACGATAGCCACGACGACTGCTTTCACCGTGGCCGCCGACCACAACCTGCTGCTGAGTCAGCTTCCCGGCTTCCTGCCGGCGGGTATTGATCCCGGCATGGTGTCCACGATCATCCATTTCTTGGAGTCACCGTTGAGCGGCGTCATCATGGGCGCGCTGGGCCCGGCCATCGCCCCCTGGGTCGCACTGTCGAACAGCATCAGCGACGGTGACGGCTTCAACGAAATTATCGGCAACATGGTCGGCGCCTACTTCAACGGTGCCACCCTCAACCTCAACAGCCTGCTGCCGCTGATCAACGACGCGGGTCTGCTGCCGGCGCCCATGCAGATAGACAACCTGGAGTTCGCCTTCGGCGGGCTGCTCACTGGCGGCGATGTGGCCCATCGGCCGTGGGAGACGTTCAGCTCCGACGGCAGTGTCTTTTCATCGACACCGGTGGTCGGCGGCTCGATCATCAACAGCCTCGGCATCAATATCCTCGGTATTCCTGTCCTCGGGCACATCGGTTTTGAGGGCCACGCAATCGGCCCGCTGGGGGCGTGGCAGAGCTTCTCGGAACTGGCCGCCCAATTGCTGGGCGCGGGCTGGAACGAGGCCGGTGACGGTAAGGGAGCGCCCACCGGTCCTGCCTTACCGCCCTGGGCCGGGGTCGACTTCCCCACCGTCCCCGATGACTACTTCGGCGGCGGCGACGCCGGTGGCGCCGCGGCGAGTGACTTCGACGGCACCGACCTGTGGAGCCAGTTGAGCGACGCCATCAACGGCTTCCAGTGGAGCGACGTCTTCTAAAGTCCGTTCGGCGCACCCGGCCCGGCTGCGATTCCGCTAGGGTGCAGAAGCCAGGATCACCAGCACGACGGTTTAGGCCATGAAATGCCAGAGGAGACACGGGTTTTGACGCCCACTGCAGCCACCTTGGTGGACCTTCTGCGCCAGCAAGCCCAACGGTACGGGGACAAGGTCGCGTTCAGCTTTTCCTACGACGGTGACGACGAAGAACGCAGCGAGCTGACCTATCGCGAACTCGACGCCAGGGCCCGATCGATCGGGTCGCACCTGCAACAACAGGGTGCGACGGGTCAGCGGGTGCTCGTAGTGGTTCGGCCGGGCCTGGATTTCATCGCCGGTTTCTTCGGCTGCCTCTACGCGGGTGCCGTCGCGGTGCCGGTACACCAGAAGCTGGCGCCACGCCTGATGGTGGTGGTCCCCGACGCGCAAGCGAGCTTTGCTCTGGCCACCGCCGATACGCAGGCCAACACGAAGGCCGCGGTCGACGATCTGGTCGATGGGCGAGCCCTGCGGTGGTGCATCATCGACGACGCGGTCGACGCGGACGCCGACAGCTGGGTGGCCCCAAATATCGACTCGAGTGCAACCGCCGCGATCCAGTACACCTCGGGCTCCACCACGTCACCGAAGGGTGTGGTGCTCACCCACGGCAACCTGCTGCATAACTTGGAGGTGACCCGTCAGGCGTGGCATGGTGACGACTCCGCAACCGGTGTGTACTGGCTACCGCCGCATCACGATATGGGTCTCATCGGCGTCATCCTCGAGATCCTGTACGTCGGGGCCACTGCGGTGCTCATGTCGCCGGCCGCCTTCATCAAGCGCCCCATGCGGTGGCTGGAAGCTGTCTCCCGACATCGTGCCTTCATCACCACGGCGCCGAGCTTCGCCTACGACAAGTGTGTCGAACGCAGTACCGCGGCCGAGCGTGCGGCACTTGATCTATCCGGCTTGTCCATCGCCATGATCGGCGCGGAGCCGGTGCGGGCCGCGACATTAGCGGCGTTCGCCGACGCCTTCGCCCCGGCAGGTTTTCGGCTGGAGGCGTTTACTCCGGTGTATGGGCTGGCAGAGGCCACACTGCTGGTCTCCGGTGAAGCGGACTCCGCCGCGCCGGGGGTTCGACACCTGGACCGCAGAGCGCTGGGCGCGGACCGCGCCGTCGACGTCGCGCCGGACCACCCCGGCGCTGCGGCGGTGGTGAGTTGCGGTCGTCCCCAGGATGGCCAACAGGTGGTTATCGTCGATCCGGTGACCCGCCGGCCGTGCGGGCCGGACGAGGTCGGCGAGATTTGGATCGCCGGACCCAGTGTCGCCCAAGGGTACTGGGGCAGACCGGAAGAGACCGAGCAGGCTTTCGCCGGACATCTGACCGACACCGGGGAGGGCCCGTTCCTGCGCAGCGGGGACCTGGGTTTCTTGTGCGCCGGTGAGCTGTTCGTCACCGGACGTGTCAAGGACCTCGTCGTCGTCGACGGCCACAACTACTACCCCAACGATCTCGAGGCCACCGTGCAGGACTGCCACCCGGTGCTGACGTCGGGTCGGGGTGCGGTCTTGGCGACGACACCGGTGCGAGGTGCAATCGAACAGTTGGCGGTGGTGCAGGAGGTCGATCCGGGCGCGACCGAACTGGATGGCGTCATCGACACGGTTCGGGCCGCAATCACCCGGCATCACGGCATCGAGGCATCCGCCGTGGTGTTGGTGGCGCCGCTGTCGATTCCCACCACCTCCAGCGGCAAGATCCAGCGCGGCCATTGCCGCCAGCAGTTCATCGACGGTGACCTCGCGGTGATCGCCGAATGGCGCGGGCCACTGCCCGACCCTCCGCCGCCGGCAAGCCCGGAGGAGGTCAACGAAATCATGGCGGAGTTGCAAGCCTCCCTATTGCGAAACGATGGCTCCCGGTAAGGCTGGCCGTCGAGCAGGTCACGGATGCCGGGCGGTGACTCCACCGTCGACGACGATCTGGGTGCCGGTGATGAACGACGCCCGCGGCGACATCAGGAATGCCACCGCCTGGGCCACCTCCGCCGGCTGGCCGATACGGCCCAGCGGTGCGGCGGCGACGAACCCGGCGTGGACCTCTTCGATGTCGAGCGCCATCTGCAGCATCGGCGTGTGGATGAAGCCCGGGCAGACCGCGTTGACCCGGATCCCGGCCGGGCCCAGCTGCGCGGCCATCGACCGGGTCAACCCCAGCAGGCCGGCCTTGGAGGCGCAGTAGGCCGGGATGAACGGGTTGGCGGTCAGTGCCTCGATGCTGGAGATGCCGACTATCGCCGGGTCGCCGCCGGCCCGGGCGACCGCCTCCAGGTGCGGCAGTATCAGCTGTGCCAGCATGGCCTGGGCGCGCAGGTTGACATCCATTACCGCATCCCAGGATTCGCCGGTGTAGGCGCCGACCGGTTCGGGCAGCACCCGCCCCGCCGCGTGTACCAGCCCGTCGATGCCGTCGAGCGCCGCGGCCGCGGCCGCCACCGCGGCGGGTAGTGCGGCGTCGTCGCAGACGTCGACCACCGCGCCGGGCACGCCCAACCTGTCGGCCACGTCCTGGACCGCAGGTGCGATGTCCCACAACACAACCCGTCGCCCGTCGGCAACCAACGCCTCCGCACACGCCCGGCCGATCCCGGACGCTGCACCGGTGATGACGACCCCGCTCAACTGACGTCTCCTTCTTTGATGACGAACTGCGACCAATCCGGTTCGCGCACCGCCGACCAGTACTCGTCGAGCCGCCACGGGCTCACGGTGTGGATCTCGCCGTCGGCGTTCTTGAAGTAGGAGTGCTTGATCGCCGGGTGCGCCCACACCATCTTGGTGATCTCGTCCTGGGTGGCCCGATGCCACTCGGCGGCCGCCTGCGCGGTCGGCTCGATCGAAGCCAACTGCTCGTCGGCGAGCTTGGCCAGGCAGGCGTCGATGTAGCGCATCTCCAACTCGGAGTTGAAGATCAGGCTGCCGCCGTGCGCCAGATGCGCACCGGGGCCGTAGATCAGAAAGAAGTTCGGGAAGCCGGGCACGGTGATGCCCAGATACGCGTACGGCCGACTGCCCCACAGCGCGTGCAGATCCAGGCCGTCGCTGCCGGTGATGCGCATCGGAAACAATACATCGGTGTGCCGAAACCCGGTGGCGTACACGATCACGTCGACTTGGGTGTGGACGCCGTCCTCGGTCTGGACCCCGTGCGGGGTAATCCGTGCGATCGGTGTCCGAGTGAGCTCGACGTTGTCGCGTTGCAGCGTCTTGAGCCAGGTGCCGTTGTCCTGCAGGGTGCGTTTGCCGGTGGCCGGATAGTCCGGCAGCACCTTGGCCAGCAGTTCCTTGTCGTCGCCGACCTGATCGGTGATCCAGCCGGTGAACATCTGCCGGGCCATCGCGTTGATCTCGCTGACGGCGTAGTCCTGGTCGGGATAGTCAGGGTCCACCCGGGCGGCCTCCAAGCCCTTGTCGGCCCCGGGCCACAGCACCAGGAACCGGTACCAGCGGCCGTAGAACGGTAGGTGACGCAGCGCCCAGCGCACCCCGTCGTCGACCGCATCGTGATACATCGGGTTGGGGAACATCCATTGTGCGGTGCGCTGAAATACCGTGAGGTGCTCTACTTTTCCCGCAATGGCCGGTGCGATCTGAAATCCGCTGGCGCCCGCCCCGATCAGCGCCACCCGCTTGCCGGTCAGATCCACGCTGTGGTCCCAGGCCGCGGAGTGAAACGACGGCCCGGCGAAGGTGTCCGCGCCGTCGATATCGGGCAGGTGTGGTCGATTGAGCTGGCCGACCGCGGTGATCACCGCGCGTGCCCGGGTGGTGGAAACCGCACCGTCGGCGGTGCGCATGGTCAGCGTCCAGGTCCCGGTGTCCTCGTTCCAGGCGGCGTCGGTGACCTCGGTGTTGAATCGGATATGTTCGGCCAGATTGTGTTTGGCGATCAGATCGGTGAAATAGGCTTGCAGTTCCTGCTGTTCGGCGAAGTAGTGTCCCCAGTTGTTGTTGGGTTCGAAGCTGAAGCAGTAGAAGTGGTTGGCGACATCCACCCGGGCGCCCGGGTAGCTGTTCTCCCACCAGGTGCCGCCCGGTCCGGCGTTCTTCTCGACGATGGTGAAGGGAATACCGCTCTGCGCCAGCCGGATTCCGGCCAACACGCCTGACTCTCCGCAGCCGATCACCACGACGGGTAGCTGCGCCGCGCGGGACTGATCCAGCGGTGCGGGACGGCGCGGGTCGACGCCGTCGAGGTCGAGTTCTTCGGCGAGCAGGCCCAGGTAGGCGTCCGGCACGACTTCGCAGGCCGCCCAGTCCATCATCTCCTTGAGGAGGTCCGCGGGCAGCGGTGCGGGTTGCGGGCAGCCGCGGTCGCGGTAGTCGACGATCACCGGCAGTGCTTCGGCGCGGGCGCGGGCCTTGTCGTCGGCGGACATGAATCCCTGGATCTCGTTGAGGAAGATCCCGTTCTGCTTGAACTCCCGGATAAAACGAGCGTCACCGGTGATGTGTACGCACGACAGCAATAGGGTGGGGATGCTGACCTGCTCCAGGGCGGCGTCAATGTCGGAAGTCGCGGTGTTGAAAGGATCCCCGGCGTAGCGGTTGCGCACCAGATTTCGGCCCCTTCGTCGATCCGCTACTGTCCGTTGCGAAATTAGATCGGACGATACGCGAGGCATCGTGACTGATCAAGGATGGCCATCTGTGCGAGGCTGTACGCCGTGGCAAATGTGAGGGCCCGCCTGGCCGCGGCGTGGCATTTCGTGCACACCGCCCCGCTGACCTACCTGTGGTTGGCGGTGCTGGGGGTTACCACCGTCATCCAGCACCTGGTGGGCCGTCGGTTGCACACCATGCTCGTCGAGCAATCCACCAACCTGCACCACCTGGCCACCGACCCGCTAGAAGTACTGGTCTCGAGTCTGCTGTGGATCGACGGCAAGGACTGGACGCCGTATCTGGTGCTGTTCACGCTGTTCCTGGCACCGGCCGAGCACTGGCTGGGGCACCTGCGCTGGCTGATGGTCGGCTTAATCTCCCATATCGGGGCCACCTATGTCAGTGAGGGCGCGCTGTACGTCCTGATCCACCTACACCGCGAGTCGGAACGGCTGACCTACGCCCGCGACATCGGGGTCAGCTACTTTTTGGTCGGGGTGATGGCGGTGCTGGCCTACCGCATCCGCCGGCCGTGGCGCTGGGGTTATCTGGTCGTACTGTTCGTCATCTTTACGGTGCCGCTGCTCATCAACCCGGACTTCACCGCGATCGGCCACGTCGCCGCCCTGCTCATCGGGTTGTGCTGCTACCCGCTGACCCACCACCATCCGGCACACCCGACACCGCCCAGGGCCTAGCTTGAGCCGCTAGCCTGACATCGCGAGGGAGGGCAGCGTGCGGCACTACTACACCGTGGAGGCGATTCGCGCCGCCGAGGCGCCGCTGCTGGCGAGCCGGCCCGATGGCGCGCTGATGCGCCGGGCCGCGTTCGGCCTGGCCGGAGCGATCGCCCGGGAACTGGTGTCCCGGACCGGCGGGGTGGCGGGCCGAAGCCTGTGCGCGGTGGTCGGTTCCGGTGACAACGGCGGCGACGCGCTGTGGGCGGCCACGATGCTGCGCCGGCGCGGCGTGGCGGCCAGCGCGATCCTGCTCAACCCGGAGCACACCCACCACCAGGGCCTGACCGCGTTCGTGCGCGCCGGCGGACGGATCGTCGACGTCGTGCCGTCCGCAACGGATCTGGTGATCGACGCAGTGGTCGGCATCTCCGGGCGGGGGGCACTACGGCCGAACGCCGCCGCGGTCTTCGCCACGGTAGAGACGGCGGGCATCCCGGTGGTGGCCGTCGACATCCCCAGTGGCCTGGATCCGCACACCGGTGCGGCGGCCGGCCCCGCGGTGCGCGCCGCGCTCACCGTCACCTTCGGTGGTCTCAAACCGGTGCACGCGCTGGGGGAGTGCGGCCGGGTCGAATTGGTCGACATCGGCCTGGACCTGCCGGCCACCGACATCCACGGTTTCGAGGCGGCCGACGTCGCGGTGTGCTGGCCGGCGCCCGGCCCGCGCGACGACAAGTACACCCAGGGCGTCACCGGAACCCTGGCCGGCTCGGCAGCCTATCCGGGTGCAGCGATCCTATGCGCGGGCGCGGCAGTAGCGGCCACCTCCGGCATGGTGCGCTACGCCGGAAGTGCTGCCGCGCAGGTTGTTTCGCACTGGCCGGAGGTGGTGATCGCCCCCAGTGTGGCAGCCGCCGGGCGCGTGCAGGCCTGGGTCGTCGGTCCCGGCCTGGGCACCGACGAATCCGCTGCCGCCGCATTGTGGTTCGCGCTGGGCACCGATCTGCCGGTAATCGTCGACGCCGACGCGCTGACCATCTTGGCCGCGCACCCCGCACTCGTCGCCGATCGGAGCGCCGCGACCGTGCTCACCCCGCACGCCGGTGAGTACGCCCGACTGGCCGGTCACCCGCTCGGGCCGGACCGGGCCGGCGCGGCCCGGGAACTGGCCGACCGGTTCGGGGCCACCGTGCTGTTGAAGGGCCACGTGACCGTCATCGCCGGCCCGTCCGGCCCGGTCTATCTCAACCCGGCCGGGGCGTCCTGGGCGGCCACCGCGGGCTCCGGCGACGTGCTGTCCGGCATGATCGGCGCATTGCTGGCAGCCGGGCTGCCCCCAACTCAGGCCGCTGCCGCCGCCGCGTTCGTGCACACCCGGGCCGCCGCGGCCTCCGCCGCCGACCCAGGCCCAGGCGACGTCCCGACGTCGGCGTCGCGCATCCTGGCTCACATTCGGACCGCCCTGGCCCAGCTATAGAGGAGTCATCGTGTCGCATTCCCACCCGTCCGTCCCCGCGCACACCATCGCCCCGGCCTACACCGGCCGACTGTTCACCGCGCCGGTCCCGGCCCTGCGGATGCCCGACGACCCGATGGACCCGCAGGCCGCCTACCGCTTCATCCGCGACGAGCTGATGCTCGATGGCAGTTCCCGGCTGAATCTGGCCACCTTCGTCACCACCTGGATGGACCCCGAGGCCGACAAGCTGATGGCGGAGTCGTTCGACAAGAACATGATCGACAAGGACGAATATCCGGCCACCGCGGCCATCGAGCAGCGCTGCGTGTCCATGGTCGCCGACCTCTTCCACGCCGAGAACCTGCGCGACGACGATCCGGCCAGTGCCATCGGGGTCTCCACCGTCGGGTCCAGCGAGGCGGTGATGCTGGGCGGGCTGGCGATGAAGTGGCGCTGGCGGCAGCGGGTCCAAGAGGCGGGGAAGGACTGGAAAAGCCGCACCCCGAATCTGGTGATGGGCTCCAACGTGCAGGTGGTGTGGGAGAAGTTCTGCCGCTACTTCGACGTCGAACCGCGCTACCTGCCGATGGCTCAGGGCCGTTACGTGATCACCCCCGAGCAGGTCGTCGACGCCGTCGACGAGAACACCATCGGGGTGGTGGCGATCCTGGGCACCACCTACACCGGGGAGCTGGAACCCGTCGAGCAGATCTGCGCGGCCCTGGACCGGCTGGCAGCGGCCGGGGGGACCGACGTGCCGGTGCACGTGGATGCGGCCAGCGGCGGATTCGTGGTGCCGTTCCTGCACCCGGACCTGCACTGGGACTTCCGGTTGCCGCGGGTGGTGTCGATCAACGTCAGCGGTCACAAGTACGGGCTGACCTACCCCGGGATCGGCTTCGTGGTGTGGCGGGGCGCCGACTACCTGCCCGAGGAACTGGTGTTCCGGGTCAACTACCTGGGCGGGGACATGCCCACCTTCACTTTGAACTTCTCCCGGCCCGGCAACCAGGTCGTCGGCCAGTACTACAACTTCCTGCGGTTGGGCCGCGGCGGCTACACCGAGGTGATGCGGACCCTGTCGGACACCGCACGTTGGCTCAGCCACCAATTGGCTGCCAGCGAGCACTTCGAGGTCATCAGCGACGGCTCGGCGATCCCGGTGGTGAGCTGTCGGCTGGCAGGGGAGCGCGGCTACACCGAGTTCGACGTCTCCCATGAGCTGCGCACCTTCGGCTGGCAGGTGCCGGCCTACACCATGCCGGAGGGTGCTGACGATGTCGCGGTGCTGCGTGTGGTGGTGCGGGAGGGTCTGTCCGCCGACCTTGCTCGGGCGCTCTTCGATGACATCATGAAGGCGGTGACCGCGTTGGACCGGCTCAAACCCGGCGGACACTACGACGCCCAGCAGCATTTCTCGCACTGAGCGGGTTCGTCGGCCGAATGTCGGATTGTGCTACGCAAATCTGTTGACAACGTGCATCAAGCCGACTTTCGCCATGGATGAAACAATGGCGGACGACATGACTGCCCTATCCCGAACGTCCGGCCTGCTCGGCGAAGCGCTGGTGGACCTGGACGCCATCGCCCACAACGTGCGGGTGCTGGCCGAACACGCCGGCGCCGCCGGGGTGATGGCCGTGGTCAAGGCCGACGGCTACGGCCACGGTGCGGCCCAGGTGGCTCGCGCGGCGCTGGCCGCCGGCGCGGCCGAACTCGGGGTGGCCACCATCGACGAGGCGCTGGCGTTGCGCGCCGCCGGCATCGGCGCCCCGGTGCTGGCGTGGCTGCACGGCCCGCACGCCGACTTCGCCCCCGCGTTGGTCGCCGACGTGCAGATCGCGGTCTCCTCTCTGCGTCAGCTGGGCGAGTTGCTGGATGCGGTGCACCGCACCGGCCGCACCGCCACCGTCACCGTCAAGGCCGACACCGGGATGAATCGCAACGGGGTCGGCGCCGCCGAATACCCGGCGCTGGTGACCGCGCTGCAGCGTGCCGCCGCCGACGACGCGATCCGCGTGCGCGGGCTGATGTCACACCTGGCCTGCGCCGACCAACCCGACCATCGAGCCAACGACGCCCAGTTGCAGCGGTTCTCCGACCTGCTGGCGTTGGCCGACCGGAGCGGACTGACGTTCGAGGTGGCCCACCTGGCGAATTCGCCGGCCGTGATGACTCGCCCGGACTTGGCGTTCGACATGGTCCGACCCGGGATCGCGGTGTACGGCCAAAGCCCGATCCCGGAGCGCGGCGACATGGGTCTCATTCCCGCCATGACACTGAAATCCATTGTTGCGCTGGTGCGTCCGATCCGGGCCGGCGACGGCGTCTCCTACGGGCACACCTGGATCGCGCCGGTCGACACCACCGTGGCGCTGGTGCCGATCGGCTATGCCGACGGGGTGTTCCGCTCGCTGAGCGGACGGTTCGACGTGCTGATCAACGGCCGGCGCCGGCGCAGCGTCGGGCGGGTGTGCATGGACCAGTTCGTCGTCGACCTCGGACCCGGGCCCGTTGACGTCACCGAGGGCGACGAGGTCGTGCTGTTCGGGCCCGGCGGGGGAGGTGAACCGCTGGCCCAGGACTGGGCCGACGCGCTGGGCACCATCCACTACGAGGTGGTCAACAGTCCGCGCGGGCGGGTCGTCAGGACGTACCGGGGGGCCGGTGCCGATGGCCGCTAAGACGCGCAACAGGCGAGCCGGTTGGCTGGCGGGGGCCGCTGGGCTGGCCGCGGTCGGCACTATCGCCGGGACCAGCGTCGCACGCTCGGTGACCCGGCGCACCACCGCCGAAGACCGTCATGCGGGCGAGTATTTCAAAATCATGGAGCACGACCACAGCTCGGTGGTGGTCACCGACGACGGAGTCGAGCTGGCGGTGCGCGACGTGGGGCCCCGCAACGCCCGGCTGACCGTGGTGTTCGCCCACGGATTTTGTCTGCGGATGGGGTCCTTCCACTTTCAGCGGGCGCAGCTGACCGCCGAATGGGGTAGCCAGGTTCGGATGGTCTTCTACGACCAGCGCGGCCATGGCTGCTCGCAGACCGCCCCGACCGACACCTACACCGTGGAGCGGCTCGGACAGGACCTGGAGGCGGTGCTGGCGGCGACGGTGCCGCGCGGCCCGGTGGTGCTGGTCGGGCATTCGATGGGCGGGATGACCGTGCTGGCGCATGCCCGGCAGTTTCCCCAACGCTACGGCAGCAGGATCGTCGGCGTGGCGCTGATATCGTCGGCGGCCAAAGGGGTTTCACGTTCCCCGCTGGGTCAGATTCTGCGCAACCCGGCACTGGAGGCGGTGCAGTTCAGTGTGCGTTACGCACCGGCACTGGTGCACCGCGGGCGCGGCGCCGCCCGCCGGGTGATCGCACCGATCCTGCGCGCGGCGTCCTACGGCACCGACGAGATCAGCCCGAGCGTGGTGGCGTTCTCCGAGGAGATGATGCACGCCACCCCGGTCGCCACAATGGTGGGTTTCCTGCACGCCTTGGAGGTGCACGATGAGAGTGCCGCGCTCGTAACGTTGGCCAAGGTCCCGACCCTGGTCGCTTGCGGTGACCACGACCTGCTCACCCCGGCCGGCTATTCCCGGGCGCTGGCGGCAACGCTGTGGGATTGCGAACTGGTGATCGCGCCCGGCGCCGGGCATCTGGTGCAGTTGGAGGAGCCCGACCTCATCGATGACGCGCTGGTGCGGTTGGTGGAGCGCGCCACTCCGCGCCGGGTGGTGCTGACCCGCCGGTTGCGCCGGAAAGGTGGGCGTAATGACTGACCCGCAGGAAGCGACCCTGGCCGCCGCCGAGGACACCGTCGCGCTGGGAATCCGGCTGGGCGGGCAACTGCGTGCCGGCGACGTGGTGGTGCTGTCGGGGCCGCTCGGCGCCGGAAAAACGGTGCTGGCCAAGGGGATCGCCGCGGCATTAGATGTCGAGGGTCCGGTCACCTCGCCGACGTATGTGTTGGCCCGGGAACATCGGCCGCGCCGGGCCGGCACCCCGGCGATGATCCATGTCGACCTGTACCGGCTGCTCGATGTGTCGGGCCTGGACCTGCTCGCCGAGTTGGACTCACTGGACCTCGACACCGAACTTGACGACGCTGTCGTCGTCGTGGAGTGGGGTGAGGGACTGGCCGAACGGCTCTCCGAACGGCATCTGGACATCCGGCTGGACCGTGGCAGTGCTGCTGATGACTCCGAGACGCGCAGCGCGAGGTGGCGGTGGCACACGCCATGACCGGGCCGATCCTGACCATCGACACCGCCACCCCCGCGGTCACCGCGGGCCTGGTGGCAGCGGACCGGAGCACCGTGCTGGCCGAGCGGGTCACCCTCGATGCCCGTGCGCACGCGGAGCGGCTCACTCCGAACGTGCTGGCCGTGCTGGCCGACGCCGGGCTGGCCATGTCGGATCTGGCCGCGGTGGTGGTGGGTTGCGGTCCGGGGCCGTTCACCGGGCTGCGGGTCGGGCTGGCCAGCGCCGCCGCCTACGGTCATGCGCTGGGCATCCCGGTGTACGGGGTGTGCAGCCTGGACGCGATCGGGGTGGCGACCACCGGAGCGAGCCTGGTGGTCACCGACGCCCGGCGTCGCGAGGTCTACTGGGCGCGCTACCGCGACGGGATGCGGATCGGCGGGCCAGGGGTCAATGCCCCGGCCGATGTCGACCCCGGCGACGCCGTCGCGGTGGTCGGCTCACCGGTACACGCCGGATTGTTCGGCCTTCCGGTGCTCGACAATTCCTACCCGACGCCTGCCGGATTGGTTGCAGCGGTGCAGGATTGGAGTGTCGAACCGGCGGCTCTGGTACCGCTGTACCTGCGCCGTCCCGACGCCAAGCCGCCGGGTTTACGCGCACCGCCGGTCACCATCGGTGCGCTGACCGAGGCTGACGCGGTGCGCTGCGCGGAATTGGAAGCACAGCTGTTCGGCGGCGACGACCCGTGGCCGGCCGAGGCGTTTTACCGGGCGATCGGCGCCCGCGACAGCCATTACGTTGGCGCCCGCGTCGCGGGCACCCTGGTCGGCTACGCCGGGATCGCGCGGCTGGGACGCACCCCGCCGTTCGAGTTCGAGGTGCACACCATCGGGGTGGACACGGCGCACCACGGTTGCGGGATCGGCCGCCGGCTGTTGGCCGACCTGTTGGACTACGCCGCCGGCGGCGCGGTGTACCTGGAGGTTCGCACCGACAACACCGCGGCGATCGCGCTCTACCGCGATGTCGGCTTCGTCGAGACCGGAGTGCGCAAGCGCTATTACCGCAACGGTGCGGACGCCTACACGATGCGGCGGGTGGGGGCACGCCCCCACAAGTGGGAGGTACCCCCACCCGGTGGCGGGGGAGAGTGGCACGCATGACAATAGTTCTGGCCATCGAATCCTCCTGCGACGAAACAGGTGTCGGCATCGCCCGGCTGGGAGCCGACGGCGCCCTGACCCTGCTGGCCGACGAGGTGGCCTCCAGCGTCGAGGAGCACACCCGGTTCGGCGGGGTAGTGCCCGAGATCGCGTCGCGGGCACATCTGGAGGCGCTGGGCCCGACGATGCGCCGCGCGTTGGCGACGGCGGGGGTTGCGCGGCCCGACGCGGTGGCGGCCACCATCGGGCCGGGACTGGCGGGTGCGCTGTTGGTGGGCGCAGCCGCGGCCAAGGCTTACGCGGCGGCCTGGGGGGTGCCGTTCTACGCCGTCAACCACCTGGGCGGACATCTGGCCGCCGACGTCTATGAGCACGGTCCGCTACCCGAGTGCGTGGGCCTGCTGGTCTCCGGCGGCCACACTCACCTGCTGCACGTGCGGTCGCTGGGCGAGCCGATAGTCGAGCTGGGTAGCACCGTCGACGACGCCGCCGGGGAGGCCTACGACAAGGTGGCACGGCTGCTCGGGTTGGGCTACCCGGGCGGGCGGGTGCTCGACGAGCTGGCTCGCACCGGGGACGCCGAGGCCGTGGTGTTCCCGCGCGGTATGACGGGCCCGCGCGACGCCCCGTACGTGTTCAGCTTCTCCGGGCTCAAGACCGCGGTGGCCCGCTACGTTGAGCGCCACCCGGATTTCTCGCCCGCCGACGTGGCGGCCGGGTTCCAGGAGTCCGTCGCCGACGTGTTGACGGCGAAAGCGGTACGCGCCGCCACCGACCTGGGGGTCGGCACCCTGCTGATCGCCGGCGGGGTGGCCGCCAACTCCCGGCTGCGCGAATTGGCCGGACAGCGCTGCGCGGCAGCCGGTTTGACGCTGCGGATCCCGCCGCTGCGGTTGTGCACCGACAACGGGGCGATGATCGCGTCGTTCGCGGCACACCTGATCGCGGCCGGGGCGCCGCCGTCGCCGCTGGACGTGGCCACCGCTCCCGGCCTGCCGGTGGTGCAGGGCCGGGTGGGCTGAGCCGGACCGGTGGTTTGGTTTCGCACCGGGGCCACTTGAGTGCTAGCACTCTCATGTATAGAGTGCTAGGTGGCAGTCGGACGATTCCTTGCTCGGCACCCGCGACGACGACGCGAGGGCTCGCACGAATGCCGAACACCTTAAGTAATTTCGTTCCGATGAGCCCGGTCGAGGCCGGGTCGCATCCAGACAAATGTGGAGGGCTCCAATCGTGGCGAGCGTGAACATCAAGCCACTCGAGGACAAGATCCTCGTTCAGGCCAACGAGGCCGAGACCACGACCGCTTCCGGTCTGGTCATTCCCGACACCGCCAAGGAAAAGCCGCAAGAAGGCACCGTTGTCGCAGTCGGCCCCGGCCGCTGGGACGAGGACGGTGACAAGCGGATTCCGCTGGACGTGTCCGAGGGTGACGTCGTCATCTACAGCAAGTACGGCGGCACCGAGATCAAGTACAACGGCCAGGAGTACCTCATCCTGTCCGCGCGCGACGTGCTGGCGATCGTCAGCAAGTAGTCACAAAGCAACCACCGTGCCCGCCCCGGAGATCACCCGCAATAGCGGGTGGTGTCCGGGGCGGCACGCGTGAAGGAAAGGGCGCAACAGCCATGAGCAAGCAGATTGAGTTCAACGAGGTCGCCCGCCGGGCCCTGGAAGCCGGCGTGAACAAGCTCGCCGGCGCGGTCCGGGTGACGCTGGGTCCGCGCGGCCGCGCCGTGGTGCTGGCCAAGGCGTTCGGCGGCCCGACGGTGACCATGGACGGCGTCACCGTGGCCCGTGAGATCGACCTGGAAGACCCCTTCGAGAACCTCGGCGCCCAGCTGGTGAAGTCGGTCGCCACCAAGACCAACGACGTGGCCGGCGACGGCACCACCACCGCGACCGTGCTAGCCCAGGCCATCATCTCCGGCGGGCTGCGCAACGTCGCGGCCGGCGCCAACCCGATCTCACTGGGCATCGGTATCGCCAAGGCCGCCGACGCGGTATCGGCAGCGCTGCTGGCCGCGGCCACCCCGGTCTCCGGCAAGGAGTCGATCGCCCAGGTGGCGACCGTGTCCTCCCGCGACGAGGAGATCGGCGCGCTGGTCGGCGAGGCGATGACCAAGGTCGGCACTGACGGCGTGGTCAGCGTGGAGGAATCCTCGACGATGAGCACCGAGCTGGAGATCGCCGACGGCGTCGGCTTCGACAAGGGCTTCCTGTCGGCGTACTTCGTCACCGACTTCGACTCGCAGGAGGCCGTCCTGGAAGACGTGCTGATCCTGCTGCACCGCGACAAGATCAGCTCGCTGCCGGACCTGCTGCCGCTGCTGGAGAAGATTGTCGAGGCGGGCAAGCCGCTGCTGATCATCGCCGAGGACGTCGATGGCGAGCCGTTGTCGACGCTGGTGGTCAACGCGATCCGCAAGACCCTCAAGGCAGTCGCGGTCAAGGCGCCGTACTTCGGCGACCGGCGCAAGGCCTTCCTGGAAGACCTCGCGATCGTCACCGGAGCCCAGGTGGTCAACCCGGACGTGGGGCTGACGCTGCGCGAGGCCGGGCTGGATGTGCTCGGCACGGCACGCCGGGTGGTGGTCACCAAGGACGACACCGTCCTCGTCGACGGCGGCGGCACCGCCGAGGCGATCGCCGGCCGCGTCAAGCAGCTGCGCGCCGAGATCGAGGCCACCGACTCCGACTGGGACCGGGAGAAGCTCGAGGAGCGGCTGGCCAAGCTGTCCGGCGGCGTGGCCGTGATCAAGGTCGGCGCGGCCACCGAGACCGCTTTGAAGGAGCGTAAGCACCGGGTCGAAGACGCGGTGGCGGCGGCCAAGGCCGCAGTCGAGGAGGGCATCGTCACCGGCGGCGGCACCGCGCTGCTGCAGGCCCGCTCGGCACTGTCGGAGTTGCGGTCCTCGCTGACCGGTGACGAGGCGCTGGGTGTGGAGGTGTTCTCCGCCGCGCTGAGCGCGCCGCTGTACTGGATCGCCGCCAACGCCGGTGAGGACGGCGCGGTGGTGACCAACAAGGTCGCCGAGATGCCGGCCGGGCAGGGCTTCAACGCGGCGACGCTGACCTACGGTGACCTGGCCGCCGCCGGAATCGTCGACCCGGTCAAGGTGACCCGTTCGGCAGTGCTCAACGCCGCCTCGGTGGCGCGGATGCTGCTGACCACCGAGACCGCGATTGTGGAGAAGCCGGCCGGGGCCGACGAGCACGCCGGGCACGGCCATCACGGGCACGCGCACTAGGTAGTTCCTGCGAAAACACCCCCGGTCCGGTTGGACCGGGGGTGTCTTGCTGCCAAGCGGGCGGGAGGATCTCCAACCGACCCGGAGTGGCCGTCGCTGTCTGGGCAGGGTCCGGCCCGTCTGGATCTCCGGTCTTGGTGACACACGCAGTTGTTTGCGTCTATGCGCCCAATCGGCGTAGGTAGTCGTCAAGCGCGCGACGCATGATCTCGCTCGGGCTCACGTGGGCCTGCTCGGCGTACTCGACCAGTCTGCCGTCGAGTTCTGCGGCGAGTCGCACTGTCCGCGTGGGGCTGACGCCTCGGCGTGCGTTCCCGGCGGGACGGCCCATGCGCAGAGCGCTCCCCGCCCCGTGCTTGAAGCGGCAACGCCAGGAGAATATCTGGGAGACGACGAGGTCATTCAGGCGTCAAACCGGGCTGTCCGGGCGCTCGCCCGGACGTTGCGGCAACGGTCGGGTGGGGATGTGGAATTCGCTAAGACTGCCTTCGAATGGGTGCGAGACCAGATCGGACACTCGTACGACGTCGTGGATCCCCGAGTGACGGTGACCGCCGGCGAGGTCCTCGAACAACGCGTTGGACTCTGCTACGCCAAGTCGCACTTGTTGGCGGCGTTGCTGCGAGCGGAAGGTGTCCCAACCGGGCTGTGCTACCAACGGCTCGTACACGGCGATGGACACGTCCTGCACGGACTGGTCGCAATCTACCTCGACGGCGCCTGGCATCGCCAGGGCCCGCGTGGCAACAAGGATGGCGTCGACGCCCAGTTCTCGCTCAACACCGAAAGACTCGCGTGGCAGACCGACATTTCCCAAGGTGAAATCGACTATCTACGGGTCTTTGCCGCCCCGGCCCGATGCGGCATCGAGACACTCAGCAGCGCGACCGACATACTTACGCTCTACGACGTGGGCCTGCCAACCGGCCTTGACGCACGACATTTATCTTGACCGGTGAACCGAGGTAAGCCCAGTCGGGCCCACCTCATACGTGCGTGACTCCCGCACCTGCGGTCAGAAGAAGTTGTTGAAAAGCAGCTGCAGGGAGTCCCATACGCTTTCGAATAGTCCGCTGTTAGCGGCCCCGCCGCTGAAAACCGCGTTGATCCAGGCGTCGAAGCCGTTGATGTCGCTGTCGTTGATGTCGACGTAGGTAAGGCTGCCGTCGATCGAACTGGTTGCGTCCGCGACCTGCTCCGGTGTCAACCCCAGGTACCACACGTGCGGGCCCAATACGCTCAGCAGCGCGCCCCACAGGCCGTCGGAGGAGTAGACCTCCTGGAAGTTGGAGACCGGATCGCCGGGCAGGCCGTAAATGGTTGCCGGGTACAGGTCATTCGGTGTCAAGTTGCCGAGGACGTCGGTGATGCCGAACAGGGTGAGCAGATAGTTCGTCAGGCTTGCGCCGAGCGTTGCTTCCATGGCCGCTTCGAGGTGTTGCCAGATGCCATCCGGGGTGGAGGGGTCGCCGATGAACACGAAGTGCAGATATTCGCTGGGGATCCCGGCTTCGGCGAGTCGGGTCATAGCGATCGACTCGGCCGTGGCGCTCTGCGAGTACCCGAATATCGTCAGCGGGTGCTCGGCGTCGAAGGCGCCCGGGTTGGCGTCGAATTGGTTCTCGACGGCAAGAACGATGGCCGACGCGGCCGTGAGACTGCTCGGTCCCTGTTGGATCAGTTCGGGTGTCGTCAGCACCTGCAGCGGGGCGCTGCAGGGGTCGGTGCCGTCCATATAACAGACCGTCGAGTCGGTTGAGCCGCCATTGAAACCCAGTGGGTTCAGATATAAGTTCTCGGCGGTCCGGGCGAATTCGGGCGACGGCGTCGGTTCGGTGGTTCCACCGAGGATGAGCGCCGTCTCGCTGCCCGCCAGCGGGCCGGTGGAAGCCAGCAGTGCCGCCTCGGCGCGGAGGGGTTGGTTGGTCGCCACGCCGGCCGCGGCAACCATCATTCCGACTACGGCAAGCTGGGCAATTGTGTTGTAGGCGCTCACTGCCGCGCCGTGGGCTCTTGCGGCAGGCGGGGTTTTCGACCGCATCAACACGTCACCATGTCGGGCTAGATGAACAGTCGCGTGCCCGCTGCTTTTCATCGCATTTGCTTACCACGTTCTGACATTGAGGTCGAGGGTTTTTGTTGGCGCCGGGCAAGGCCAACACGGGCACCCGCATTGCGGGTTTGGTCAGAGCGTGTCGGAGCACAGTTGGTGCTGGACGGCGCTGAGCAGCATGAGACCCTTGTCAGTGTCATTCGGATTCGACTGTGCCAGTGTCTGTTCCGGTCGCTGGTTGGGTTTGCTGTTCGGTGAAGGCGGCGCCGACGGCACCGAACACGACGGGCTCACTGGCAGCGGAGGTGTCGGCGGTCAGGCCGGTCTCGCTACTCCCGGGCAAATTCAGCAACAGTGACGGCGGGGCGGGCCGACCGCTCGCCGATTACCGTGCGTTCAGCCCAGCGGCGACAGCTCCTCGTTGGGTTGCAAGCCGCCGGGCGCAGACGTCATCAATTCGGTTTCCCCTCGGTTGTGCCGCCCCAACTCGGGCGATCAACCGCAAGCTACCGCGGAGGTACGACAACTCCAGCCGCACAGACAGGCGAACGGCCCCCGAGTTACCGCATCGAGGGCCGTTCTGTTGCCCCTGCAGGCCGCGGATGTGACGCCGTCGGCTCCGTCGGGGTGGTCTGGTGGGTTTACCCGCTGCGGCGCAGGCTGCAGCGCAGTGCGGCGTGCCGCTCGGCTTCTGACATGCCGCCCCAGATGCCGTAGGGCTCACCCACTTCCAGCGCGTGCGTGCGGCACTGCTCCATCACCGGGCAGTTGTGGCACCACTGCTTGGCGTTCTGCTCCCGTTGCGCCCGGGCTCGGCCGCGTTCCCCGTCAGGCGGGAAGAACACCGACGAGTCGAGGCCTCGGCATGCTCCGCGGAGCTGCCAATCCCATACGTCCGCATTGCGGCCGGGCAGGTGCTCAACCTGTGGCATCAGAACCCCTCTCCAACGCTGGTCGGCCGGATCGCACCCGGCCGCTGAGCGCTATCACGGTTGGGTGGTGCGCGTAAAACAGCGCCGGCGTTATCCGGCGCTGTGCGAACGGTAGCCAAAGCGTCTGAAGTTAGGGCACGGTAATTACTAAGAGGCGCCGAACGAAGGTGGTGGACTTTCCCTGAGAGCGGATGATCTTCCGGGCGGACGGCGTGGTGGTGATCCGGCCGCGTAACGTCGCGCAGCGATGACCGAGGACCCAGACGCCGCGTTGGCCGCTGCTGCGTTCGGTGGTGAACCCGGCCGCTGGCCGCTGCCCGCCGCGATCACGCCCCGCCAGCGGTGGCTGCGCGCTGTGGCTGCCGGCGGGCAGGGCCGTTACGCCAGCGCCACAGCCGAGCTGACGGTGCTGCTGCGCGACACACCGGCCGGCCCGCTGACGTCGCTGGCATACAGCACCCGGGGGTCGTTCCTGCGCCAACTCGGCAGGCACGACTGCGCTCGCGGCCTCGACGGCCGGGCGCTGGCATTGGCCGGCGACGACCCGGAGGCCGGCGCCGATGCCCTGGTCGGGCTGGCTGCCGACGCGCTGGGGGTCGGGCGCTTCGCGGCATCGGCGGCCCTGCTGGACCGGGTTATGCCGGAGCCGCCCGCCGCGCCGGTGCGCCTGGCGATTCGTCGGCAATGGGTCTCCGCCGAGTTGGCGATGGTCACCGGCGACGGTGTCACCGCGGTGCGGCATGCCGAGCAGGCCCTGGAACTCGCGCCAGTGGCTTCGGTGCGGCACCGGGTGAAAAGCCAGGTGGTGCTGGCGGGTGCGCTGTGCTGCGCCGGGAACCCGGATCGAGCGCGCACTGTTGCCGATGCGGCGCTGGCCGACACCGGCCGGCTGGGGCTGGTGCCACTGCGGTGGGCGCTGGCGTGCATGTTGATAGACGTCGGTAGCGCGACGCGGACAGTCGAGGAATTACGCGGCCTGCGCGACGATGCCGCCGAACTGGTGCGTTACCGCGGCGGCAGCTGGCAGGTCAGTCAGCGGTAGCCGTCGGTCTCCGACGTCGCCCCATTGAGCGACGCATCGGCATAGCCGCGGCAGTAGTCCCAGGTTACGTAGCTGTCCGGTTCCGGGTCGTAAGCCGGCTCGTGCGGGCGGACGGTGCCGTCGATGAGCAGCTGCAGCAGGTTAGCGCGCAGCATGTCCCAGTCGTGGTAGTGGTCCTGCTGGCAGTCGTCGCAGCAGACCACCAGCCCGCGGATACCCCGGCGCGCCAACAATGCTTCGTAGACCGCCAGGTCGGCGAGGTCGGCTTCGACTGCGGTCCGTTCCTGCGGATCCAGCGGCTGGCCAGGTTCGACGGCGTCCAGCGCGGCAGACGGGTCATGGGGATCGTCGGCGAACGGGTCTGGCGGCAAACCCGGTGGTAGGTGGTCACGCACGTCCATCAGGGTACGCAGTCGCCGCGACAGAATGCCAGCGGCAGGTCAAGCGGCCTGCACGCCCGATCAAGGGTGGTGGCCGAAAGCGTTCAGCGCCGCGATTAGGATGAGCTTCTCACCCGGCTGTGTAGTGGAGGCTCCCGATGTCCGTTGGTGACGCAAGTGCCCCGACTATTTCCGATGCCGTCGGCCGTCTCGATGATGCGGTGTGGACCGGTGGCGACAATCCCGGCAAGATCGCCATGCTGGGGCTGACCTTTGACGACGTCCTGCTGCTTCCGGCGGCCTCCGACGTGGTGCCGGCCACCGCTGACACCGCCAGTCGGCTGACCCGCAAGATCCGGCTCAAGGTGCCGCTGGTCAGCTCCGCGATGGACACCGTCACCGAGTCCCGAATGGCGATCGCGATGGCCCGCGCCGGCGGCATGGGCGTGCTGCACCGCAACCTGCCGGTCACCGAGCAGGCCGCCCAGGTGGAGACCGTGAAACGCTCCGAGGCCGGGATGGTCACCGACCCGGTGAC
>JBDTEP010000092.1:0-15215 GCA_039922455.1 Mycobacterium sp. | reverse complement strand
GGAACCTCCTTGGAACCTCGGGGGGATAACACTGGTGGGCGCGGACGGTATCGAACCGCCGACCGCTGGTGTGTAAAACCAGAGCTCTACCACTGAGCTACGCGCCCCTGCCCCGGGCAGATTACCGGCCCGTACCGGACACCCAAAACTCGGCACCAGCGACCAGCGTGCGCGTTCCCGGTATTTCACCCGGAGTGTCCACCGGGGACACGCACGCTCGGCGAGGAAAAACCCAGGAAGCGCCAGGAAGAGCTAGGCCTTGACGGCGGCGAGCGCGTCGACCCACAACTGCTGGTCGCGTGCCTCGCCGGGCGCCTTCATCTCGGCGAACCGGATGATCCCGGACTTGTCGATGACGAACGTGCCGCGGTTGGAGAAGCCGGTGTCCTCGTTGAACACCCCGAACGACCGGCTCACCGCGCCGTGCGGCCAGAAGTCCGACAGCACCGGGAACAGGAACCCGCTCTCGGCAGCCCAGACCTTGTGGGTGGGCGGTGGCCCCACCGAGATGGCCAGCGCCACGCTGTCGTCGCCCGTGTAGCTGGGCAGGTGATCACGCAACTGATCCAGCTCGCCCTGGCAGATTCCGGTGAACGCCAGCGGGAAGAACACCAGCAGGACATTCTTCGCGCCGCGGAAATCGCTCAGTGTGACCAGTTGCTGGTCCTGGTCCTTGAGGGTGAAATCAGGAGCTTGGGTACCGACTTCCAAAATCAACGCTTGCCCGTCCTCGATTTGGGCTGGACCAACCGACTGGCACTCCAGTCACCCAGATTGACCGACGAGGTCGGCATCAGGCCCGCCGTCGGCGCCGCCTCCGCGATCTCAGCCGGCTGCACGTGGCCGAACTTCCCGGTCTTGGGCGTCAACACCCAGACCACACCGTCGTCAGCCAGCGCAGTGATCGCATCCATCAGGGTGTCCACCAGGTCTCCGTCGCCGTCGCGCCACCACAGCAGCACAACGTCGACGACCTCGTCGGTTTCTTCTTCGAGCAATTCGCTGCCGCAGGCATCTTCGACGTCGACACGAATGTCGTCGTCGGCGTCGTTGTCCCAGCCGAACTCCTGGACCAACTGCTTGCTCTGGATGCCCAGTTTGCGAGCGAAGCTCGGGGCGTTATCCGCCGCGACCACCGTGTGACCCCCTCCTAATGTCAGTGCGTCTTGTATTGGGCATCATCGTTGCACAGCGCCGTCAGCCGCTTGTGGGCGAATCACCCGGCGCGGCGGGATCTGTGGAATCAGGAGGCTCTGCACAGCGCCATCCCCTTCTCCCGGGCCTTGTTCAGCTCGTCTTTACGGGCGTTGTACACCGACACCGGCGCCTTGGCTGAAATGGCGGTCGCCACGCCGCGCGCGGCTTCGACGTAGGTGTCGAACGCGCCCTTGAGCTCGGCCGACAGCTTCTCGTTGATGGCGCCGGCCACCTCGTCAGCGCTGTGGTTGAGGGCCTCGACCGCCGGCGCGGCGGTGCCAGGGATGTCCCCGCCGTTGTTGAACGCCTCCACGTACTTGTTCACGGTGTCGACGGCGTCGCTGCTGCTGGACGCGAACCTGCCGCAGGCGCCGCGCACCGCCTGGGTCGTCATCGACTCTTGACGCTGGGTCTCGCGGATGCTCGACGTCGCCTCCGAGGCCGACACCGACGCCGACACCGAAGAGCGGTAGGCCGGCGCCGCTGAGGTGTCCGCCTCCGGGGAGCCACCGATGATGCTGGTGCAGCCGACGACACCCATCACCAACGCCGCGGCTCCACCCGCCAGCAGCGCACCGACCCGAGCATGTCGCCGCGCCCGCTCGCGCGGGACGGCTCGCCATCCGGTCAGCACGTCATCAGACGTTACCGCGTAGCGGGCGGCGGGCCGAGATCAGCCCACCGCACGCGACGACTCACCCTCCGCCGGTCCAGCCCCCGGTGGGGCAGGATAGAAAAGACAAGACCGACGAAGCGATCGGTCCGGTGTCGTCCTGGCCACAAGCCGGGAGACACAACTTGACCTCCAAACCAAGGAGTAATGCGTTGACTATCGACGGCGTGAGCCAGGATCTGGCCAAAAAACTAAGCAGCACAGGCGAAGCCGACCGGGTCCGGGTGATCCGCGACGGCGTGGCGTCCTACCTTCCCGACATCGACCCGGAAGAGACCTCCGAGTGGTTGGAGTCCTTCGACGCACTGCTGGCCCGTTCCGGGTCGACGCGGGCTCGCTACATGATGCTGCGCCTGCTGGAACGCGCCGGCGAGCACCGAGTGTCGATCCCCGCGCTCACCTCGACCGATTACGTCAACACCATCCCCACCGAATTGGAACCGTGGTTCCCCGGCGACGAGGACACCGAGCGTCGTTACCGCCGGTGGCTCCGGTGGAACGCCGCGGTGATGGTGCACCGCGCCCAACGGCCGGGAGTCGGCGTCGGCGGCCACATCTCGACGTACGCGTCCTCCTCGACGCTCTACGAGGTCGGGTTCAACCACTTCTTCCGCGGGAAGGACCACCCCGGCGGCGGTGATCAGGTATTCATCCAGGGCCACGCCTCCCCCGGCATCTACGCGCGGGCCTTCCTGGAGGGCCGGCTGAGCACCCACGACCTCGACGGCTTCCGCCAGGAGCACAGCCACCCCGGCGGCGGCCTGCCCTCCTACCCGCACCCGCACCTGATGCCCGATTTCTGGGAGTTCCCCACGGTGTCAATGGGGTTGGGCCCGATGAACGCCATCTACCAGGCCAGGGTCAACCATTACCTGCACGACCGCGGCATCAAGGACACCTCCGATCAGCACGTGTGGTGTTTCCTGGGCGACGGCGAGATGGACGAGCCAGAGAGCCGCGGCCTGTTGCAGATCGGCGCGCTGGACAGCCTGGACAACCTGACCTTCGTGGTCAACTGCAACCTGCAGCGCCTCGACGGCCCGGTGCGCGGTAACGGCAAGATCATTCAGGAGTTGGAGTCGTTCTTCCGCGGCGCCGGCTGGAATGTGATCAAGGTGGTGTGGGGCCGCGAGTGGGACGCGTTGCTGCATGCCGACCGCGACGGCGCCCTGGTCAACCTCATGAACGTCACCCCCGACGGGGATTACCAGACCTACAAGGCCAACGACGGCGGCTATGTGCGGGAGCATTTCTTCGGTCGCGACCCGCGCACCAAGGACCTGGTCAAAGATCTGTCCGACCAGGATATCTGGCACCTCAAGCGCGGCGGGCACGACTACCGCAAGGTCTACGCGGCCTACCAGGCGGCTATCGAGCACAAGGGCCAGCCGACCGTCATCCTGGCCAAGACCATCAAGGGCTACAGCCTGGGCAGCTACTTTGCCGGCCGCAATGCCACCCACCAGATGAAGAAGTTCCGCCTGCAGGACCTCAAGGACTTCCGCGACGAGATGCGAATTCCGGTGTCGGACAAGCAACTCGAGGACAACCCGTACCTGCCGCCGTACTACCACCCCGGCGAGAGCGCGCCGGAGATTCGCTACCTGTTGGACCGGCGCAAAGCCCTGGGCGGTTTCGTTCCACAACGCCGCAACACGGCCAGAGCACTGCCACTGCCCTCCAGCGACGTCTATGCGGCAGTCAAGCAGGGCTCGGGCACCCAGGAGGTCGCCACCACCATGGCGACGGTGCGGGTGTTCAAGGAACTGTTGCGGGACAAGGAAATAGGCCCGCGACTGGTGCCGATCATTCCCGACGAAGCCCGCACGTTCGGGATGGACTCGTGGTTCCCGTCGTTGAAGATTTACAACCGCAACGGCCAGCTGTACACCTCCGTCGACGCCGAATTGATGCTGGCCTACAAGGAGAGCGAAATCGGCCAGATCATGCACGAGGGCATCAACGAAGCCGGGTCGACCGCCTGCTTCACCGCGGTCGGGACGTCGTATTCCACCCACGACGAACCGATGATCCCGATCTACATTTTCTACTCGATGTTCGGCTTCCAGCGCACCGGCGACGGCCTCTGGGCGGCCGCCGACCAGATGGCGCGGGGTTTCGCGCTCGGCGCCACCGCGGGCCGCACCACCTTGACCGGTGAGGGCCTGCAGCACGCCGACGGGCATTCGCTGCTGCTGGCCAGCACCAACCCGTCGGTGGTGGCCTACGACCCGGCCTTCGCCTACGAGGTGGCCCACATCATCGAAAGCGGGCTGGCCCGCATGTTCGGGGAGAACCCGGAGAACGTGTACTTCTACATCACCATCTACAACGAGCCCTACGTCCAGCCGGCCGAACCGGCCGACCTCGACACCGAGGGTCTGCTGCGCGGTATCTACCGCTACCAGAAGGCCGCGGCGCCGCACTCCAATACCGCCCAGATCCTGGCCTCCGGGGTATCGATGCCCGAGGCCTTGCGGGCCGCCGACCTACTGGCCGCCGACTGGGAGGTGGCGGCCGACGTGTGGTCGGTGACCAGCTGGAATGAACTCAACCGGGACGGGGTCGACATCGAACGGGAGCGGCTGCGCCACCCGGAGCGCCCGGCCCGGGTGCCGTATGTGACGCACGCGCTGGCGAACGCCACTGGACCGGTGGTCGCGGTGTCGGACTGGATGCGCGCGGTACCCGAACAGATCCGGCCATGGGTGCCCGGCACCTTCGTCACCCTGGGCACCGACGGATTCGGCTTCTCCGATACCCGCCCGGCCGCACGGCGCTACTTCAACACCGACGCCGAGTCGGTGGTGGTCGCGGTGTTGTCCGCACTGGCTCGCGACGGGGCGATCGACCCGTCGGCCTCGATCGCGGCGGCGACCCGGTACCAGATCGACGACGTGCTGGCCGCTCCCGAGCAGAACTCCGACTCGGGGGTCGCCTAGCGCGACCCCCTCGACTCGGCTGCCATTTTGTTGGAATCAACCAGACTGTCGGCGTATATTTTAGGGATGCCCGACAACGGTGCTGCTAGCGGTGTCGGCTTGCCGCGTTCCACGCTGGACCTGCTGAGCGCGGTCCCGGACACCCTGCTGCGCAGGCTCAAGCACTACTCGGGCCGGCTGGCGACCGAGGCGGTGTCGGCAATGGGCGAACGGCTGCCATTCTTCGCCGACCTGCAAGCCTCCCAGCGGGCCAGCGTCGCCCTGGTGGTGCAGACCGCCGTGGTCAACTTTGCCGAGTGGATGCACGACCCGCGCGGCAACACCAACCACACCGCGGAGGCATTCGAGCTGGTGCCCCAGGAGCTGACCCGGCACATCGCCCTGCGCCACACCGTGGACATGGTGCGAGTCACCATGGAGTACTTCGAGGAGGTCGTGCCCCTGCTGGCCCGCTCCGAAGATCAGGTGACCGCGCTGACGGTGGGCATCCTCAAGTACAGCCGCGACCTGGCCTTCACCGCTGCGTCCGCCTACGCCGACGCCGCCGAAGCCCGGGGCACCTGGGATTCCCGGATGGAGGCCAGCGTGGTGGACGCCGTGGTGCGCGGCGACACCGGTCCGGAGTTGCTGAGCCGAGCCGCGGCGCTGAACTGGGACACCACCGCCCCGGCCACCGTCGTGGTCGGCACCGCGCCGCCCGGGCCGGACGCTCCCCCGCAAGCGGGAGGTACCCCCATCTCCGGCCAAAAAGCAAGCCAGGACGTCCGCGACGTCGCCGCACGCCACGGCCGGGCCGCACTGACCGACGTGCATGGCACCTGGCTGGTGGCGATCGTGTCCGGCCCGCTGTCGCCGACCCAGAAGTTCTTCGCCGACCTGCTCGGCGCGTTCTCCGAGGGGCCGGTGGTGATCGGCCCGACCGCACCGACGCTGACCGCGGCCTACCACAGCGCCAGCGAGGCGATCTCCGGGATGAACGCCGTCATCGGTTGGACCGGGGCGCCCCGGCCGGTGCTGGCCCGCGAACTACTGCCGGAGCGGGCTCTGATCGGGGATGCCTCGGCGATCGCGGCCTTGCACACCGATGTGATGCGGCCATTGGCCGAGGCCGGGCCGGCGCTCACCGAGACGCTCGACGCCTATCTGGACTGTGGCGGCGCGATCGAGGCCTGCGCCCGCAAGTTGTTCGTTCATCCAAACACCGTCCGCTACCGCCTCAAGCGGATCGGCGACTTCACCGGACGCGATCCCACCCTGCCGCGCGACGCCTATGTGCTACGGGTCGCCGCCACGGTGGGGCGGCTGGCCAACCAGGCGCAACATGCCAGTTTCAGCAGCACACACGTGACTTACGCCACGCCGCCGATGACCGGTTCAACACCGGGAGAACATCAAGTCGGGTGAGCCGGCGGCGCGTTTGGCGCCTGGGCTGACGCGCTGCCGCCGGGGCAGTTGTCGCGGTCCGGTATCGAAGACGTCGCATCAGATGGCAATTTTGTAGGGGTTCCACAAAAACATAAGACAATGTTCATAATCTAGGACATCCTGTAAATCGGGTTTCACAATGTTCTCTTAGAGATGTGATTGCGTTGCTCGCTCCCGGACAGGGATCGCAGACCCCCGGCATGCTGTCGCCGTGGCTGGAACTGCCCGGCACTGCCGATCAGTTGGCGTCCTGGTCGGAGATCAGCGACCTGGATCTGGTCGCGCTGGGCACCACCGCGACCGCCGAGGAGATCACCGACACGGCGGTCACCCAGCCGTTGGTGGTGGCGGCTACCCTGCTCGCCTATGCCGAGCTGTCCAAGCGTCGGAACGGCCCACTCGGCGAGGACGTCATCGTGGCAGGCCATTCAGTCGGCGAGATCGCTGCCTACGCCATCGCCGGCGTGATCTCCCCCGACGACGCCGTCATGCTGGCCGCCACCCGCGGCCGCGAGATGGCCAAGGCCTGCGCGCTCGAGCCGACCGGAATGGCGGCCGTGCTGGGCGGCGATGAGGCCGAGGTGCTGGCCCGCCTCGAGCAACTCGACCTGATCCCGGCCAACCGCAACGCTGCCGGCCAGATCGTCGCGGCGGGTCCGCTGACCGCGCTGGACAAGCTCGCCGAAGACCCGCCCGCCAAGGCCCGGGTCCGCAAGCTGGCCACCGCCGGCGCGTTCCACACCCAGTTCATGGCCCCCGCGCTGGAGGCCTACTCCGCCGCGGCGCAGCGGATTGCCGCCACGACTGGAATTTCCGAACCGACCGCCACCCTGTTGTCCAACCGCGATGGGCAGCCGGTAGCGTCGGCGGCCGTCGCGATGGACCATCTGGTCTCGCAGCTGACCCGGCCGGTGCGCTGGGACCTGTGCACCGACACACTTCGGGCCCGCGGGGCCACCACGATCATCGAATTCCCGCCCGCGGGAACTCTCGCCGGCATCGCCAAACGCGAACTTCGGGGGACCCCGGCGCATGCCGTCAAGTCCCCCGCGGATCTGGACGGGCTCCCTCAGCTGTAACGCCCGCTTCCAACCTGCACAACCAGATACGCAGTAATCAAGCCGCACACCCGTGCGGAACCAACCGAAGGGAACACACCGTGCCTGCCAGCCAGGATGAAATCATTGCCGGTCTCGCCGAGATCATCGAAGAGGTGACCGGTATCGAGCCGTCTGAGGTCACCGTCGAGAAGTCCTTCGTCGACGACCTGGACATCGACTCGCTGTCGATGGTGGAGATCGCCGTGCAGACCGAGGACAAGTACGGCGTCAAGATCCCCGACGAGGACCTCGCCGGTCTGCGCACGGTCGGTGACGTGGTCGGCTACATCCAGAAGCTCGAGGCCGAGAACCCCGAGGCCGCCGCCGCGCTGCGCGACAAGTTCGGCTCGGAAAGCAACTGACGGTGTCCTCCACACCTTCGACGGCCAACGGCGGTTACCCCAGTGTGGTGGTAACCGCCGTTGAGGCCACGACATCCGTGGGCGCGGACATCGAAAGCACGTGGAAGGGTCTGCTGGCCGGCGAAAGCGGCATCCACGTCCTCGAGGACGACTTCGTCAGCAAGTGGGATCTGCCCGTCAAGATCGGCGGGCACCTCAAGGATCCGGTTGACGACCACATGGGCCGGCTGGACCTGCGACGCATGTCGTATGTCCAGCGGATGGCCAAACTGCTCAGCGGCCGGCTCTGGGAGAACGCCGGCACCCCGGAGGTCGACCCGGACCGGTTCGCCGTGGTGATCGGCACCGGGCTCGGTGGTGGCGAGAAGATCGTCGAAACCTACGACCTGATGAATGAGGGCGGCCCCCGCAAGGTGTCGCCGCTGGCCGTTCAGATGATCATGCCCAACGGCGCCGCCGCGGTGGTCGGCCTGCAACTCGGCGCCCGCGCCGGGGTCATGACCCCGGTGTCGGCCTGCTCGTCGGGTTCGGAGGCCATCGCCCTCGCGTGGCGCCACATCGTCATGGGTGACGCCGACTTCGTTGTCTGCGGTGGCGTCGAAGGCGGCATCGAGGCACTGCCGATCGCGACGTTCTCGATGATGCGCGCGATGTCGACCCGCAACGACGACCCCGAGGGGGCGTCGCGGCCGTTCGACAAGAATCGGGATGGGTTCGTGTTCGGCGAGGCCGGCGCGATGATGATCATCGAGACCGAGGAGCATGCCAAGGCTCGCGGTGCCAAGCCGCTGGCCCGGTTGATGGGGGCCGGAATCACCTCCGACGCCTTCCACATGGTGGCCCCCGGACCCGACGGCAAGCGGGCCGGTCGGGCGATGGCGCGGTCGCTGGAATTGGCGGGACTGTCCGCCAAGGACGTCGACCACATCAACGCACACGGAACGGCCACTCCGATCGGTGACACCGCCGAGGCGAACGCGATCCGGGAAGCCGATTGCCAGCACGCCGCGGTGTACGCGCCCAAATCGGCGCTGGGTCACTCCATCGGGGCGGTCGGTGCGCTGGAATCGGTGCTGACGGTGCTCACGCTGCGCGACGGAGTCATTCCGCCGACGCTCAACTACGAGACGCCGGATCCCGAGATCGATCTGGACGTGGTGGCCGGAGCACCTCGCTACGGCGACTACCAGTACGCCATCAACAACTCGTTCGGGTTCGGCGGGCACAACGTCGCGCTCGCCTTCGGGCGGTACTGACACCGGTACCAAGGGAGGGAAGTTCTCAACACTCATGTCAACGTTGGCAACGGGAACCGGTCTGCCCAACGTCGTCGTCACCGGCTTCACAATGACGACGGCGTTGGCCGCGGATGCGGAAGACACCTGGCAGCGGCTGCTCGACGGCCAGAGTGGTATCCGCATGCTGACCGATTCGTTCATCGAGGAGTACGACCTGCCGGTTCGCATCGGCGGTCATCTCGTCGAGACCCCGGAGTCGTTTGACGAAGGGCTGACTCGGACCGAGCTGCGGCGACTGTCCTACCTGCAGAAACTGTCGACCGTGTTGAGTCGACGGGTGTGGGAGCAGGTGGGCTCGCCCGACGTGGACACCCGCCGGCTGCTGGTCTCGATCGGCACCGGGATGGGCTCCTCCGAAGAGTTGGTCTACGCCTACGACGCCATGCGGGAACGCGGCTTCCGGGCGGTCTCCCCGCTCACCGTGCAGAAGTACATGCCCAACGGGCCGGCCGCGGCCGTCGGACTGGACCGGCACGCCAAGGCCGGGGTCATCACCCCGATCTCGGCGTGCGCGTCCGGCTCCGAGGCCATCGCCCACGCCTGGCAGCAGATCGTGCTCGGCGAGGCCGACATCGCGATCTGCGGTGGGGTGGAGACCCGGATCGAGGCCGTGCCGATCGCCGGGTTCGCCCAGATGCGCATCGTGCTGTCCAACACCAACGACGACCCGGTGGGCGCGTGCCGCCCGTTCGACCGTGATCGAAACGGGTTCGTCTTCGGCGAGGCGGCTGCGCTGATGGTGATCGAGACCGAGGAGCACGCCAAGGCTCGGGGAGCCAACATCATCGCGCGCATCATGGGTGCGTCGATCACCTCCGACGGCTACCACATCGTCGCGCCGGATCCCAACGGCGAGAGCGCTGGTCGGGCGATGTCGCGGGCGATCCAGGTGGCCGGCCTGACGCCCGGCGACATCAGCCATGTCAATGCCCACGCCACCGGCACTTCGGTCGGCGACGTGGCCGAAGGTAGTGCCATCAATCATGCACTGGGTCCGCACGGCGGCGATGCCGCGGTGTACGCCCCCAAGGCTGCACTGGGCCACTCGGTCGGTGCGGTCGGCGCGGTGGAATCCATCCTGACCGTGCTGGCCCTGCGCGACCAGGTCATCCCGCCGACCCTCAACCTGGAGAATCTCGACCCCGAGATCGACCTGGATGTGGTGGCAGACAAACCCCGACCGGGCAACTACAAGTACGCGATCAACAACTCGTTCGGATTCGGCGGGCACAACGTGTCGCTCGTCTTCGGCCGGTACTAACGGTCGCTGCGGCGACATCAAGCATCAAATCGACCAAGGAGAGGCGCGATGACGACCATGGCTCCCGAGACGGTGGGCGAATCACTCGACCCGCGCGACCCCCTGCTGCGTCTGTCGACGTTCTTCGACGACGGCACCGTGGAACTGCTCCATGAGCGCGACCGCTCCGGGGTACTGGCCGCCGCCGGCGACGTGAACGGGTTGCGCACCATCGCGTTCTGCACCGACGGCACCGTGATGGGCGGTGCGATGGGCATCGAGGGCTGCAATCACATCGTCAACGCCTATGACCTCGCGATTGCGGACCAGAGCCCGATCGTGGGCCTGTGGCACTCGGGCGGCGCGCGGTTGGCCGAAGGGGTGCGTGCCCTGCACGCGGTCGGACTGGTCTTCGAGGCCATGATCCGGGCCTCCGGCTACATCCCGCAGATCTCGGTGGTGGTCGGTTTCGCCGCCGGCGGCGCCGCCTACGGTCCGGCGCTGACCGACGTCATCGTGATGGCGCCCGAGGGCCGGGTGTTCGTCACCGGTCCCGATGTGGTCCGCAGCGTCACCGGTGAAGACGTCGACATGGCTGCCCTCGGGGGGCCCGACACCCACCACAAGAAGTCCGGTGTGTGCCACATCGTCGCCGACGACGAACTCGACGCTTACGAGCGCGGCCGTCGCCTGGTCGGATTGTTCTGCCAACAGGGCCATTTCGACCGCAGCAAGGCCGAGGCCCACGACACCGACCTGAACGCGCTGTTGCCGGAGTCGGCGCGGCGCGCCTATGACGTGCATCCACTGCTGACCGCACTGCTGGACGACGACGCGCCCTTCGACGAGATTCAAGCCAAGTGGGCCCCGTCGATGGTGGTGGGGCTGGGTCGACTGTCCGGGCGCACTGTCGGGGTGCTGGCCAACAACCCGCTGCGGCTCGGCGGCTGCCTGAACTCCGAAAGCGCCGAGAAGTCGGCACGTTTCGTGCGGCTCTGTGACTCTTTCGGGATTCCGCTGATCGTGATCGTCGACGTTCCGGGCTACCTGCCGGGCGTTGGCCAGGAATGGGGCGGCGTGGTGCGCCGCGGTGCCAAACTGCTGCACGCCTTCGGTGAGGCCAGCGTTCCGCGGGTCACGCTGGTCACCCGCAAGACCTACGGCGGCGCCTACATCGCGATGAACTCCCGGTCACTGGGCGCCACCAAGGTGTTCGCCTGGCCGGATGCCGAGGTCGCGGTGATGGGCGCCAAGGCCGCGGTCGGCATCCTGCACAAGAAGAAGCTGGCCGCCGCCCCCGATCACGAGCGGGATGCGCTGCACGAGGAGTTGGCCGCCGAGCACGAGCGGATCGCCGGCGGGGTGGACAGCGCCATAGACATCGGCGTCGTCGACGAGAAGATCGATCCTGCCCACACCCGCAGCAAGATCACCCAGGCACTGGCCGAGGCTCCGGCCCGCCGCGGCCGGCACAAGAACATCCCGCTGTAGGTCCTCTCCTTTTGGCGCGAGCGTGCGTGTCCCCGGTCCGACACGCCGTGTCGAGACCGGGAATACGCACCGTCGCGCGGGTGGTTGCCCATCCCGGCAGTTGGAGAAGAGATCGCAACGCTGCTGCTGCTGCGCTCCGGCCGGCGGATCAGTTTGACTTCCTGGTCAACGCGCGTCGTCGTGCCGGGTGCGAACCGCAGTGCCGCGTCGGCCGAGCCCGGGACTGCCCGTCCGATGTGCCGGCGTTGACCAGGACGCCGCGGTGTTCGTCACCGCGCCGCCGGGACCGGCCGTCGACGGCGCCGTCACGGTTATCGACCTCGACGAGCCGCTGCTGATACCGATGCAGGAACTGTGGCAGCCGCACACGAACTCGGCGGTATGCGAAATGATCCTGCGCTGACCGATCATAGGATCGCTGTGCCGCGGCGAGCCTTCCGCGGGTTGTCACGTACCGTTCGTAAGGCCTTGGCGAATCAATGATTTCGCGTTCACCACAACCGATTCGATGGATCCGAGGCTGGGCGTCCACCATTCCACCGCCCAGTTCAAGGCACCGAGGACCAGCATCTGCGCAATGTACAGATCCAGTTCGGGGCGCAGCAGACCTTCACGGGCCACATCGTTGATGAGCCGACGCCAAATTTCGCCATAGCGCTCCTCCTCGATGATCTGCCGTTTGCGAATCGTCAGCGGCACCTGGCCGGCATTACGGATCCACGCAGTGGCGTAATCGGAGGTCTGCAGCACGTGGCACAGATGCGCCTCGATGCTGGTCAGCAACCGCGTAATCGGCGGCGTCCCGTCGGCCAATCCGTCGAGAACGGCTGCGACATATTCACGCATGCCCACGATGCCCGACCACATCACCTCCTCTACCAACTCGTCACGCGAGGAGTAGTAGTGATAGATGGCAGGGGCCTGCAGCTTGGCTTCAGCGGCTACATCGGTCAGACGAAATCCGGCATAACCGTTCACCGACAGCACATGAGCTGCCGCATCGAGGATTCGCTCGCGTGTCGACATCGATTCAGAGTATGTTTCGCCCTCGCCTGCGGGCTCGCTGATCGCTGTGGCGTGCCGTCGTTTCTGAACCACAGAGCGATGATAAGCGCGGCCCCGTCGGCCCGTAGCCGCCGCAGGTGCCCTTGACGTTCATTCGGTCGGCGCAGCGAAGATGGACCTTGCAAGGACCGTCATCACCGATGCGCCACACACTGGTTAATCTATCATAAAAAATGTTGCCGATTGACGGGCGGACGACGATGAATCAGCACGTCGGTGGTACCTTCCGCCTGGTGCACGACGGCACGGCAGAGCAGTCACTATGCCCTGCGCTGGTCATCGCAGGTCTTTCATGGTCGCGAACAAGCAGGTCAGACCCGATATGATCGAGCGGTGTCTAGCAAACCAACGGCCTCCGCCAAGGACCAGTCGAAATCGGAGCGCACCCGTTCACGCATCCTGGACGCCGCAGCCCACGTCTTATGCACCAAAGGCTTTGCCGGAACCCGACTGACCGATGTGGCTGAACATGCGCAATTGCAGGCGCCCGCAATCTATTACTACTTCTCATCGCGTGAGGATCTCATCGAAGAGGCGATGTTTCGCGGGATCAACGACCTCCGAGTCCACCTGCAACGAGCCCTGAATGCCCTGCCACCCGATACCGCGCCCATGGACCAAATCCTCACTGCGGCAGAAATACACCTCCGACACGGACTCGAACTCTCGGACTATGCCCGCGCCTCCATCCGTAATTCCGGCCAAATTCCTGATCGATTGCGAGCCCGCCAGAAGAAGGAACTCAACTCCTACAGCCGTATCTGGCAGAGGCTGATGGCCGCCGCCACCGCCGCTGGCCAGATCCGCAATGACCTTGATCCCAAACTCGCACAGGCGCTTATCCTTGGTGCCCTCAATTGGAGTGCTGAGTGGTGGGATCCGCGTCGGAATTCGGTTGACATGCTGGTGACCAACGCACAGGTGTTCATACGCCACAGCCTGAGCCCCGCCGCGAAACCAAGCAGAAGCCGAGTAAAGGGCCGCGTCTCCGGCTGAGCCGGCGCGTCGCCATGGCGTAGCCGCTGGAAAACTAATTTTTATCTAAAATAGCCCGCCACACCAAGCTGACCCAGGTGCTTCCCCTGTGACGGCGCGGAAACCACGACATGGATAGTGGACCTGCCTCGGCAGACCTACGAGCCGTCCTGGACCTATGGGCCGTCTCGAAAATCGATGACCATGCGGCCGTCAATCTGACCGCATGCCATCCGCTCGAAGATGTCATTGATGTCGTCTAGCTTTGCGGCCGTCACCTTCGGTTTGATCAGTCCACGGGCATAAAAGTCGAGAGCTTCGACCAAGTCCTGACGGGTACCCACAATTGACCCCCGGATAGTCAAGCGATTCAGCACGATGTCGAAGATCGGAGCCGGGAAGTCTCCGGGCGGTAGGCCGTTGAAGACGATGGTCCCGCCGCGTCGAACCAACCCAATAGCGTGACCGAACGCCTCCGGGTGCACGGCCGTGACCAAAACACCGTGCACTCCGCCAGTAGCCTTGTGTGCCTCGGCGGCCAGGTCGGTGGTGCGTGCGTTCAGGGTGATCTCGGCACCCAACTCAGTGGCCAGCGCCAATTTCGAGTCATCGACATCGACGGCCAGCACACGCAGTCCCATCGCCAGGGCATACTGCACGGCGATATGGCCGAGGCCACCGATACCCGAGATGGCCACCCACTCGCCAGGACCAGCCTCGGTTTCTTTCAATCCCTTGTAGACGGTGACACCGGCACACAAGATCGGCGCCACTTCCAGTGGGTCAGCGCCATCCGGAATGCGCGCCGCGTAGGCGGTATCGACCAGCATGTAGGTGCCGAAGCTGCCATTGACGCTGTAACCACCGTTGCGCTGGCCCTCGCACAACGTCTCCCAGCCGGTGCGGCAGTACTGGCACTCACCGCAGGCCGACCATAGCCAGACGTTGCCGACCCTGTCACCGACCTGCATGTCATCGACACCTTCGCCGAGAGCGACGACCGTGCCGCACCCCTCGTGGCCCGGAATGAAGGGTGGTTGCGGTTTAACGGGCCAATCACCTTGTGCGGCATGCAGGTCGGTGTGGCAAACGCCAGAGGTCTCCAGTTTGACCAGCGCCTCACGATAGCCGGGTTTAGGTAGTTCAAGTTTGGAGATCTGCAGGGGTGCACCGAATTCGGTAACGACTGCGGCATACATGACGTCGGCAACGGCATCAGTGGTGTCGAGGGTGTCGGTCATCTTGTCATTCCAATCTTGGCGAGGTTCGGTTTGGCCGTTTATGGGGGCTCGGTCAGAACAAGCCGGTAGCGGTTTGGGAGTAGGACACCAGCAGGTTCTTGATCTGCTGGTAGTGGTCGAGCACCATCTTGTGGTTCTCCCGGCCGATCCCGGACTGCTTGTAGCCGCCGAACGCCGCGTGTGCCGGGTACTGGTGGAAACAATTG
>JBDTEP010000091.1:0-4086 GCA_039922455.1 Mycobacterium sp. | reverse complement strand
GGCAACGCCGGCCGCTCCCTGACCGGCCCTCTCCGGACACCGCCGATCATCACGACCGTCAGCGCACCGATCGCCGCAAACCAAAGGAACACCGCGGGGCCGAACGTGGCCTGATCCACCCCGACGTCGCCGAAGTTGCCCAGCCGCCCGCCCCCGGCGATACCGAGCAGCGCCATCGCCGCTGCCCCGATGGACGCCGCAGCCAGCACCTTGGCCAGCGCAGGAAGAAGCGGCAGCGCCCGACGGGCGCATTGCTGACCGACGGTCACCCCCGATGCGGCGCCGATGATCAGCAGCGCCACCCACGCCGGGCCCAGCGGCGGGGTGGGCGCCGCGGCCAAGATCGGCAGCGCCGGAATGTCACCCCCGAGCACGGTGAACGCACTGAACAACGCGGGACCGATGTGCGCACTCGAACCGACCGCCACCGCTGCCGCACCGACGAGCACGTTCGGCACGTACAGCACCGCCAGCAGGGTCAGGCTGAGCTGGCCGAACAGCGAATCGGTGATCGCGTAGAGCTCGTGCATAGTCCCCCAATGCAAGACCAGGGATGCGACCGTGACCGCCCCGGCCAGTCCGACCAGGGCCAGCACGCCGGCGACCGCGGCCCGCAGCGCGTCCGCCAGCCACTCCGGCAGCGGCGTCTCGGTCAGCACCCGCGGGCCCACCTGCATCCCCACCCCGACCGCCGCGCCGATCGCATGCACTCCGAACACGTGCGCGAAAGCCCCCAGGGCGTGCGGGGTCTGCAACTCGGTGATGACCGACGCCGCGTCGTGGATGACCGCCAGCGAGATCGCAGCGATCAACAACGGGCCACCCAGTGCCGACGCCACAATCCAACGGATGACGAACCAGGGGGCACCGCGAGCGGTGGCCAGCGCGGTGGTCCGTGCGGTTCCGGCCACCATCAGCAGCATCGGCAGCAGCGGCAGGACGCCCAACTCCCGACCGTCGATTGAGATCGGCACCTGGTGCACGCCCAGCCACATGCTGGCGATGGCACCCGATGCCCCGGTCATGTCGCTGTTGGCGATCAGCAACTGCAGGAGCGTTACCGCTGCGATGACCGTCAATGCCACGACGGACGGTCCGAACGCGACCCGCACCAGGTCGCGGGTCGGGTTCGAGCCCGGTTTGCCGCCGGCCACCGGTGTCACGCTGCGAGCATGTTCAACTCGGCGCGCAGGCGCAGGTTAGGGCTGGGCCGGCCCCGACGGGGCCGAACCGCCCTGCGACTGCTGGCCGCCCGTCGAGCTCTGCCCCTGCCCGGTTCCGCCCTGCCCGGTTCCGCCCTGCCCGGCCGTCGAGGAACCGCTTGAACCGCTACCCGGAGGCGGGCTGAAGCTGGGAAATCCGGTCGGCGGTGTGGGCGCACCCTGCTGCGCACCGGGTGCCTGCTGGCCTCCGGTGTTGAATCCACCCATCGAAGGGGAGGCCGGTGCCGACTGAGCGCCGAATCCGCCACTGGACGGCGCGGACGGGTAACCACCGTAGGACGGATATCCGGACTGCTGCTGCGAAGCCTGGTGGCCGTAGCCCTGGTGCTGGCCCGGCTGGCCGTAGTAGTTGCCACCCGGCGGCAGCCCGTACTGCGCGTAGGGGTCGTACTTGGGGCGCGGAGCCGGAGCGGTGACAACGCCGGCCTCCAGCAGCAGTGCCCCGACCGCGGCGGCGGCCTGCAGGATGCTGAAGGTCAGCACCACCCATAGTCCCCAGCCGATCATGTAGTTGTCGCCGTCATCGGCGATGGTCGAGATCGCCAACAGCGCTCCCAACACCGCGATCGCGGCGACCACCGGCGTGTAGACCTTCGCCTTGGGCAGCAGGCCCACCCCGGCCAGCAGGGCCGCCAGCAGTGCCAACGGAACGGTGTGGCCGGCGTCGCCGAGGATCAGTGGGTACTCACCGTCGGTGACGGTCACGATCGGCCCGAAGTTCGCCAGATAGACGCCGAAGCCCAGCGCCACCACCGCGATCTGCAGGTAGAACGGTAATTTGCTCTCGTGATCGGCCGCTTTGGCAAACGACGGAGTCGGAGGTCCATAGGAGCCGGACGGCTGGGAAGGCTGGAAGCCGGGGGTCCCGGGCGAGTAGGTCATGACCTCTCCTGTGCTTTGAGAGCAGATGCTTGAGGGGCAGATGCTTATGAGCGGTGCGGCGCGGTTCGATGTTCCACGCTAGCGCACTCTCGGGCGGACCCGGCGGGTCAACGCCGTGACGCAAGGGCCCCGCCGGTTGCCCGCCGAACAGGAACACGTTCTAATCACCGGTATGGATTACGGGCTCGTACTGTTCACCAGTGACCGCGGCATCAACCCGGCGGCCGCCGCCAAACTCGCCGACGACCACGGCTTTCAAACGTTCTATGTGCCCGAGCACACCCACATCCCGGTCAAGCGCCAAGCCGCGCACCCCACCACCGGCAACGAGTCACTGCCCGACGACCGCTATATGCGCACGCTGGACCCGTGGGTGAGCCTGGGGGCTGCCTGCGCGGTCACCTCTCGGGTGCGGTTGTCGACCGCGGTGGCCCTGCCCGTCGAGCATGATCCGATCACCCTGGCGAAATCGATCGCCACCCTCGACCACCTGTCCGGTGGTCGGGTGAGCCTGGGCGTGGGTTTCGGCTGGAACACCGACGAACTCGCCGACCACGGGGTACCGCCGGGACGGCGACGCACCATGCTGCGGGAGTACCTGGAGGCGATGCGGGCGCTGTGGACCCAGGAGGAAGCGTCCTACGACGGCGAATTCGTGAACTTCGGCCCCAGCTGGGCGTGGCCTAAACCGGTGCAGGCGCACATTCCGGTGCTGGTCGGTGCGGCCGGCACCGAGAAGAACTTCAAGTGGATCGCCCGCAGCGCCGACGGTTGGATCACCACGCCGCGCGACTTCGACATCGAGGAACCGGTGAAGCTGCTACAAGACACCTGGGCAGCCGCCGGCCGCGACGGCGCGCCGCAGATCGTGGCGCTGGATTTCAAGCCGGTGCCGGAGAAGTTGGCGCGGTGGGCCGAGTTGGGTGTGACCGAGGTGCTGTTCGGGTTGCCGGACCGCTCAGAAGCCGAGGTGGCAGGCTACGTGGAACGGCTGGCCGGCAAGTTGGCGGTCCTCGCCTAACGAGCCCTTCAGCGCAGACTGCAGCGGTTGCCGTAGTCCAGGGCGCGCACCGTGATGGGCGTGCCAAGCGGTTCACCGTCGGACAGCAGCGCCACCAGGTCGTCGTCTTCGGTGGTGGCCAGGAACCGAGTGCCGTCGGCGTCCAGCCGGCCGATGACGATCCCGGTCCGGGTCGGCCAGTCGTAGCGGACGCTGTAGGTCTCGATGGTCGCCGGGCCGTCGGCGTGCTCGGTGACGGCCACGGTGGGCGCGGCATCGATCTCGGCCTGCAGTTCAGCGCTGCGATCCAACTTCCACGACACCGGGGTGTTCGAGTACACCCCGACCGAATACTTACTCATCATGCCGCCGTTGGCGCCGACGAGCGTGAAGTGTCCCGGGGCAGTCCGGGCCGCCGCGACGGCCTCGGCGATGGCGTGCATCGAGTAGTTGTTGCCGGCGCCGCCAAAAAACGGCAGCCCACCGGTCAGGGTCAGCCCGCGCGGATCGTCGCCCGCCAGCCCGAACGCATCGCAGATGTTGAACACCGGCACCGGAAAGCAGCTGTAGAGGTCCATTGCCGCGACGTCGTCGAAGCCGATCCCGGCCATCGCGAGCGCCTCGGTGACGGCCGCGACCGCAGCCGGATAGGCGCCCAGGTCGGGGCGCTCCAGCAGGCGCTGCGCGCGCATGTCGGCGTGACCGTGCAGATACACCCAGCGGTCTTGCGGGACACCCAGGCGCCGGGCGGCCTCCACCGACATCAGCAGCACGGCGGCACCCTGGTTGACCTGATCGCGCGCCACCAGCAGCCGCGGATACGGGTCGCAGATCATCCGGTTGGTGGTGCTGATCGTGCTCAGCTCGTCGACCGAGCGCTCCACCGGCGAGGCCGAGAGCGGGTTCTTGGCGGCGATCTTGGTGAACGGGGCGAACAGCGCCGCCATCGCCTGCAGGTAGTCGGCCGGGCCCAGGCCCAGC
>JBDTEP010000090.1:0-4971 GCA_039922455.1 Mycobacterium sp. | reverse complement strand
ATCGAGAACTCGATCGAGGGCGGCGTGACGCCCACCTTGGACGGGCTCGCGGTGGGTGTGCCACTGCAGGTGTTCGCCGAAACCACCCTGGACGTCGCGTTCTCGATCGTCGTCGCGCCAGGCAAGGCGGTGGCCGACATCCGCACCGTGGCCGCCCATCCGGTGGCCGCCGCCCAGGTGCGACGTTGGCTGGCCGAGCACCTGCCCCGGGTGCACACGGTGCCGGCGCACTCCAATGCGGCTGCTGCGCAGCAGGTTTGCGATGGAGAAGTCGACGCCGGGGTGAGCACCGCGCTGGCTGCCGAACAGCGCGGCCTGGCGACGCTGGCCGCCGGCGTCATCGACGAACCCAACGCCCGCACCCGTTTCGTGCTGGTCGGGGCGCCCGCGCCGCCGCGGGCGCGGACCGGCGCCGACCGGACGTCGGTGGTGCTGCGCCTCGACAACGCACCCGGTGCCCTGGCGGCGGCTCTAATCGAATTCGGAAGCCGCGGAATCGATCTGACCCGCATCGAGTCCCGCCCGACCCGAACCGGGCTGGGCACCTACCTGTTCTTTGTGGACTGTGTGGGACACATCGACGACGGTGTGGTCGGCGAGGCGCTGCAGGCGCTGCGCGACTGCTGCGCCGAGGTGCGGTACCTGGGTTCCTGGCCCGTCGGCGCGGCCGATCAGCCGGGGGTGGCGACGTGAGCGGGCGGCTGGTGCTGCTGCGGCACGGCCAGTCCTACGGCAACGTCGATCGTCGGCTCGAAACCCGCCCGCCGGGATCGGAACTGACCCCGCTGGGCCGCGATCAGGCCCGGGCGTTCACCCGCACCGGGAGGCATCGCCCGGTGCTGGTCGCTCATTCGGTGGCCATCCGCGCGGCCCAGACCGCGACCGAGATCAGCGGCCCGCTCGGCGTGACCGTTCGCGAATTCAGCGGCATCCACGAGGTGCAGGCCGGTTCGCTGGAGAACCGCAACGACGAAGACGCGATCGCCGAGTTCAACGCGATCTATCAGCGGTGGCACTCCGGCGAACTCGGGGTTGCGCTACCCGGGGGTGAGACGGCCGAGCAGGTGCTGGACCGCTACCTGCCGGTGGTGGCCGACCTGCGGACCCGCTACCTCGACGACGACGACTGGACCGGCGACATCGTCGTGGTCAGCCACGGCGCGGCGATCCGCCTGGCGGCGGCCGCACTCGCGGGTGTGGACGGCGGCTTCGTGGTGAACAACCACCTGAACAATGCCGAGGCGGTGGTGCTGGCCCCGATCACCGACGGCCGGTGGAGTTGCGTGCAGTGGGGCTCGTTGACGCCGCCGCTCTATCCCGAACCCGATGCGGACCCGGTCACCGACGCGCTGCGCCCCGATGCCGGCCCGATGGGTTGAGCCGGCGGGGGGCAGGTACTCAGACCGCGATCGCGGCCGGCTGCGCGCACCGGCAACCGGCCGCCTCGCAGTCGATCACGAACAGATGCGGGATCGCCTCGGCGCGGGTGCAACCGTCCTCGGTGCACTCCGCAGTGTGCAATACATGGCGAATGAGCGTGCCGTGGCAATGCTCCAACCCTGCCCGGCAGGCTCGGCAGGTGTCATCCATGGCTCGTTCCTAGCACTGTGTGCCGACAACATCGTTCCGGCGCGCCGCAGTCAGCCCCAGCCCAGTTGGTGCAGCCGGTCGTCGTCGATGCCGAAGTGGTGGGCGATCTCGTGGATCACGGTGATCCTGACCTCGTCGACAACCTCGTCGTCGGAACCGCACATCTCCAGCAGCGCATCCCGGTAGATCGTGATGGTGTCCGGCAGGGACCCGGCGTAGTTCGAGTCGCGCTCGGTCAGCGCCACGCCCTCGTAGAGGCCGAGCAGGTCGGGCTCCTCGGCGTTGCGGTCCTCCACCAGGACGACGACGTTGTCGAGGGCCGCTGCCAGCTCGGCCGGGATCAGATCCAGCGCATCACCGACGAGATCGTCGAATCGGCGCGGATTCATCTGCACACTCACCGCGGCTGGCTACCGCTTGGCAATTGGTTCAGTCGCTCCACCGGAATCGATGGCGGCGGGACGGGGGGCTGGCCGTTGATCAGCAGCGGCCCGCGGGCACTGTTGACCAGTGCCGCCCAGCCGCCGTTGCCCAGGGTGGCGCCGAGACTGCACGCCACATCGCGACTGCCCGCCGACCAGCTCGGCAGGGAGATGGTGGAGTAGGTCAGCGTCAGCGTCGTGTCGCGCAGCTGCACCGGCGCCAGGTAGGCATCGGTGAGCCGGGTACAGGTGTCCTTGATGAACGCGTCCTGCTCGGCTTCGGGCGGTAGCGCGTCGGGGAACTGCTCAGCCAGATTGACTGTGCCGCTGACTTCCTTAGTGTGCGGCGCCGCACAATCGACCGGGACGTCGTTGGGCTGGTTGGTGGCCGGGTCGATGCCCAGGCAGGTGCCTGGAGGCCAGACCTTGGACTGGTCGACATCGGCGATCTTGCCGGTGAAGGCGATCTGCTGCCCACCCACGCCGGGCAGTTGCAGGCCGCACAGCATCCGGCGTTCGCCGTGCTGCCGCCACGCCCGGTCGCCGGCCCACAGCATGCTGGCGACGAACTTGCTGTGCGGGTCGAACTTGGCGCCCAGGTAGCGGCGCACCGACGACTCGCACTGCTCCTGGGTGATCTGCTCTATGCGGGCGGTCGACGGCGGTGAGGCGTCCGGCCCGTACTCGGCGCCCGGGAACATCTTCATATCCACCGGCCCGGCGACCTCGAACTTGTGCTCGCCGGCGCAGCCGACGACGGTCGCCCCGTCCAGGTCGTTGTCCGGCCAGTTCAGGCAGTCGCCCGCGCTCGCCTGGTCAATCGCCGCGTTCCCCTTGCCGATGCCGATCCCCAACCCCGGCCCGGCACCCTTGCGGCCCGCGCCGGCCGTAGGTTCGGCGCCCAGATGCCCGAGCAGCCCACCGGGTCCCTCGCCGACAACCGGAACCACGGTGATCAGCCCGGCGATCAGCAGCGCACCCAGTGCGGTCAGTAACAAGGTGCGGCGCGTCGCGGTTGCTTGGAGCGTACGCAGCCAAGAGACCCGCATGGCGGGTGGATTTTCCTGGTCGGCTGCCTTCGACATCGAATCCATTCTGACAGGCAAGGGTCGGCGCGTGACAAATGATGCGAAAGTGATGCCGCCGGCCGGGTTGTAGGGTTGCGCCGTGATCGACCTGAACCTGCTGCGTGAAGACCCCGACCGCGTCCGCCGCTCCCAGGTGAGTCGTGGCGAGGACCCGGCCCTAGTGGATGCCCTGCTGGCCGCCGACACCGCGCGGCGCTCCGCGATCGCGGCGGCCGACACCAGGCGCGCCGAACAGAAAGCGGCCAGCCGGTTCGTCGGTGCTGCGTCACCCGAGCAACGCCCCGCGCTGCTGGCGCGGGCCAAGGAGCTGGCCGAGCAGGTCAAGGCCGCCGAGACCATCCAGGCCGACGCCGAGGCGACGTTCGCCGGCGCGCACCTGAGGATCGCCAATGTGGTCATCGAAGGGGTGCCCGCGGGCGGGGTGGACGACTATGCGGTGTTGGACGTAGCCGGTGAGCCCCCGGCGATGGCGAGCCCGCGGGACCACCTGGAGCTCGGCGAGGCGCTGGGCATGATCGACATGACCCGAGGCGCCAAGGTCTCCGGATCGCGGTTCTACTTCTTGACCGGTCGGGGTGCGCTGCTGCAACTGGGTCTGCTGCAGTTGGCGGTGCGGGTGGCCGTCGCAAACGGGTTCACACCGATGATCACTCCGGCTCTGGTGCGTCCTGAGATCATGTCGGGCACCGGGTTTCTGGGTGCGCACGCCGACGAGGTGTACCGGCTCGAGGCCGACGACCTCTACCTGGTCGGCACCTCCGAGGTGCCACTGGCCGGCTACCACTCCGACGAGATTCTGGACCTGTCCGGCGGGCCGCTGCGCTACGCCGGGTGGTCGTCGTGCTTCCGGCGGGAGGCCGGCAGCTACGGCAAGGACACCCGCGGCATCATCCGCGTGCACCAGTTCGACAAGGTGGAGGGTTTCGTTTACTGCCGACCCGCCGACGCCGAGGCCGAACATCAGCGGCTGCTCAGCTGGCAGCGCGAGATGCTGGCGCACATCGAGGTTCCCTACCGGGTAATCGACGTCGCCGCAGGCGATCTCGGGTCCTCTGCCGCGCGCAAATTCGACTGTGAGGCCTGGGTGCCGTCCCAGAGCGCCTACCGCGAGCTGACGTCCACGTCGAACTGCACCACCTTCCAGGCGCGCCGGCTGGCCACCCGCTACCGCGACGACAACGGCAAGCCGCAGACCGCAGCCACCCTCAACGGCACCCTGGCCACCACCCGCTGGCTGGTGGCGATCCTGGAGAACCACCAGCAGCCCGACGGCAGCGTGCGAGTGCCGGCGGCGCTGGTGCCGTTCGTGGGTGCCGAGGTGCTAGAACCGCAGCGTTAGAGGTTCGCGATCGCGGGCATGGAGCGGAAGCTACGACGCCTTGGTGTGCCGGCGCTGGCGTTCGATGGTCGCGAAGTAGAAGGCGTAGGCGAAGGCGCAGCTGGTGAACAGGCTGGATACGAAATACAGCCAAGGCCGTCGCAGCCCGCGTCGATACCCGTCGATGATGGTGAACAGCGGCAGCAGCACAACATTGATGATGGTGTAGTCCTGGCTGGCTGAACCGGCCGCCGGGTTGGTGAACATCAGCTGGATGTATTCCGTCCAGCTGCCCGGGCCCCAGATCGGATTTCCCTCCCCGGTCGCATACTCGCGCACGAAACGGATGTTGAAGTACCAGCCCAGCACGATCGAGATGATGCCGATCAGGTAGTAGAGGTATTCCAGCGGCGAGAACTTCCCGCCCTGCGACGGTTTGGCGAAAACCGCGGGATTGGCTGCCACGATCCACCAGATGACCGCCAACCCCAACACTGCATGCACGATGAGCGAGATCATTCGCTCAGTGTCGACAGCCCTCAAGGTTTTGTCA
>JBDTEP010000089.1:0-12498 GCA_039922455.1 Mycobacterium sp. | reverse complement strand
ATGAAGTTCATCCAGAAGGCGATCCGCGTCATCAAGGCGGTGTCACGTCCGCACGGCTTCAACGTCGGACTGAACCTGGGCGAGTCGGCGGGCGGGTCGCTGGCCGAGCACCTGCATGTGCACGTCGTGCCGCGCTGGGGTGGCGACGCGAACTTCATCACGATTGTCGGCGGTTCCAAAGTGATCCCGCAGTTGCTGCGCGACACCCGCCGGCTGCTCGCCGACGAGTGGGCGACACAGCAATGAGCAGGCTGCCCTTCCTGTCCCGGGCGACGTTCGCCGGCATCACCACACCGGTGGCGCGGGCCTTCTTGCGGGTCGGGCTCACCGCCGACATCGTCACCATCGTGGGCACCGCCGGCGTGGTGCTGGCGGCGCTGACGCTGTTCCCGACCGGTCAGCTCTTTGCCGGCACTCTGGTGGTGTGGCTGTTCGTGCACTTCGACATGGTCGACGGGGCGATGGCCCGCCAGAGCGGCGGCGGTACCGCATTCGGTGCAGTACTGGACGCCACCTGCGACCGGATCAGCGACGGTGCGGTGTTCTGCGGGCTGGCATGGTGGGCAGCGTTCGGTCTGCACAGCGCGCCGCTGGTGGTCGCGACATTGATCTGCCTGGTCACTTCGCAGGTGATCTCTTACATCAAGGCCCGCGCGGAGGCCAGCGGCCTGCGCGGCGACGGCGGCTATATCGAACGGCCCGAACGACTGATCATCGTGCTGGCGGGCGCTGGATTGGCCGACTTTCCGGTCTTCGGCCTGCCGTGGGCGCTACCGGTGGCGATGTGGTTGCTGGCGGTGGCCAGCTTGATCACCTGCGCCCAGCGTCTGCACACCGTGCGGACCTCGCCAGGTGCGGCAGACCCGCTGCGCCCCCCCGGCGGAACCGCCGGATCGTGACCTTTATCCCGAGCGGTCTGCGAGTTCCCGGGCTGGGCCAACTGGACGCCTGGGCCACCGACGCCGGGTATGCCACCGGCTGGATGATGGTGCGCACGATGCCGGAGTTCCTGGCGCGCAACATATTCGACGCCGGTGCACTGTTTGCCGCGCGCGGCGGGGGACCAGAGCAGCTGCGCAAGAACCTGGCCCGGGTACTCGGGGTGGCACCGGCGGAGGTGCCGTCGACGCTGATGCGGGCCTCGCTGGCGTCCTACGCCCGGTACTGGCGGGAGGCGTTCCGGCTGCCCGCCATGGATCACGCCGCGGTGGCCCGACAGCTGCATGAGTCGGTGATCGGGCGCGACAACGTGACCGATGCGCTGGCGGCCGGCCGGGGGGCGGTGCTGGCGGTGCCGCACAGCGGTAACTGGGACATGGCCGGGTTGTGGCTGGCTCAGACCCACGGCGGTTTCACCACGGTGGTCGAGCGGCTCAAACCCGAGTCGCTGTATCGCCGCTTTGTCGCGTTCCGGGAGAGCCTGGGTTTCGAGGTGCTGCCAACCGCCGGAGGCGCGCGCCCACCGTTCGAGGTGCTGGCCGAGCGGCTGACCGACAACGGGCTGGTGTGCCTGATGGCCGACCGCGATCTGACCCGAAACGGGGTACCGGTCGATTTCTTCGGTGAGTCCACCCGGATGCCTGCCGGGCCGGCCAAGCTGGCCCTGGAGACCGGGGCGGCGTTACTGCCGTCGCACGTCTGGTTCGAGGGCGCGGGCTGGGCCGTGCGGATCGGCCCGCCGCTGGACTGCAGCAGTGGCGACATCGGCGTCATCACCCAGGCGCTGGCGAAGAAGTTTGAGGAGGGCATCGCCGCGCACCCCGCGGACTGGCACATGCTGCAGCCGCAGTGGTTGGCCGATCTGCCCGAATCCCGGCGCGCCCGGCTCGGGGAGAGCTGATGCGGATCGGCATGGTCTGCCCGTACTCGTTCGACGTCCCGGGCGGGGTACAGGCTCACGTGCTGCAACTGGCCGAGGTGCTGCGGGCCCGCGGCCATCAGGTCAGCGTGCTGGCCCCGGCATCGCCACATGTTGAGCTGCCCGACTACGTCGTCTCGGCCGGCAAGGCCGTCGCGATCCCCTACAACGGGTCAGTGGCTCGGCTGCAGTTCAGCCCGGCAGCGCACCGCAAGGTCAAAAAATGGTTGGCTACCGGCGATTTCGATGTGTTGCATCTGCACGAGCCGAACGCCCCCAGCCTGTCGATGCTGGCGCTGAACGTCGCCGAGGGCCCGATCGTGGCGACTTTTCACACCTCGACCACCAAATCGTTGACGCTCAGCGTGGTGCAGGCCCTGCTGCGACCGATGCAGGAAAAGATCATCGGCCGCATCGCGGTCTCGGATCTGGCCCGGCGCTGGCAGATGGAGGCACTGGGATCGGACGCGGTGGAGATCCCCAACGGGGTCGACGTGGCCGCATTCGACTCGGCGCAGCCGTTGCCCGGCTACCCGCGGCCGGGCCGCACCGTGCTGTTCCTGGGCCGCTACGACGAACCCCGCAAGGGCATGGCGGTGCTGCTGGGCGCGCTGCCGGTGCTCGTCGAGAAGTTCAGCGACGTGGAGATCTTGATCGTGGGCCGGGGCGACGAAGCCGAATTGCGTAGCAACGCAGGGAGGTGGGCTGCGCACCTCCGATTTCTCGGGCAGGCCGACGACGCCGAGAAGGCGTCGGCGCTACGGAGCGCCGATGTCTACTGTGCGCCGAACACCGGTGGGGAGAGCTTCGGCATTGTGCTGGCCGAGGCGATGGCCGCCGGCACCGCGGTGGTAGCCAGTGACCTCGACGCCTTCCGTCGGGTGCTGGGGGACGGAACGGCGGGCCGGTTGGTGCCGGTCGATGACCACGCGGCGCTGGCCGCAGCGCTGATCGAGGTGCTTGACGACGACGCACTGCGGGCGTCGTATGCCACGGTCGGCCGGGAGACGGTGCGCCGCTACGACTGGTCAGTGGTGGCCGACCAGATCATGCGGGTCTACGAGACGGTCGCCGGGACCGGCAGCAAGGTGTCGGTGGGCGACTGATGGGCCTGACGATCATGACGAGCGTGCTGGTGCTGGTGCTGGTCGGTGTGGCGGTGTTGGCAGCCACAGTGGCCTGGGCGTTGCAGACCGCCAACCGGCTCAACCGGCTGCATGTGCGCTGCGACATGTCCTGGCAGGCACTGGATGGGGCGCTGGCACGCCGCGCCGTGGTGGCCCGGGCGGTGGCGATCGAGGCCTACGGTGACGCGGCCGCCGGCCGGCGGCTGGCGGCTCTGGCCGATGTCGCCGAGCGGGAGTCGCGAGACGCGCGGGAGGCAGCCGAGAACGCGCTCTCGGCCGAGCTGACGATGGTGGTCGCGGAGTCATTGTCGCTCGCGATGGTTGCCGAACTGGCCGACGCCGAAGCTCGGGTCTTGCTGGCCCGCCGGTTCCACAACGACGCGGTCCGCGACACGGTGGCACTGCGGGAACGGCCGCTGGTGCGGGCGTTGCATCTGGGCGGAACCGCACCGATGCCAACGTATTTCGAAATCGTCGAACAGGGCGGCATGCATGGGCGCAGTCGCCCTTCCGATAGCGCGCGCGCCCCGCGCGTCTCGGCGCGGGTGGTGCTGCTCGACCGGGCCGGGGCGGTGCTGCTGCTGCGCGGTCGCGACCCGGCCCTGCCCGACGATGTCGCGCCGCGCTGGTGGTTCACCGTCGGTGGGCAGGTCCGCACCGCTGAGCCGCTTGCCGATGCGGCGGCCCGGGAACTGGCTGAGGAGACCGGCTTGCAGATCGATCCCGGCGAGCTGGTCGGGCCGATCTGGCGCCGCGACGCCGTCTTCGAGTTCAACGGCGAGCAGCTGGACTCTCGGGAGTTCTTCTTCGCCTATCGCACCGACCGGTTCGAGCCGCTCGGGGCCGGCCGGACCGGGCTGGAGCAGCGCTACCTGCTTGGACACCGCTGGTGCGACGCCACCGAGATCGCGGAGCTGGTCGCCGGGGGAGAGCGCGTCTACCCGCTGCAGCTGGCCGAACGGCTTGCCGAGGTGAATGCGCTGGCCGATGCCCTGCAGCCGGGTGTGCCGCTGCGGATTGTCCACTAAGCGCGAGCGTGCTGGGGGTACCACCTGCTTGCGGGGGAGTCCCCGGCCGACGCGCCGGGAAAATCACCGGGATTGCGCACCTTCGCGCCAGACACGACACCGTCTGTTGCCGACCATGTCCCAATGCCATCGCATCGCGCTGTTCACGTCGTATCCGTCGGTGCGCCGCACATCCTCGTCGACGTCGACACCGGCGAACCGGGGCCCGGTCAGGCGATCGCGCGCGGTGCGGGCGAGGAACGCCCGCTGACCCAGGCCGCCAAGGCGTATGCCGTCATGGATGAGGGTCGCGCGCGCTACCGCATGGTCTTGACCATGTGAGGCCTACACCGGATTCACGCAAGTGCCGCGTCGTAATCCCAGCGGGTCGGCGGCTTCATCCCCGGCGGCATCCACGCCACGAACAGGTGCCCGTCGCGATGGGCACTGCGGGTCGGGGCCACCCCCAGTTGCTCCCGTACCTCGTTGATCGGCTTGTCCAGCAGCTCCTCGTAGTGGGCGGCCATCAAGTTATCCGCGCGTTGCCCGCGACGCACCGCCTCGCGGAAGTAGCGGAACTTACGACGCGGCGAGACCGGAATGATGGACCCCAACCCGGCAAGGGTGAGTGCTTTGAGCGCACCGGCGGGCTCCATCTGGCCACAGTGGAAACCCAGGTTGCCGAACTCTCCGCCGATGTCGGGCCCGTAGCCGCCCAGGGTGTGGAACATGTCGTGCAGGGCGGTACCGCGCCGGATCATGTAGAAGAAATCGTCATCCCAGCCGCGGCGATCGGCGATCGGCCGGATCACCGTGTCCACATCGAACACCCCGGCATCGAGCCGATTGGTGCGTAGAAACGACCGGTAGGCGTGGCCCAGCGAGCCGACGGGTAGCGACGCCAGATAGTCGTCGTCGCCGAGCAGAGCCAACAGATCCGGCTTCTCGGCGAACAGGCGCCGACCGTTGGGATGGGCTCGTAGTTGGTGGTAGCTACGGGCCAGAATCGGCGCGGCCAGGCCCACGATCAGCTCAAAGGATGACCCCGCATTCTTGCCCGGGTTGACCAGTAGCCGCCACGAACCGAATATGGCCTGCCAATCGCGTTGCTCGGGTACTCCAACGAACGTGGTGGCCATGCGACGATCCCTTCATCGGATACGACGATTGGGTACGATCTACATCCAATAATAGACATTCGAATGGAGATGTCCATATATGGCGGCGATGACGGTGCGGGGGCGGGGTCGACCGCCCGGCGGCGGCAATCCCCCCGAGCACGCGCGGGAGTTGCTGCTTGACGCCGCGGAACGATCATTTGGGCAGCGGGGCTACCGCGCCTCGACGATGCAGGTCATCGCACGGGAGGCCGGCTACACCCGCGCGGTGATCTATCGGCATTTCGCCACCCGCGCCGAGCTACTGGACGCGCTGGTGGTGCGGGTCGCCGGGCGCAAGATGGCCCAGATCGCCACCCGGTTGCACGAAGCGACCGAACCCGGCGGTTCAGCGAGGCTCGACGAAGGAGAGGCGAAGCTGGAACCGCCGCATGAACCCGGCGGTTCAGCGAGGCTCGACGAAGGAGAGGCGAAGCTGGGACCGCCGCATGAACCCGGCGCCCTGGTGACGGAGTCGCTGGTGATCGTGGCCACCGAAGTCGGCCACGACCCGCTGCTGCGGGTGATCTCCGAGCACACCGACGATGGCAACATTGCCGCCCTGATAGCCCGGTCGGCGACGTTGAGTGCGGTACTGGCCGAGCAGTTCGAGATCGGATTTCATGAGGGCGGGGACTACCTGCGCGCCGGACTTCGCCCCAGCGACGCCGCCCGATTCGTGTTGTCGATAGCACTGGGGTTGCTGCTGGGACTCATTCCCGGGGTCCACGACGCCGACCAGGTCCGCCGCTATGTGCGGGTGTTCGTGTTGCCCGCACTGGTCGCCGATCCACCACCGGCCGAACCCGTCTTCACCGCGCCGCAGTAGCGAGGGAGAAAATCGGCTGGCGGCGGCCCACTACACTTAAGCGGGTATTTAGTGGCCAGCAAGGAGAAACATCAGTGGACAGCGCGGCGCAGAACGGCTCGGGAGCCGGCGGGCAGACCGGAACGGCGCGGGTCAAGCGCGGCATGGCCGAGATGCTCAAGGGCGGCGTCATCATGGACGTCGTCACCCCCGAGCAGGCTCGTATCGCCGAAGGCGCCGGTGCGGTGGCGGTGATGGCGCTGGAACGGGTGCCGGCTGACATTCGCGCCCAAGGCGGGGTGTCGCGGATGAGCGACCCGGACATGATCGAGGGCATCGTCGCCGCGGTCACCATCCCGGTGATGGCCAAGGTGCGCATCGGGCACTTCGTCGAGGCGCAGATCCTGCAGAGCCTCGGGGTGGACTACATCGATGAGTCCGAGGTGCTCACCCCGGCCGACTACACCCACCACATCGACAAGTGGAAGTTCACCGTGCCGTTCGTGTGCGGGGCGACCAACCTGGGCGAGGCGCTGCGCCGGCTCACCGAGGGCGCGGCCATGATCCGCTCCAAGGGCGAGGCCGGTACCGGCGACGTCTCCAACGCCACCACCCACATGCGTTCCATCGGTGGTGAGATCCGCCGGCTCACATCGCTGTCCGAAGACGAGTTATTCGTCGCGGCAAAGGAATTGCAGGCGCCCTACGAGCTCGTTGCGGAGGTGGCCCGAGCCGGCAAGCTGCCGGTGACGCTGTTCACCGCCGGCGGTATCGCCACCCCCGCCGACGCGGCGATGATGATGCAGCTCGGCGCCGAGGGGGTGTTCGTCGGCTCCGGCATCTTCAAGTCCGGTGATCCGGCGGCGCGCGCGGCGGCCATCGTCAAAGCCACCACCTTCTACGACGACCCCGACGTGCTGGCCCGGGTGTCGCGCGGGCTGGGCGAGGCCATGGTCGGTATCAACGTCGAGGAGATCGCGCAGCCGCACCGACTTGCCCAGCGCGGCTGGTAAAACCATTCCGTGGCGATCCAAGAAATCCTTGACCTCGAACAACTTGAGATCAACATCTTCCGCAGTGCCCTGGGCAGTACCGGACCGGGGATCCACAACCGCTCCTTCGGCGGTCGGGTAGCCGGGCAGTCGCTGGTGTCGGCGGTGCGCACCGTGGACTCCCCCTACCGGGTGCACTCGCTGCACGGCTACTTTCTGCGGCCCGGGGATCCGGTGGCGCCCACCGTCTTCCTGGTCGAGCGGGTCCGCGATGGTGGCTCGTTCTGCACCCGGCGGGTGAGCGCGGTCCAGCACGGCGAGACCATCTTCGACATGTCGGCGTCGTTCCAGACCGCCCAACACGGCATCACCCACCAGGACGACATGCCGGCCGCACCCGACCCGGATGACCTCCCGGCGATCAGCAGCATGATCGCGTTCGACGACGACGGCTTCCGGCAGTTCGAGGAATGGGACCTGCGCCGGGTGTCACGTGCCCAGCTGCCGCACATCGCCGGCAGGGTCGCCGAGCAGCAGGTGTGGTTCCGGCACAGTGACCGGCTGCCGGACGACCCGGTGCTGCACATCTGCGCGCTGGCCTACATGAGCGACCTGACCCTGCTGGGTACGTCGTGGTCGATTCACCCGGATCAACGTGACCACCTGCAGGTGGCCTCGCTGGATCACGCGATGTGGTTCATGCGTCCGTTCCGGGCCGACGAATGGCTGCTCTACGACCAATCGTCGCCGTCGGCGGGCGCTGGACGCTCACTGACCCAGGGCAAGATTTACAACCGGCGGGGCGACTTGGTGGCGGCGGTGATGCAGGAGGGGTTGACCCGCTACCCGCACGGCTATTCCCCGCAAGCGGATTGTGCCCCCACCCCGCCTGAGCAGTGAGTTCACCGCGGATCGGCGTGCTGGCGCTGCAGGGCGACATCCGGGAGCACCTGGCCGCGCTGCGGGCGGTCGGGGCCGAACCCGTGTCGGTGCGCCGACGCGGGGAGTTGGACGATGTCGACGCCTTGGTGATTCCCGGTGGTGAGTCGACCACGATGAGCCACTTGTTGAACGAGCTGGAGCTGACCGAACCGCTGCGGGCCCGGCTGGCCGACGGGATGCCGGCTTACGGGTCGTGTGCCGGGATGATCCTGCTGGCCGCGGAGATCGTCGACGCGGGAGTCGAGGGGCGGGCGGCGGTGCCACTGTCCGGCATCGATATGACGGTGCGGCGTAACGCCTTCGGACGGCAGGTGGACTCTTTCGAAGGCGAGATCGCCTTCACCGGCCTGTCCGACCCGGTGCACGCGGTATTCATCCGGGCTCCCTGGGTGGAACGGGTGGGTGCGGGCGTGCAAGTGCTCGCGCAGGCCGCCGGACACCCCGTCGCGGTGCGGCAGGGCCGGGTGTTGGCGACATCGTTTCACCCGGAGGTCACCGGTGACCGACGTATCCACCGGCTGTTCGTCGATATCGCGGCCGGGCGGATCTGACGTGCGCGCGTACACTCATCAGCCTGACTTTGCGAGCGAGAAGAATGAGGTAGCGAGGACATGAGCGGCCATTCCAAGTGGGCCACCACCAAGCACAAAAAGGCCGTCATCGACGCCCGCCGCGGCAAGAACTTCGCTCGATTGATCAAGAACATCGAAGTTGCGGCCCGGGTCGGTGGCGGCGACCCGTCGGGCAACCCGACGCTGTATGACGCCATCCAGAAGGCGAAGAAGAACTCGGTGCCCAACGACAACATCGAGCGGGCCCGCAAGCGTGGCGCCGGTGAGGAAGCCGGTGGGGCCGACTATCAGACCATCACCTACGAAGGCTACGGGCCCAACGGTGTGGCGGTGCTCATCGAGTGTCTGACCGACAACCGCAACCGGGCCGCCAGCGAGGTGCGGATCGCCATGACCCGCAACGGCGGCGCTATGGCCGACCCCGGCTCGGTGTCCTACCTGTTCACCCGAAAGGGAGTGGTCACGCTGGACAAGAACGGGCTGACCGAGGACGACGTGCTGGTCGCGGTGCTGGATGCGGGCGCCGAGGACGTCAACGACCTGGGGGAGAGCTTCGAGGTCATCTCCGAGCCCACCGACCTGGTGGCGGTGCGCACCGCGCTGGTTGATGCCGGCATCGACTACGACTCGGCCGAGGCCAGCTTCCAGCCGTCGGTCAGCGTCGCGGTGGACGTCGAGGGGGCGCGCAAGGTATTCAAGCTGGTCGAGGCGCTCGAGGACAGCGACGACGTACAGAATGTGTGGACCAACGTCGACCTGTCCGACGAGGTGCTGGCCGCGCTCGACGAGGGCTAGCTGCCTTTGTTTGCGCCCCCTTTGCGCCGAGATCGACAGTAGCGAGACGCCCACTCGAACGTTCCCGCGTTGGTGTCAGTCTCGGCGGGCGAGCGACTCGTCAGGTCACCTGTTCAAACTCCATTCGCAACCGCTCGTAGGTCCTGATTGCCGGCAGGTCGCGAGTCAACAGCGTTGCCCCGGCTGCTTTCGCCGTTGATCCGACCAGCGCGTCGTAGGTTGCGCCGCCGGTGACGTCGTGCTCGGCGAGCCCGTCGATCAAGCCACGATGCGAGCGCGCGTCCAGCGTCAGGTAGTCGCTGGAAGTGATGTCCGTCAAGCACGCGTGAACGGCAACGGGGGCAACGCAATGCGGCGGTGGCAGACGCGTCAGAACCGAATAGGTTTCTAGCGTCGCGTGTGCGATCAACTGGACACCGCGGTTGGGCGCGGGTACGGCGGGCGCGTGCCCTTCGTGTCAGGTCGCAAATCCGGTAATCAGGACGCTGGTGTCTGGCGCGATCACCGTCGTACGCGGTCGAGCGTCTCGCGAACGATTTCGTCGGTCAACGGGGGCAGCGGGCGTTCCGGTTGTGCGACGAGGACCGAATCTTCCCGAACGAGCTCTACATCCGTTGGTGCGGGCTCGATCTCGATAGGACCATCGTGGTCGGTGATCTCCAGCTGCTCGTTCCCGGGTAAGCCAAGGCGGGCGCGAATCTGCTTGGGAATCATGAGACGCCCCGCCGCGTCGATGGTGGTCCGCATGATAGCAAATTTCCATTCGTATCACCGAGATCGACGTGAGCGTGATGCCCACGCGCGTTTTCTCGCGCTGGTGTCGACCTCGGCGCAGGGGTGAAAGTTGACGTGCGGGTTTCGATAGGACGCAACGGTGAACGACCGGAAATCTGGGGTCGCTTACCGGCTATCGGGAATCCGCGCTCCTCACGGTGCACTCAAGTTAATATGCTGGACAGGCAATCAGCGCCACGGTGCGCACGTTAGGCAGGAAGCGCCCATGGCATCAATCCATTTCATCTCGGGCTTGCCGCGTTCGGGATCCACGCTGCTGGCGGCATTGCTGCGGCAGAACCCGCGTTTTGAGGCCGGGATGTCGGGCCCGCTGGCCGGGCTGTTCGGTGCTCTGCTGGGTGAGATGAGCGCGCGCAACGAGTTTTCGGTGTTCCTTGATGATGCCAAGCGTGCACGGATCTTGCACGGGTTGTTCGACAACTACTATGCCCAGTGCACCGCGGAGGTGATTTTTGATACCAGCCGCGATTGGTGTGCGCGGATGCCGACGCTTGCGCGATTGTTCCCCGATGCGAAAGTGATTGCCTGCGTGCGGGATCTGTCGTGGGTGGTGGATTCCATCGAGCGCCTGATTCAGCACAACGTGTTCAGTCCGTCGTCGATCTTCAACTACAACCCCGGCGGTACCGTCTACACCCGCGCCAACGGCATCGTGGCCGCTGATGGCATGGTCGGCGGTCCCTACGATGCGCTCAAACAGGCTTGCTACGGTGCCCAACATGACCGGCTGCTGCTGGTGCAGTACGAAACGTTGACCACCGACCCGGCCAAAACGATGGCAGCTATCTACGATTTTCTCGGCGAGCCGGTATTCGAGCACGACTTCGGTCACGTCAACTACGACGTCACCGAATTCGATGAGCGGGCCGGCACGCCGGGGCTGCACACCGTGCGCCCCACCGTCACCAACCAACCGCGCACCACTGTGCTGCCGCCGGATCTGTTCAACCGTTTCGTCAACGACGCATTTTGGCGCGATCCGCAGAGGATTCCCGCCGGGCTTCAGGTCGTCTGAGGTCTTCTCGGCCGGTCAGTGAACAGTTGTGATGTCGTGCCCGGGGCATAAGCGATACGGCAAGAAGAGCGCCGCGGCGGGATGCACTGCCTGCCCGCCGGTGCCGTGGGGTGCGCCGTCGGTGACGGAACGAGAATGCCCCGCACGGCTTGTGGTTTTCGGTGCATTGCCACCTGTTTACGGCTGACCGCGATCAGGGATGGTTAGTGCCGGCTATGCCGGGCGTGCCACTCCCATTACCCACGCCCGGGACCGCTGCCGCCGTCGCATCCGTTGCCGCCGTTGCCGGAGGTTGTGATGCTGCCGGTGATGCTCGCGTTCAAACCGGCAACGTTGGTGAACCCACCGGCACCGCCGTGCGCGCGGCAACACTGGCCGCACCGGTCAATTTCGGTAAGTATGTGTGACGGCCTCGAAAATTGAGCCCGGTGTGCAGCGCTCTCGCGAATTTGCCCGGTGGTGTGGCTCTCGGCGCAGGGGTGAGGGCCGCTGCCCGCGTGTCCTTCCCGGCGATGTCGGTCCCGCCCTTTAGGATATCGAACAGTTGTTCGGGATGAGGGACGGAGCGTGCGGTGCGGGTGATGGGTGTCGACCCGGGTCTGACCCGCTGCGGGCTGTCGGTCGTCGAGGGTGGCCGCGGCCGTCAAGTCACCGCCCTGGATATCGACGTGGTGCGCACCCCGGCCGATCAGCCGCTGCCGCTACGGCTGCTGACGATCAGTAACACCGCGGAGTATTGGCTGGACACCCACCGGCCCGACGTCGTCGCCGTCGAGCGGGTGTTCTCCCAGCAGAACGTCTCCACCGTGATGGGCACCGCCCAGGCCGGCGGGGTGATCGCCCTGCAGGCCGCTAGGCGCGGCATCGACGTGCACTTCCACACCCCCAGCGAGGTCAAGGCCGCGGTGACCGGCAACGGCTCGGCCGACAAGGCGCAGGTGACGGCGATGGTTACCAGAATCCTTGGCTTGCAACAAAAGCCGACGCCCGCGGACGCAGCAGACGCGCTGGCGTTGGCGATCTGCCACTGCTGGCGGGCCCCGATGATCGCCCGGATGGCGGCCGCAGAGGCGCTGGCCGCCGAGCAGAAGCGCAAGTATGCCGCCAAACTCAAGGCGGCCCGCGCATGATCGCGTCGGTGCGCGGTGAGGTCATCGACATCGCACTTGATCACGTGGTGGTCGAGGCGGCCGGGGTCGGCTACAAGGTGATGGCCACCCCGGCGACGCTGTCCACGCTGCGCCGCGGCAGCGAGTCCCGTTTGATCACCGCGATGATCGTGCGTGAGGATTCGATGACGCTTTACGGCTTTCTCGACGCCGATGCGCGCGATCTGTTTCTAACGCTGATCGGGGTGTCGGGGATCGGGCCCAAGATCGCCCTGGCCACCCTGGCGGTCTATGACGCGGCCGCGCTGCGCCGGGCGCTGG
>JBDTEP010000088.1:0-7128 GCA_039922455.1 Mycobacterium sp. | reverse complement strand
TCCGGCAACCCCAGGTCGGCCGAGAGCACCGCACCGGAGACGTAGACACCCTCGAACCCGATCTCGGCGATCACCTTGGCCACCAGTGGCGAAAAGGCGCCCGGAAGACGTTGCAGCCGGCCCGATCCCAAGCCGGCCGCAAACGCCGCCCGCTTGGAAGCCGCGCTACTCGAGCCTGCGAGCAGCCCGCTCACCGGAAGATCCCCTCCGGTGTGGCCGGCGCCTGGTCCAGCACCAGCGGGTCCACGACGATGTTCAGCGCCCCGAGCTGACCGCCGTCAAGACCGCCCAGGCCCTCGACCACCGACAGGAACCGCTGCTGTTCGGCGGGTCCGACCACGCCGTCGGCTAGCTCGGTGAACTTGGCGGCATACTGTTTGCGTCCGAACGGCCGCGCTCCCAGGGGGTGTGCGTCGGCGATCGCCAGCTCGTCGGTGATCACTTCACCGCTTTTCAGCGTGACCTCCGCGCGCGCCCCGAACGCCTTCTCGTTCGGGTCGCTGGAGTGGTAACGGCGCGTCCACTGCGGGTCCTCGACAGTGGAGATCTTGCGCCACAACTCAACGGTGTCGCGGCGGTGTGCGCGCTGCGGCGCGTAGGAGCGTTCGTGGTGCCAACTGCCGTCTTGCAGTGCGACGGCGAAGATATACATCACCGAATGGTCCAGCGTTTCGCGGGAGGCGTCCGGGTCGAATTTCTGCGGGTCCCCCGAGCCGGTGCCGATCACGTAGTGGGTGTGGTGGCTGGTGTGCAGCACGATCGTCGCGACCTGGTCAAGGTCGCCGATGCGTTCACGCACTCGGCGGGCCAGGTCGATCAACGCCTGGCTCTGGTATTCGGCGGAGTACTCCTTGGTATAGCTGTCCAGGATGGCGCGCTTGGCCTCGCCGCGGCCGGGCAGCGGCACCTGGTAGGTGTGCTTGGGCCCGGACAACAGCCAGGCGATCACCCCGTCTTCGCCCTCCCAGATCGGCGCCGGTGCGCCCTCGCCGCGCATCGCCCGGTCGACGGCCTCGATGCCCACCTTGCCGGCGAACGCCGGGGCGAACGCCTTCCAGCTGGAGATCAGCCCCTTGCGGGATTGCCGAGTGGCGGTGGTCAGGTGCAGTGCCTGGCCGACCGCGGAATAGATCACCTCCGGCGACAGCCGCAGCATGGTGCCGATCCCGGCGGCCACCGACGGGCCCAGGTGCGCGACGTGGTCGATCTTGTGCTCGTGCAGGCAGATTCCCTTGACCAGATCAATCTGCACCTCGTAGGCGGTGGCCAGGCCACGGATCAGGTCGGCGCCGGAAACACCGAGCTGTTGGGCGACGGCCACCAGTGGCGGGATGTTGTCGCCGGGGTGGGAGTAATCGGCCGCCAGGAAGGTGTCGTGGAAATCGAGTTCGCGCACCGCGACGCCGTTGGCCCAGGCCGCCCACTCCGCCGAGAAGTCCCCCGGTACCCCGAACACCTGCGCGCCGGGAGCGCCCGGGTGGGCCAGCGCCTGCCGGCGGGCGACCGTCACCGGCCGGCGCAGCACCGAAGCCGCGCTGACACCGGCGTTGTCGATGATCCGGTTGATGACCATCTCGGCAGTGTCATCGAGGACCGATACCGGGTCGGCGGCCACCTCCGCGATCTTGAAGGCGAGATGCTCGCGGCGAGGGAAATCGTCCGCACTGCGGTGCACTCTGACGTCATGTACCTGCATATTCCACACGATACGCATGATTTTTGGTCACCGAAACACACGGTCAATGTGCAGTTATGCATCCTCGATTCGCTATTTCTGCGAAATTTGCGGATACCACTGGGGACTAGGCTGCATGCCATGGCAACCTCCACCCCCCGGACCTTCGCCGGGGCCCGGCTGCGACGTCTGCGCGAGGAACGCGGCCTGACCCAGGTGGCTTTGGCACGCGAGCTGAATCTGTCCACCAGCTACGTCAACCAGCTCGAGAACGACCAGCGACCGCTCACCGTGCCGGTGCTGTTGGCCCTGACCGAGCGGTTCAGCCTGCCGGCGCAGTACTTCTCCGGGGACTCCGACGCCCGGCTGGTCGCCGACCTGCGCGACATGTTCACCGCCGCCGCCGGCGAACACGCAGCCAGTGACACCCAGATCGAGGAACTCGTCGCACGGATGCCCGCGATCGGCAACAGCCTGGTGACTATGCACCGCCGACTGCGCGGCGCCACTGAGGAACTGGAGTCCTACCGGTCGCGGGTGTCGGGCGACACGGCGCAGACCGTGGCACGCCCGATGCCGTTCGAGGAGGTCCGGGACTTCTTCTATGACCGCAACAACTACATCGGCGAGCTCGATGACGCGGCCGAGCGACTGTTCGTCGACACCGGGATGCGGTTCGGCGGCTTGGACATTCAGCTGTCGGCGCTGATGGCCGAGCGCTTCGGCATCACCGTAGCGGTCGTCGACGATCTACCCGCCGGGGCCAAGCGCGTCTTCGATCCGGCCACCCGGGTGCTGCGCATCGCGCACTGGCTGCTGGCGGGCCAGCGTGCTTTCCAGATCGCCACCCAGCTGGCACTGCTGACCCAAGCAGAGTTGCTCTCCGACATCGTGGCTGGGGATCAGCTGTTGAGCCCGGAAGCCCGCGGGGTTGCCAAAATCGGGTTGGCCAACTACTTCGCCGGAGCGTTCCTGTTGCCGTACCGGCAGTTTCACCGGTCGGCTACCGAGTTGCGGTACGACATCGACCTGTTGGGGCGTCGCTTCGAGGTGGGGTTCGAGACGGTGTGCCACCGGCTCTCGACGCTGCAACAGCCTGGCCGGCGCGGTGTGCCCTTCATCTTCGTCCGCACCGACAAAGCGGGGAACATCTCGAAACGGCAGTCGGCCACCGCGTTTCACTTCAGCCGGGTAGGCGGCAGCTGCCCGCTGTGGGTGGTGCACGACGCGTTCAGTCAGCCCGGGCGGATCATCACCCAGGTCGCGCAGATGCCCGACGGGCGCAAATACTTCTGGATCGCCACCACCACGCCGTCCGAGGGCCGCGGCTATCTGGGGCAGCACAAGACCTTTGCCGTCGGACTGGGCTGCGATCTGGCGCACGCCGAAAAACTGGTCTACTCCACCGGCGTCGCCCTGAGTGATGCGGACACCGTGGTGCCGATCGGAGCGGGCTGCAAAATCTGTGACCGAGAAGCGTGCCCCCAGCGGGCGTTCCCCTATCTGGGCCGGCAGGTCGTCATCGACGAAAACGCCGGCAGCGGACTGCCCTACTCGGCGGCCTGGTCAACCTTGGCCGGTGGACGGTAGAAGATCACCAGCTGGCCGACCGCACCGGCCAGCCCCAGACCGACGGCGATCGCCAGGCCGGTCCAACCGTTGAGCCAGCAGTGGCAGAAGATTTGGTGGTCCAGGCTGAGCCGGCCCGGTCCGATCATCGCCACCACGACGGCACCGGTGGCCAGCACCAGGTTGTACTCCCAGCCGTTGTTCAGCACGAAGAAACCGTTCGGCCGGTGCACGGTCCACACCGCGACCAGCATCAGCGCCACGAACCCGGCGGCCGTGATCGGGGTGAGCAGCCCGGCAGCCAATCCCAGCCCGGCGGCGACCTCGGTGGTGGCGGCGGACAACGCGTGGAACTTGCCGGGCTTCATGCCCATGCTGTCGAACCAGGCTGCGGTGCCCGCGATGCGGCCCCCGCCGAAGAACTTGTTAAAACCGTGCGCGGCCAGGGTCAGTCCCAGAACCAGGCGCAGGATCAGCAATGCGACATCAGCAGCGTTGGCCATGCGTCCCAACCTACAACGTGGTGTCCAGCAGCCCCGTATATGCGTCGATATCGCTGATCGCCGACTCTGCCGCGTGCACGCTGATCACCACGGTGTCGCCGATGCCGTGGACGCCGTGGGTGAGGCCCATCGCCGGGGACAGCGCCGGAAACCCCGCGGTCAGCAGCACCGGCGCAGTGCCGAAGCGCAGGTCCGCGGCACCGCGGTGCACGCTGGACACCACGGTGTTGCCGGCCACCCGCACCGGCCGGGTTTGCGGGTCGAACTTCTCGACGCCCCAGCGCAGCAACTTCGCCGGTGTCGCGGCGCACGCCCGGTCGCCGGCGACCGAAGCGGCATGGCCGGCCCGCAGCCGGCCGCCAGCCATCTCGGTGGCGATCCGCTCGGCGCGGGCAGGCCGGTCGCACTGCGGGTACAACCCCACCGGAATGTTTCCGAAGTGGTTATTCGCCTGACGGACACCGGCTTTAGCCATCGGCACCTCAGCGCCCAACGAATCACACGGTCCGTCTAGATACTCCGCTAGCGCCGCGGACACCGCGGACAGCACCGCCACGGTGACGGTGGGTCCGCCCAGTTCGGCGCGGTGGCGCACCAGGGTGCGCACCGCACGGGCGCCGGCCGGCCGGTTGTTGGTAGCCAGCAAAGGCCGGTCTGGAACCGGCGGCGGCAACAGTCCGGCCCGGGTGTCCGCGACCCGTTTGCGGTGGGCACGTGCGGCGACGGCGGCGCGCCAGGCCAAGACGCCCAGCGGTAGTCGGGGGCCAGGTGTACCCACTGCGCCCACCGGTGCGTCGCGGCCGAACAGCCACGCCGCCAACGCGGAGGCCCGCGCGCCGTCAGCGAGGGCATGCGCGACCTGCAGCACGGCCACCATGGCGACGCCGCGATGGCCGGGGATGCCGTTCACCGGAGCGAACAGGTGCAACCGCCACGGCGCCACGCGAACGTCGAGCTGGTCATCGGTGAGCCGTACCACCGCGTCCAGGCAACCCGCCCAGCTGTCGTCGGGCGCCCGGTGCACGATGGCGTCGACGTGGTCGAACGTCGGCACCCAGCGCGGATAGCCCAGCGCCCCGGCGTCCTGCACCCGCATGGTCAGGTCCGGGTTCTCCCGCGCGCGGTCCAGCACCTCGGCAACCGCGCCGTCGAGGTCGGCCGGCACCCCGGCGAAGGCGTACAACAGGAACTGGTCGCTGGGGATCTTCGTCGACATCCAGTAGAACTGCGCATCGATCGCGGCCATCGGGTAGCCACGCATCAGCGGATCATCGGGTCAGGCCATGCTCATCTGGCCAGAAAGTGCAGCACCCGGTCAGCAACCTCGTCGGGTTGCTCGAGTTGCAAGAAGTGCCCGGCGTTCTCGACGACGGCCACGTCACTGCCGTCCGGTAACGACTGATCCACCCACCGCGTAAACGTCGATGACATGCAGCCATCGGTGCGCCCGTGCAGGTACAAGCTGGGCAGCCGCGGTAGCTCCAGCCAGTGCGGGTGCAGATCGGCGTAGCGGGCCGGCGCCCGGGCACTGCGCAGGGCCCGGTACGGCCCGAGCGCCGCACGCCAGCCCTCCGGCGTCCCGATGGCGGCGTCGACGTGTCGCAGATCCTCCTCAGCGGGATAGCCGGGCGACCATCGTCGCCACAGCCGCGGCAGCACCCAGGATGCGGACCGATCCGGCAGCCACGGCAGTTGGAAGTAGCCGATGTACCAGCTGCGCAACAGCTGCGCCGGCAGGTAACCGGTCATGGTGATCCGGTCCGCTAACCCGACCGAGCGAAGCGCCGCCGGCGGGGGCACCGACATGATCACCGCCTTGGTGAACGGACTGTCCGGCATGGCGGCCAACCCGGTAGCCGCCATCGCGCCCCAGTCGTGACCGATCACCACATCGAGACCGGTCCCGCCGACGGCTTCATGCACCCGCAACGCGTCGTCCATCAGCGCGCCGATGTGATAGCTGCCGTCGGCCGGGATCGACGATGGGGCATAACCCCGCATGAACGGTGCCACCACGTGCCAGCCGGCGGCGACCAGTCGGGGCGCTACCCGGCGCCACCCGTAGGCGGTGTCGGGAAAACCGTGCAGGCACAACGCCACCGGGTTACCCGGCGTCCCCCAACTCAGCGCCTTGAGCGCCACTCCGGGCGTCGCCACTTCGATCCACCGCGGTTCGCTCATCGCCTACTCCTCAGACCGGCCCGGATCACACCGCCACCGTTTCCATACGCCTTGTCGTTCAAACTATCTACCATCTTCTGATGAGCACAGCCCAGACCGTCGGATTCGACGGCGTTGACGGAGTCACCCTGGTCGCCGATGAATGGAACCGGGGCGTCGACGACGGTCATCCGACGATCCTGCTGCTGCACGGAGGCGGCCAGAATCGGTTCTCCTGGCACAAGACCGGCCAGATTTTGGCCGATCAGGGCTACCACGTCGTCGCGATCGACACCCGCGGACACGGCGACAGCGACCGCGCACCGGGTGCCGACTACGCCATCGAGACACTGACCGCCGATGCCGTCGCGGTGATCGACGCGATCGGCCGGCCGACGGTGCTGATCGGGGCGAGCATGGGCGGGCTGACCGGGGTCTTGGTCGCCGACCAGGCGGGGCCGCAACGGGTGACCAAGTTGGTGCTGGTCGATGTGGTGCCACGCTACGAGAAGGAAGGCAGCGCCCGGATTCGCGACTTCATGTTCAGCCACATGGACGGTTTCGACTCGCTTGAGCAGGCCGCCGACGCGGTGGCCGAGTACCTGCCGCACCGAACCAAGCCCCGCAGCCCCGAGGGCCTGAAGAAGAATCTCCGGTTCCGTGACGGCCGGTGGTACTGGCACTGGGATCCGGCGTTGATGACCAAGCCCGGCGACGACCCGGTGCTGCGCATCGAGATGATCGAGGCGGCCGCCATCGGCCTGCAGATCCCGATCCTGCTGATCCGCGGCAAGCTGTCGGACGTGGTCAGCGCCGAGGGTGTCGCGGACTTCCTGGCCAAGGTGCCCGGTGCGCAGTTCGTCGAATTGTCCGGGGCCGGGCACACCGCGGCCGGCGACGACAACGACGCCTTCAGCGCGGCAGTCGTCGAATTCGTGTCCCAGCCTTGACCGAGTGGCTCACACCGCCGATGATCGCGGTTTACCTGCTGGTGGCGGTGGTGGCCGCCGAAGCGGTCGCGCTGGCGGTGCTGACCGCACGGCTGCGGCGGGTCAGCGCCGAGGCCGAGGCGCTGCGCAGTCGGATCGACACCCGCAACCTGCTGTGGTCCGGTGGACGGGAGGCCGTCAAGACGGTGTGGCAGACCGCGAACCTGGTGCGACAGCAGGGATTCGGTGCGGCGGTACGCAGTTCGATCGAAGACCTCGCCGATTGGGCCGA
>JBDTEP010000087.1:0-9155 GCA_039922455.1 Mycobacterium sp. | reverse complement strand
TCGAAGCAGATCACGTCATCGGCGGCCGGAGCATAGATCTGCGCGGCAGGATATCCGTGATCGAAGCGCACCTCGATGCGCCGCCCACCCCCGGAGACTGCGAACACCGCCCCCTCCGCCACCTCGTCGAAACCGTCGTCGTACACCTCACCACCCAACAACCCGGTGGCTGCCGGATGCGGCACGGTTGTGCCGGTGGGGATTCCGAATTCATCGACCGGACGGGACTGCATCTCCGGCGTTTCCATCAACCACTCGGTGCGCGCCACCCCCGGAAGCTGCAGATAGGGGTGGAACCCGAAGCACAGTGGCACCGCCACGCCGGTCGTGGCGGTCACCGTGGTGCGCACTGTCAGCGTGCGGTCCGCGAGGCGGATTGCCAGGCCCAGCAGGTGTGGGAACGGAAAGGAGGCAAGCAGCTCTGGCCGCGAGCCGAAGTCCAACTCCGCGTTCAACGTTGACTCTGTCTGCTCGCTGACCCGCCAACCGGGATCCCCGGCCAGCGTGCCGTGGATCGGGGCGCCGTGCTCGTCGGTGTGTACCCCGCCGCTACCGGGGGTAAGGGTGACCTCGGTTCTACCCACGCGGTATCCGTTGCCGCTCAACCGATTCGCCCACGGATATAGCAGCGGGATCCCCATGGTCTTGTGGGCGGCGACGTAGGCCGCCAAGCCGCTGCGTTGGCCGAGCAGCTCCACGCCGTCGTCGGCCAGCGAGGTCGCGATCATGCCGGCGTTCGGAATGAACGTCGCGGCCAGCGCGGACGACGGATCACGCAGCGTGACCGCTTCGAACCCGGTCATGCTCACTCCGATACCGGGTCGTGTTGAATGCGTTGCGGCGGGGCACCTTTGGCCAGCAGTGCAGCCTCGGTGGCCCGGGTCATCGCCGGGCCGCCGCAGATCAGGATCTGCCGATCGCCCCAGCTGCCGTAGCGCGTGACGACCTCGGGCAACTGCCCGGTCTGGCGCAGGTGCAGCCCCCGTGGCGGCGTCACGTCGGGATAGCCCGCGGCCCACTCCGGGTCGCCGGAGTACTCCGAGACCGGGGTCACCGACAGCCAGGGGTTGTGCGCCGCGATCTGCCACAGGATAGGCAGGTCGTAGAGCTCGCACGGGTATCGGCCGCCGTAGAACAGGTGCACCCGCGGGTTCACGACCCAGCGGGTCAGGTCCATGATGATCGCCCGCAGCGGTGCCAGGCCGGTGCTGCCGGCCACCATCAGTACGTCACCGGCGTCCCGGTCGACGTGCAGGCTGCCATGCGGGCTGGACAGCCGCCAGCGGTCACCGGGCAGGGTCTCGTTGACTATCGCGGCGCTGACCAGGCCACCGGAGACGGTACGCACGTGGAACTCGATGGCGCCCGTCTCATCGGCGGGCATGCTCGGGCTCAGATAGCGCCACGACCGGGGGCACTGCGGTACCTCGACTTTGACGTACTGGCCCGGGTAGTAGGCCAGCGGCCGGTCCAACTGCAGCCGGACGACGCCCAGATCCCGGGATACCCGCTGGTACTCGACCACCGTGCCGTCCCACCGGGCGGGGCCCTCGTCGGCGTCGGCGGCGCCGCCCATCACCCCGGTGATGAGATTCAGCGACTCGCGGGCGGCGTCGTCGACCGCCGCGGTCCAGTCATTGGCAAGTTCGTCGCGCATGGTGGTGTAGAGCACTCGACTCACCGTTTCGTAATGGTGCTGCGTCACACCGTATTTGCGGTGGTCTCGGCCGAGCTGGGCAAGGAACGACACCGGCTGCTGGGCTTGCTGGGCGACGAATTCGCCGTACACCCAGCGCATCGCCCGGGCGAACGCGACGCGGGTGCTGGCCAGGTCGGCGGGGAACAGATCCCGCGCCGACGGGTCGGTGCCGAACCAGCGAGTGAAGAACTTTGCGGTCAGACCGTCCCCGTCAACTGTGCTCGTGAAGGCATCGTGCAGCACACGCAGCGCGTCACGGTCGTCGAGGCCCACGGTCGCGATCTTAAAGCGTGTCGAACAACTCCGGTGAGTACTCGACAGCGCCCTCCTCGGGCGTCGTCGGTTCAGGCCGGGGGTGCGTTCTGGTCGGCTTCCCTCATGCGAACTGCGTACCCGCGACGCCATTTCACCTGGCGACGGCGCAGAGGTTGGGGGTGACGGCCGGTACGGAGGCCCGGCTACAGCGAGTGGATTCCGTTGTAGGCCACCATCGCACCGATGAGGACCAGGACAACGGCGAGCATCGCGGCGTGTTGCTCTGCCATCCAGTCCTTGAGCCGGTTGAGCGCCGGATCGAGCCGGTCGCTGGCAGCGAGGTAGCCCAGGATCGGGATCACGACGGTAGATGCGGCCAGCGCGACGAAGAATGCGGCTGCTTGCCAAACGCCGGTGGTGCCCAGCCCGGCGCTGCCGATGGTCAGGCCGGCCGCCGCGCAGATGAGCAACACCTCGGGCCGTGCCCCGGTCAGCACCAGAGCCGTCAGCCCGGCCCGCAGCGGTGTCAACCCGGCGAACCTGCGCATCCAACCCGGCGTCTCGGTGTGACCGTGCCGGGTGGCCCAGCGATAGCTGCCGAACGCGATCAGCGCCACGCCGGCGATGATCCGCAGCCACGACGCCCAGGTCGGCGGTGTCGTGTGCAATCCACCGAGCAGGCCGGATGCGGCCACGGAGGCCGCGGTGAGTGCGGCCAGGCCCGCCAGCCAGCCGATGAGGAATGCCAGCCCGGTCCCGCGCGGGCGTGGCGTGTGCAGCACCAGCACCGCCGGAATGACTGTGATTGGGGAGAGTGCCACCACCAGCGCAAACGGAATCAACGCGGCCCACACCGAGGTCGTCATGGCAGCACGGTATCCGACGGGCCAGACGGGCGGCATCAGTGATGGCTCAGACGAGCGCGCTAACGTGACAACCTTGCCAGGTACCCATAGGGGGTATAGGTTCGGTGGGTCACTACGAAGGGCGGATATGTCAACAACGGCCGAATGTCCCGATCTGCGTCGACGGCGCGAGCCCACCGCGGGTCGGCGGTTCGGGGTCGCGGGGGTGGTCGCCGCATTGGCCTGCACCTTGGGCTGTTGCCTGCCGGCGATCCTGGTGGCACTCGGGGTCGGGGCGTCGGCCGCCGCCGGCGTGGGCCACGCCGCGCATGGCACCAATGAATCCCGGGGTTGGTTCGCCGCCGTGGTCGACGTGGTGCACCTGATCAGTCCCGGGCTGCTGATCGTGTCGATCGCGCTCGTCGCCGGTGCGTTCGCCATGAGGCGTCGCGCGGCGGTTCTGCCGGCGCTGATGGCCGGCGCCGCGCTGTACTTCAGCGTGCACGGCCAAACCGACCCGACCGTGATGTATGCCGGGATGGCGCTGGGCTACGGCGCCTGGATCGCCCTTTACCTCTGGACCCGCCCCCGGCCGGGCGCCGGGTCATGCGAAAACTCAACCTGAGTGGGCGAACAGGTCGACGGCCACCACGACCGCGGCCGCATCGCTATCGCCTGCGACTACCAGCGCACCCGGAGTAGTCGGGATCTCGTCGGTCGATCCGATTAGGACTGTGGCGTACCGCGCAACTGCAGACACTTTGCGGGGACCCCGTTTGCGCTGGATGCAAACGCGGAGATCGGGCAGGTTGGCCACACCGGCGAACATACGATTGAGCCCCCGATGGCGGCCGCGCCAAAATTACCTTAACTTGAGCGGAACAGACTCAACCTTGACGGCGTTGAACAACCAGACAAGCATTTTCCCCGGGCCGGCCCCCTAGGCCCGCTCTGACCCCGAATGGAGGTGTCGTGGATTCGTTCAACCCGACCACCAAGACACAGGCGGCCCTGACCGCGGCCTTGCAGACGGCCACCGCCGCCGGCAACCCCGAAATCCGGCCCGCGCACCTGCTGCAGGCCCTGCTGACCCAGAACGACGGGATCGCCGCGCCACTGCTGGAGGCGGTGGGCGTGGATCCGGCGACGATCCGCACCGCGGCCCAACACCTACTGGACCGACTGCCGCAGGCCAGCGGCGCCAGCGCGCAACCGCAGTTGTCCCGCGAATCACTGGCGGCGATCACCGTCGCCCAGCAACTGGCCACCGAGATAGACGACGAGTACGTCTCCACCGAGCACTTGATGGTCGGCCTGGCCACCGGGGACTCCGACGTCGCCAAGCTGCTCACCGACCACGGCGCCGCCCCGCAGACCCTGCGGGAAGCGTTCGTCAAGGTGCGTGGCAGCGCGCGGGTCACCAGCGCGGACCCCGAGGCCAGCTACCAGGCGCTGGAAAAGTACTCCACCGACCTGACCGCGGCCGCCCGCGAGGGCAAGCTGGACCCGGTGATCGGCCGGGACACCGAGATCCGGCGGGTGGTGCAGGTTTTGAGCCGGCGCACCAAGAACAACCCCGTGCTGATCGGGGAACCCGGTGTCGGCAAGACCGCGATCGTCGAGGGCCTGGCGCAGCGCATCATCGCCGGCGATGTCCCGGACAGCCTGCGCGACAAGACCGTCGTCTCCCTGGACCTGGGTTCGATGGTGGCCGGTGCCAAGTACCGCGGTGAGTGCGAGGAACGGCTCAAGGCCGTGCTGGACGAGATCAAGGACTCGGCCGGTCAGATCATCACGTTCATCGACGAGATGCACACCATCGTCGGCGCCGGTGCCACCGGTGAGGGCGCAATGGACGCCGGCAACATGATCAAGCCGATGCTCGCGCGCGGTGAGCTGCGGATGGTCGGCGCCACCACGCTCGACGAGTTCCGCAAGTACATCGAGAAGGACGCCGCGCTGGAGCGCCGCTTCCAGCAGGTGTGGGTGGGGGAACCATCGGTGGAGGACACCGTCGGCATCCTGCGCGGCCTCAAGGAGCGCTACGAGGTGCACCACGGGGTGCGGATCACCGACTCGGCGCTGGTCGCTGCGGCCACCCTGTCCGATCGCTACATCACCGCCCGATTCTTGCCGGACAAGGCCATCGACCTGGTCGACGAGGCCGCGTCCCGGCTGCGGATGGAGATCGACTCCCGGCCGGTCGAGATCGACGAGGTGGAACGGCTGGTGCGCCGGCTGGAGATCGAGGAGATGGCGCTGGCCAAAGAGGAAGACGACGCCTCCAAGGAGCGACTGGTCAAGCTGCGCGCCGAGTTGGCCGACCACAAAGAAAAGCTGGCCCAGCTGACCGCGCGGTGGCAGAACGAGAAGCACGCCATCGACATCGTCCGCGAGCTCAAGGAACAGCTGGAGACGCTGCGCGGTGAGTCTGACCGTGCCGAGCGCGACGGGGATCTGGCCAAGGCCGCCGAGCTGCGCTACGGGCGTATCCCGGAGGTGGAGAAGAAACTCGAGGCCGCAGTTCCGGTCGCTCGGGCTCAAGAAGACATCATGCTCAAGGAGGAGGTCGGTCCCGACGACATCGCCGACGTGGTCAGCGCCTGGACGGGCATTCCGGCCGGCCGGATGATGGAAGGCGAGACCGCCAAGCTGCTGCGGATGGAAGACGAACTGGGCAAACGTGTTGTCGGACAGAAGGCCGCGGTCACTGCAGTTTCTGACGCGGTACGGCGTGCGCGCGCCGGAGTCGCCGACCCCAACCGACCGACCGGCTCGTTCCTGTTCCTCGGCCCCACCGGGGTGGGCAAGACCGAGCTGGCCAAGGCACTGGCCGAGTTCCTGTTCGACGACGAGCGGGCCATGGTCCGCATCGACATGAGCGAGTACGCCGAGAAGCACTCGGTGGCCCGTCTGGTCGGGGCGCCCCCGGGTTACGTCGGCTACGACCAGGGCGGCCAGCTCACCGAGGCGGTGCGCCGCCGGCCCTACACGGTGGTGCTCTTCGACGAGGTGGAAAAAGCCCACCCGGACGTGTTCGACGTGCTACTGGCCGTGCTCGACGAGGGCCGGCTCACCGACGGCCAGGGCCGCACCGTCGACTTCCGCAACACCATCCTGGTCCTGACCTCCAACCTGGGATCCGGCGGTGACGAGGAGCAGGTGATGGCCGCGGTGCGGGCGGCGTTCAAGCCGGAGTTCATCAACCGGCTCGATGACGTGCTGATCTTCTCCGGCCTGGACGCCGAGGAGTTGGTGCACATCGTTGACATCCAGTTGGCGCAGCTGGACAAACGGCTCGCGCAACGTCGCCTGACCCTGGAGGTGTCGGCCGACGCCAAGAAGTGGCTGGCTCAGCACGGCTTCGACGCTGTGTACGGGGCGCGGCCGCTGCGCCGGCTGATCCAGCAGGCCATCGGCGACCAGCTGGCCAAGCTGCTGCTGGCCGGTGACGTGCACGACGGCGACGTCGTGCCGGTCAACCTCGGCGCGGACGGTGAGTCGCTGGTCCTGGGCTGATAGCCCCGCCGGCCGCAGTTAGAGATCCCCCCGAACAGGGTTTTCGGGGGGATCTCTAACGTTTGCCGACGTGATGATGCCAGGATGCGGCTGCGAAGCTGATCGGATAGCCTGACGCTTACTGAGAAAGTGCGGTATTTTCTAAAATTGCCGTTAATCGGAGGGGTACGTCATGTCAGGTCGTCGCCATCGCCTGGTCGGTGCAGTCAGTGCTGTAGGGGTGTTCCTGGCGCTGGGGGCGGCGCCACTGACCACCGCACCGGCCGCGAACGCGGACTTTGACGACCTGTTCCAGCCCTTCGTCGATGCGTTCAGCATGGTCGATCCCGGCATTGCGGCCGACACCGACCCGGGTTCAGCCCTGGCCTCGTTGGACACCCTGTTTGACAGCTGGTATCAGAACCTCGTCTACACCCCGCTCCACGACATTGCGCCCTGGCTGTTCGGTGCGGATGGCGCCGGCAGCGCCGCCGTGTACGGCCCGGATACGCTGCCGGCAAACCTCCCGGACACGTTCACCGTTCCGATGGTGGTCAATGCCGTCACCCAACCGGTGGTCAGCGTCTCGGTGGGCGGCGGTGCGTCGGCAGACGTGCTGGTCGACACCGGCGCGGCCGGTCTGGTCATGCCGATCTGGAATATGAACCTCTTCGGCATCACCGGCATGCCCACTGGCTTCAACTTCGGCCAATTCGGCGGTGCGATGAACTATTTCTATGTGGAACTGCCCACCACGGTCACCTTCACCGACGCCGGCGGGGACACCGTCACGGCCGACACCAGCGTCGACGCGGTGCTGTTCGCGTTCCCAGCGAACTTCAACCTCCTCGGCCCGTGGTCCATCGGCGACTACCTGGGCCCGTCCAACGTCGTCGGTGTCCTGGGTATCGGGCCGAACGCACTGGGGCCGACTCCTGACCACATTCCGACCGCCGATCTGCCGGGCAATCTCGGCAATGGTGTGCTGATCCACCAGACCGGCAAGACCGGCGAGTTGGTGTTCGGGGACAACCCGTACGAAGGCGGAACGGTGATCAACGGGGCGCCGTGGACGACCCCTGCCAGTGACCTGCAGGTGAGCATCAACGGTGCAGATCCCGTGACGGTGCGTGCCGTCATCGACTCCGGTGGGGTCTACGGGACCATGCCGACCTCGGCGCTGGCAGGCTCCGGCGTGACACCGGTCAACGGATCCCTGCCCGGCGGGACGACCATTGAGGTCTACACCAAGGACGGAACGCCGCTGTACTCCTACACGGTGGGCTCCCAGGCCGGCGAGGTGCGCAGCCCGACCGTGATCTCCAGCGGCGGCATGAACACCGGCAACTGGCTGTTCGCCCAGGAACCGGTCTACATCTCCTACAGCCCGAGCGGTGGGCAGACCATCGTCGGTGGCACCCTCATCCAACCGTGATGGTGACAGCGCTGATGCACGGTTGTGATCAGCAACCATTCTCGGTTCCGGGCCGAGAACGGATACGCTAGGCACAATGGTCCCGCTCTGGTTCACTTTGTCCGCGCTGTGCTTCGTCGGCGCGGCGGTGTTGCTGTACGTGGACATCGACCAGCGTCGCGGCCGCAGCCGGCGCCGTAAATCCTGGGCCCGCTCGCACGGATTCGACTTCGAACCGCAGTCCGCGGAGATCCTGCGGCGCTGGAAGCGCGGCGTGATGTCGACGGTGGGCGATGCGCCGGTCCGCAACGTGGTGCTGGGCCAGATCCGCGGCGAAGCGGTCTACATCTTTGACCTGGACGAAGTCGCCACCGTGATCGCGCTGCACCGCAAGGTCAGCACCAACGTTGTCGTCGATGTGCGGCTCAAGGGCCTCAAAGAGCCGCGGGAGAACGACATCTGGCTGCTCGGGGCGATCGGCCCGCGAATGGTCTACTCCACCAATCTCGACGCGGCCCGCCGAGCCTGCGACCGACGGATGGTCACGTTCGCCCACACCGCCCCGGACTGCGCGGAGATCATGTGGAACGAGGCGAACTGGACCCTGGTGAGCATGCCCATCGCCAGCACCCGCGCCCAGTGGGACGAGGGTCTGCGCAGCATCCGCCAATTCAACGACCTGCTACGGGTGCTGCCGCCGACGCCGCGGCACCAGCAGGCCGAAACCGCGTCCGCCACGCCGGCGGTCCGGCGCAACGGGCAGCCCAGCCGCCCGGTGGGTTCAGCCGGAGCGGTCCAGGCGCTGGAGGACAGCGAACACGATCAGGTGGCGTCACCGTCCAGGGCAGCCACCCCGCCGGTGGGCAACACCGCGCCGGCCGCTGAGCCGCGGCCACGGCGCCGCACGACCCGGGATGAGACGTCGAGCATGCTGCACTCCTCGGCCGGCCGCAACGGCCGCCAGACCGCGTACTAGCTAGCCCTGCCGTTACGCTGACGGTCATGTCACGCCCCGTCGCTGTGGTCACCGGGCCCACCTCCGGGCTGGGCGCCGGCTACGCGCGCCGTTACGCCGCCGACGGATATGACCTGGTTCTGGTGGCCCGCGACGCACAGCGGTTGACCGCTCTGGCGACCGAACTGCGCGGCAGTCACGGGTGTGAAGCCGAGGTGCTCTCCGCCGACCTGGCCGAGGCCGACGGCCGGGCCAAGGTCGCCGATCGGCTCAGCGTCGGTGTGCGGGTGCTGGTGAACAACGCGGGTTTCGGCACCTCCGGTGAGTTCTGGACCGCTGACGCCGCACTGCTGCAGTCCCAACTGGACGTCAACGTCACCGCGGTGATGCAGCTGACCCGCGCCGCGCTGCCCGCGATGATCGACGCCGGCGCGGGCACCGTGGTCAACGTGGCCAGTGTCGCTGGGTTGTCCCCCGCAAGCGGGAGGT
>JBDTEP010000086.1:0-8218 GCA_039922455.1 Mycobacterium sp. | reverse complement strand
GAACAACCCGGTGAACAGGTCCGGGGTCGCCGCTACCTCGTGACCTTCCCAGCTGATCAGCGTCCAACCGTCGGTGGGGTTGCCGTCGATGACGACCTGGCCGGTGTTGACCAGCGGACTGTGGGTGTCGAGCAACTCGTTGATGACCAGCCCGAAGTCGGGGTTCTTGACGTTCATCAGCGTCCAGATCGCGATCGTCCCGGCGTGGGCGAACACCGCGTCGTTCATCGGGTTGTCCGGGTCGGAGACGGTGTTGCCGTAGATGGCTTCGATCGCGTCAGTGACGCGGTCGTTGAACGCCACCCCGTTGGGGTCGATCGTCGATCCCAGCATAGGCACCCAGTACTGGCCCATGACCCACATCAACGTCGGTAAGGCGTAGGCGATCTGGGTGAGCGTGTTGAGTTCATGCCCTTCGAACCATCCCGCATTGATTTCGTTGAGCCCGGCCAGGTGTGTGACGTCCATTCCCAGCAGATCGGCCAGGGGCTGCGCGGTTTCCTGGCCGCGGATCAGCTCCGAGGAGTAGATCCCGGCGATGCCGTCCGGGAACGCGGCATTGATCAGCGGTGCGACGTCGGCCGCCTGTTGCTGGCCGAGCGCGGTGAGCTCGGCGCCCGGTGGCGTGGTGCCCAGGACACCTTCGGCGTTGTCCACCGACTCCCCGTGTCGCACCAGGTCGAGCGTGATGTCCTGGGCGGCGAACAGGATGTCCATCGCGACGGCGCTGGGTAGCGGCGCTATGACCGGGGTGGCCGCAACGGCGCCCGCCCCCAGGAACGCGACGGCCGCGGTGGCCCAAGGTCGGGTGGCAATTCGTTGCATGGCCTCGTCCTAACGCCGGCACTGTGACGACTTCGTCACGCATCTGGACGTTAGCTGATAGAAGGGTGAAAAAAGCCGTTATGGCCGCGCGTTGTTCCGGCGTGGCGGTCTAGCGTCCGTCTGTGGCGACTCCGCTGCCGGCGGCGAACACCTCGGCGAAGCGGCGACAGTCGGCGGCAGCCCGCTGCGCCGGTGTCAGGCGCGCAATGTCTTCGATCGAGGCCTTGACCCCGGCCAACGCCTGCGGCGGGGTGTCGACGAAGCGGCCGGCCCACTTGACCGCCGCGTCATAGACCCCGTCAGGGGCCACCATCTCGTCGACCAGTCCCAACGCCAACGCCTCCTCGGCGTCGAAGAACCGCCCGCTGTACGCCAACTCCTTGGCGCGGCTTCCGCCGACGGTACGGGCCAGCAGGGCCAGTCCCGCGCCGTCGGGAACGAGGCCGGCCAGAATCTCGGTGGCCCCGAATTTGACGTTGTCACCGCTGATCCGCCAGTCCGCCGCCAGCGCCAGCGCCAGCCCGCTGCCCAGCGCATAACCGGTGACGGCCGCCGCCGTCGGCTTGGCGATCGACGCCACGGCCAACATGGCGTCGTGGCGGACCCGGGCGAATCGTTCCGCCTCCGAGGCGATCAGGGTGCGCAGTTCGGGCGCGTCGTCGCCAGCGCAGAAGATCTCATGGCCACCGAACAACACCACCGCGGCGACGTCGTCGCGGACCGACACCTCCGCTGCCGCCTCGGCAATCTCCCGGTAGACCTGCCGGGTCAGCGCATTGGTCGGTGGACGCGACAGTGCCAGCGTCGCCACCCCGGGCACCGCTGCGGACAGGTGGACCGCGACGAACTCCCTCACCCGGGCCACCGGTTGCCGCGCGCCTGGTTGTAGCGCCCCGAATCGAAGAACTCGATCTCCCAATTGTCGCCGTTGCGGGCCAAACCCGGCTGCACCACCACGATCTGCCGCTCCACCGCCAAAACGTCCTCGACGGTGCGGCCGGCCAGGGAATCCAGTTGGGTCCAGGTCGGCGGCAGCAAAAAGGTGCGCCCGGCCGAGAAGTCTTCGATCGCGGCTTCGGGGGTGCTCCAGTCGGCCCGATCGGATTCGGTGTTCTCGCCGTCGGCGCGCTGCCCGACCGGCAGGGCGGCTACGAAGAAGAAGGTATCGTAGCGCCGCGTGCGTTCGGCTTCCGGTGTCACCCAGTTCGCCCACGGCCGCAGCAGGTCTGCATGCAGCACCAGGTTCTCGGTGCGCAGGAAGTCGACGAACGACAATTCCCCGGCGGCCAGTGCGGAGCGGGCTTCGGCGTACACCGACGCATCGGCGACGACCCGCCGTGAGTCGTCGGCCGGGCCGGCGAACAGCACCCCGGATTCCTCGAACGTCTCGCGCACGGCGGCACAGACCAGCGCTGCAGCCAGGTCGACGTCGACCCCGAAACGCTGCGCCCACCACGCCGGCTCCGGCCCGACCCAGGCGATTTCGGTGCTGCGGTCGCGGTCGTCGACCCCGCCGCCGGGAAACACCATCACCCCGGCGGCGAACTGCATCGCGGAGTGGCGGCGCATCAAGAACACATCCAGGCCGGTGCCGCCGTCGCGCACCAGCATCACCGTCGCGGCGGGCCGGGTCGGTAGGGGCGCTGGCTGCGGATGGGTCATAAACGCCTCCGGTGGGCTGCTCGACTACGGGTCCGGCGGGCGAAGTAGCGCCCGTCGATGAGGTCCAAGGAGATCGACTGGCCGAACGCGGCGGACAGATTCTGGGAGGTCAGCACATCGCTGAGCAGGCCGGCGGCGACGGGGCGGCCCTCGGCCAACAGCAGGCAGTGGCTGAAACCGACCGGGATCTCCTCGACGTGATGGGTGACCAGCACGATCGCCGGCGCGTCCGGGTCGGCGGCCAGATCGGCCAGCCGGGCAACCAGTTCCTCACGCCCGCCGAGGTCGAGCCCGGCAGCCGGTTCGTCGAGCAACAGCAACTCCGGGTCGGTCATCAACGCGCGGGCGATCAGCACCCGTTTGCGCTCACCCTCGGACAACGTGCCGAAGGTGCGATCGGCGAGGTGCTCGGCGCCCAGACTTTCCAACAGGTCCACCGCGCGGTCATGATCGACGGCGTCGTAGCGTTCCCGCCAGCGTCCCAGCACCGCGTAGCCGGCCGAGATCACCAGATCGCGGACGGTCTCGCCATCCGGTATCCGCTGCGCCAGCGCCGACGAGCTCAGGCCCACCCGGGCCCGCAGTTCGGTGGTGTCGACCCGGCCCAGCTGCTCGCCGAGCACATAGGCCACCCCTGAGGACGGATGTTCGCTGGCGGCAGCGATCCGCAGCAATGACGTCTTGCCCGCCCCGTTGGGTCCGATGATCACCCAGCGTTCGTCGAGTTCGACCGACCAGTCCAACGGCCCGACCAGGGTGCGCCCGTCACGGCACAGCGAGATGCCCTCGAAGTGGATCAACAGATCCTGATCGGCCGCTGCTGGGGGGCCGGGGCGTCCGGTATCGGGCACGCGCCCCATGGTGCCGTACCCCGGTTCGGTGGCGTCCGACCGGGGTGCCGGTAGCCACGAACCCGTTTACAACAAGTCCTCTTGCTACGAATGTGATGACATGTTGTAATCAACGTCACGGTTAGCGTATACCGGCCTTTAGGTTATATCTCAGGGGGGGCGATGTTCAGTTTTCCTGACGCACTCGCGGTCGGTTTGACCGTCGCCGGCTTGGTCGCCTCCCCTGCAGTGCCAGTGCCAGACGCGTCGTTCCACCCGATACAACTCACCGGTAGCCATGCCGCGGACTATCCGCTCGGCGGCGGTACGGCGCTGATCATGGGCGGCAGTGGCCTCCCGACACCGAGCCAGGCCTTCGCCGATCTCATCAACGAGCTTTACCTGGCGCCCCACGGCTTCACCGGCACCGCGCAGATCCTGAGCACCCCCGAGGCGCTGTACCCGTTCACTGGTCCATTCGCCGAGACGTTCGACAAGTCGGTGGCGCAGGGCAACACGATTCTGGAAGCTGCGATTCTGGCGCAGATCGCCGGCGGCCAGGTCGACGCCGACAACCCCGTGGTGGTGTTCGGCTGGTCGCAGAGCGCGGTGATGTCGTCGCTGCTGATGCAGCAGCTCGCCGATCAGGGCGTGCCGAGTGACTACGTCCATTTCGTGCTGCTCGGTAACGAGAGTGCTCCCAATGGGGGCATGCTGACGCGCTTCGACCTTCCTGCCGGCAGCCACCCGGACATCCCCAGCCTCGGCCTGACGTTCACCGGCCCGCAACCGTCGGATCTGTACCCGACCGACGTCTACACCAACGAATACGACGGCTTCGCCGCCTTCCCGCAGTACCCGATCGATTTCCTGTCGGTCCTCAACGCCGTGATGGGCATCGCCTTCCAGCACGCGACCTACCCCGGACTCACCCCCGAGGACATCTCGGACGCGGTGCTACTACCCACCTCGGACGCCGACATCCTGACCAACTACTACATGATCCCGGCCAGCACCCTGCCACTGTTGGCGCCGTTGCAGCTGCTGCCGTTCATCGGCAACCCCCTGGTCAACCTGCTGCAGCCGGCACTGCGGGTGCTCGTGAACCTGGGTTACGGCAATATCGAGAACGGCTGGAGCCCCGGATTCGCCGACGTGCCCACCGGGTTGGGATTCCTGCCGGACGTCAGTGTCCTGCAACAGGTTCCGCAAGCCCTGGCCGACGGCGCGCAGAAGGGCATCTCCGACTTCTTCACTACCTTGATGAGCCCGGCCAACTACGTCTATTCGGCACCGGAGTGGGTCGAGCAGTTCCTCAGGGAGGCACCGGCTCTCCTCGGCGGCGAGACCTCAGTCCTGTCTATGGTTCCTACCACCTGGCAGGACCTCTTCGAGACCTTCCCGCCGCACACCGGGGTTCCAGCCTTGGACATGCTCAGCGCACTGCTGTTCACCCTGCCCGAATACAACTACAACATCTTCATGTCCGAGATCGCCGACGGCAATCTGCTCGACGCCATCGGTATCCCGCTCGCCGCCGACCTGGGGCTGCTGCCTTTGATCGCGATCGGCGCACTGTTCTGAACATCACCAGCGGCACCATGATTCACCCGTACCTGACCACCGGTCTCGGCTGGCGCCGACATTGTCGCCGCCTGCCGGATGAGATTCAAGGGGGTGACCCGATCGGCGGGATCGAGGGTGCGATCGGCGCGATCGCCGGATTGGTCCCGTTCGCGCTCACCTACGGCGTGGTCGTGCCCGTCGCCGAGGCACTCGGTGGAACCCTGGTCGACCTGGCCGGTCTGTTCGACCTCGAGTCCTGACGGACCTGCCTACTCCGGGGGGATGTCGACCCGGCGCAACACCCCGTCGTGCGCGTCAGCGGCCTCGATCTCAGCCCGGGTGACACCGAGCAGGAAAAGGACCGTGTCCAGATACGGGTAACTCAATGACGCATCGGCCACCTCGCGCAGCGCCGGTTTGGCGTTGAACGCCACGCCGAGGCCGGCGGCGGCCAGCATGTCAATGTCGTTGGCGCCGTCACCGACGGCGACGGTCTGCTCCATCGGCACCCCGGCGCGGCTGGCGAAGTCACGCAGCGCCTCGGCCTTGCCGGCCCGGTCCACCACAGGCCCGATCACCCGGCCGGTGAGCTTGCCGTCGACGATCTCCAGCTCGTTGGCCGCGACGAAGTCCAGCTTCAGGTCGTCGGCCAACGGTTTGATCACCTGCCGGAAGCCACCGGACACCACCCCACACTTGAAGCCCAACCGGCGCAGCGTGCGCAGCGTGGTCCGCGCGCCGGGGGTGAGTTCGATCTGCCGAGCCACCTCCTCGATGACACCGGCCGGCAGGCCGGCGAGGGTGGCCACCCGGTGGTGCAGCGACTCGGCGAAGTCGAGTTCGCCGCGCATCGCGGCCTCGGTGATCGCCGCGACCGCGTCCCCGGCGCCGGCGCGGGCGGCAAGCATCTCGATGACCTCGCCCTGGATCAGGGTGGAGTCGACATCGAACACGATCAGGCGCTTGGTCCGCCGGGACAGATTGGCGTCTTGGAATGCCACATCGACCCGCTGCTGCGCTGCGACCTTGCTCAGCGCGGACTGCAACCGGCCCGCGGCGCCCACAGGCACCGAGACACGCAGTTCCAACCCGGTTACCGGGTAGTCCGAGACGCCCCGGATCATGTCGATGTTGGCATCGATGCCAGCGATCTCACGGGCCAGCGCTCCCAGGGCGGCGGCGGTCACCGGCCGTCCCAGCACCACGATCCGGTGTGTGGACGGTATAGCGATGATCCGAGCGTCGTCGCTGCGTTCGATCGTGACGTGCAGGCCCACGCCATGAATGGCCGCGGTGACCTCGTCGGCCAACTCCGTTCCGTCGGCCAACTCCGGTGGCGCCGACACCAGCACGCCCAGCGTCAGCCGGCCGCGAACCACGACCTGTTCGACATTGAGCAGCTCAACCCGGTGCCGCGCCAGCACCTCGAACAGCACCGACGTCACACCCGGCTGATCGACGCCGGTGACGGTGATCAACACCGGCACCTTGGGCATGCTCACCCGCGGCGGGCGCCCGATCCGACCGGGCTCCGCCTCACCCCCCACGGGCCCATCAGACCGGCGTGGGCTCGTACAGCTCGTCGCCGGGGTGACGGCCGACGTGCGCCTCGGCACGCAGCCGATCGATCATGTGCGGGTAATGCAGTTCGAATGCCGGCCGCTCCGAACGAATCCGGGGCAGTTCGGTGAAGTTGTGCCGCGGCGGCGGGCAGCTGGTGGCCCACTCCAGCGAATTGCCGTACCCCCACGGGTCGTCGACCGTGACGACCTCGCCGTACCGCCAGCTCTTGAAGACGTTCCAGGTGAAGACGATCATCGACGCGCCCAGGATGAACGCCCCCACGGTGGAGACGATGTTGAACGGCTGGAAGCCGTCGGTGGGCAGGTAGTCGGCGTAGCGGCGCGGCATACCCATGTTGCCCAGCCAGTGCTGGATCAAGAACGTGGTGTGGAACCCGATGAACGTCAACCAGAAGTGCAGCTTGCCCAACCGCTCGTCGAGCAACCGGCCGGTCATCTTCGGGAACCAGAAATAGATCCCGGCGAACGTCGCGAACACGATGGTGCCGAACAGCACGTAGTGGAAGTGCGCGATCAAGAAGTAGGTATCGCTGACGTGGAAGTCCAGCGGCGGGCTGGCCAGCATCACCCCGGTCAGGCCGCCAGCCAGGAAGGTCACGATGAAGCCGACCGAGAACAGCATCGGCGTCTCAAAGGTCAACTGGCCCTTCCACATCGTGCCGATCCAGTTGAAGAACTTCAGCCCGGTCGGGATCGCGATCATGAGACTCAGCAGCGAGAAGAACGGCAGCAGCACGGCACCGGTGGCGAACATGTGGTGCGCCCACACCGCCGTCGACAGGCCCGCGATGCTCATCGTCGCGTACACCAGGGTGACGTAGCCGAAGATCGGCTTGCGGGAGAACACCGGGAGAACTTCGCTGACGATGCCGAAGAACGGCAGCGCAATGATGTACACCTCGGGATGGCCGAAGAACCAGAACAAGTGCTGCCACAGCAGCACTCCGCCGTTGGCGGAGTCATAGATATGCCCGCCCAAGTGCCGGTCGACCGCCAGACCCAGCAGTGCCGCCGTCAGCAGCGGGAAGACGATCAGCACCATGATCGAGGTGATCAAGATGTTCCAGGTGAAGATCGGCATCCGGAACATCGTCATGCCCGGTGCGCGCATGCAGGCCACGGTGGTGATCATGTTGACCCCACCCAGGATGGTGCCCAGACCACCGACTGCCAGGCCGAAGATCCACAGGTCCGCGCCGGCGCCCGGCGAGTGCACCGCGTTGCTCAGCGGGGTGTAGGCGGTCCAGCCGAAGTCGGCCGCACCGCCGGGGGTGATAAAGCCAGCCAGCGCGATCGTCGCGCCGAACACGAACAGCCAGAACGAGAACGCGTTGAGCCGCGGGAAGGCCACGTCCGGGGCGCCGATCTGCAGCGGCAGCACCAGGTTGGAGAAGCCGAACACGATCGGGGTGGCGTAGAACAGCAGCATCACCGTGCCGTGCATGGTGAACAGCTGGTTGAACTGCTCGTTGGACAGGAATTGCAGGCCCGGCGCCGCTAGCTCGGTGCGCATGAGCAGTGCCAACAGACCACCGATGAAGAAGAACACCATGCACGCAACGCAGTACATGATGCCGATCAACTTGTGATCGGTGGTCGTGATCACCTTGTAGAACAGGCTGCCCTTGGGGCCCATCGGCGGGGGGAACGGTCGACTGGCCTCAAGTTCTGCGCGTGGGGGTGCTTCGGCGGTCAAGATTCCTCCAAACATGGGCATCCCAGAAACTTGGGTCAAATCCTAACCCCGAGCAA
>JBDTEP010000085.1:0-8788 GCA_039922455.1 Mycobacterium sp. | reverse complement strand
GCCCGGTGGTCACGGTGCTGGTGGTTGCCGGTGCCGGCGCCACCGCCATCTGCGCGGACCTCGGCGCCCGGACCATCCGCGAAGAGATCGACGCGATGCGGGTGCTGGGCATCGACCCGATCCAGCGGCTCGTGGTGCCCCGGGCGCTGGCGTCGACGGTCGTCGCGCTCCTGCTCAACGGGTTGGTGTGCGCGATCGGGATAACCGGCGGATACGTGTTCTCGGTATTCCTGCAGGGCGTCAACCCGGGTGCGTTCATCAACGGGCTGACCGTGCTGACCGGCCTCGGTGAGCTGGTGATGGCCGAGATCAAGGCGCTGCTGTTCGGCACGGCCGCCGGGCTGATCGGGTGCTATCGCGGGCTGACGGCCAAGGGCGGTCCGCAGGGAGTCGGCAACGCGGTCAACGAGACCGTCGTCTACGCCTTCATCTGCCTGTTCGTCATCAACGTCGTCATGACCGCGATCAGCGTTCGAGTGTTGGTGAAGTGAGCGCCCCATGAGCTACGACGCCACGCTGCGGTTCCGGCGGCTGTTCCGTTGGTTGCCCAAGGCCTACGACGACTTCGGCGAGCAGGCGCTGTTCTACGCCGAGTCGATCCGCTACATCCCCAACGCGCTGACCAAGTACCGCAAGGAGACGATCCGGCTGATCGCCGAGATCACCATGGGCACCGGCGCGCTGGCGATCATCGGCGGCACGGTCGGGGTGGCCACCTTCTTGACCCTGGCCTCCGGCGGTGTGATCGCGGTGCAGGGCTTCTCCTCGCTGGGCAACATCGGTATCGAGGCGTTGACCGGCTTCCTGTCGGCGTTCCTCAACGTGCGGATCGTGGCGCCTGTGGTGGCCGGGATCGCGCTGGCCGCCACAATCGGCGCCGGCACCACCGCGCAACTCGGCGCCATGCGGGTCGCCGAGGAGATCGACGCCGTCGAAGCGATGGCTGTGCATGCGGTGTCCTATCTCGTGTCCACCCGGTTGGTGGCGGGCCTGATCGCGATCGTTCCGCTGTACTCACTGTCGGTGCTGGCGGCGTTCTTCGCGGCCCGGTCCACCACGGTATTCATCAACGCACAGTCGCCGGGCCTGTACGACCACTACTTCGACACCTTCTTGATCCCGACCGACCTGCTGTGGTCCTTCCTTCAGGCAATCATCATGTCGATCGCGGTGATGCTGGTGCACACCTACTACGGCTACAACGCGGCCGGCGGCCCCGTCGGCGTCGGTATCGCGGTAGGTCAAGCGGTGCGTACCTCGCTGGTGGTTGTGGTAGTCATTACGTTGTTCGTCTCACTTGCCGTCTACGGCGGGTCCGGCAACTTCAATCTCTCGGGATAGCAAGGGAATGCAGGTGGAAAACGGATCGAGGCGTACCCAGGTGCGGATTGCCGCGGCAGTCCTGGGTGGGATTCTGCTTGCTGCGACCGCGTTCACCTATATGTCCTATGTGTCTATCTTCAGCTCCACCGATAAGGTCACCGTCACCTCGCCGCGCGCCGGCCTGGTGATGGAGCAGGACGCCAAGGTCAAGTACCGCGGTATCCAGATCGGCAAGGTCAAGACGATCCAGTATCAGGGTGAGCAGGCCAAGCTCACGCTGTCCATCGAGAGCTCCGCGATGCACTACATCCCGTCGAACGCCGCCGTGCACATCGCCGGAAACACCATCTTCGGGGCCAAGTCGGTGGAGTTCATTCCGCCGCCGGTGCCGTCGGGCAAGGTGATGCGCAACGGCGCCAATGTGCAGGCGTCCGATGTGCAGCTGGAAGTAAACACGCTGTTCCAGACGCTGACCGATATGCTGGACAAGATCAACCCGGTGCAGCTCAACGGGTCGATCAGCGCGCTGGCCGAAGGGTTGCGCGGCAACGGCGACAACCTGGGCGCCCTGCTGTCCGGGCTGAACGGCTACCTGGAGAAGTTCAATCCCAAACTGGCGCAGCTCCAGTCGGGCTTCGCCAAGACCGCGGTGGTCGGCAACATCTACGGCGACGCCGCCCCTGACCTGGCGACGATCTTCGATAACGTCCCGACGATCAGCAAGACGCTGGTCGATCAGCGCGACAACCTAAGCAAAGCACTGCTGGCGACGACCGGGCTGGCCAACAACGGCTACGACACCATCGCGCCCGCTGCTGACGACTTCATCGCCGGAATCCAGCGGTTCCGCGCTATGGGCAGTCTGCTGTCCGAGTACTCGCCGGAGTTCGGCTGCCTGTTCAAGGGGATCAAAGGGGCACTGGAGAAATTCGGTCCGTCGATCGGCGGTACCAAACCGGCGCTGTACGTGCACTCCAACTTCCTTCCGGGCGCACCGGCCTACACCTACCCGGAGAGCCTGCCGGTAGCCAACGCGTCCGGTGGCCCGAACTGTCGGGGCCTGCCGGACATCCCCAGCAAGCAGTACGGCGGCTCCTGGTTCCGGTCCCCGTTCCTGGTGACTGACAGCTCCTACGTCCCCTTCCAACCGAACACCGAGGTGCAGTTCGACGCCCCGTCCACCGCGCAGTTCCTCTTCAACGGTGCCTACGCGGAACGGGACGAGTACTGATGAACACCCGTGGCACGCTGATCAAGGTCAGCATCTTCACCGCCGTCATGCTGCTGGTTTCGGCCGGCCTGGTGGTGGTGTTCGGCGAGTTCCGCTTCGCGTCCAACCACACCTACCACGCCGATTTCGCCAACGCGTCCCGGCTCAAAGGAGGCGAGGATGTGCGGATCGCCGGAATCCCGGTGGGTACGGTGAAACGCGTCGAGCTGACGCCGGACAACACCGTCGCCGTCACCTTCGACGTCAATAAGCGTTACCAGCTCTACGGCTCGACCCGCGCGCTGATCCGGTACGAGAACCTGGTCGGCGACCGGTACCTGGAGATCGCCTCGGGGGCCGGCGATCTGCGTAAGTTGCCGCCCGGCGGCACCATCAACCGGGACCACACCCAGCCCGCGCTGGACCTGGATGCGCTGCTCGGTGGGATGCGCCCAGTGCTCAAGGGTCTCGACGGCAAAAAGATCAACGAGATCAGCAGCGCGATCATCGAGTTGCTGCAGGGCCAGGGCGGCGCACTGTCGCAGATGCTGGCCAGCACCAGCTCGTTCACCACCGCGCTGGCCTCCCGCGACCAGCTGATCGGCGACGTGATCAACAACCTGAACACCGTGCTGGCAACCGTCGACGACAAGCGTGACCAGTTCGACGCCACTGTCGACAAGCTGCAACAGCTGATGAGCGGACTGGCGGAGGGCAAGGACGCGATCGCCGGTGCCATCGGCCCGCTGGCCACCGTCGAGACCGACCTCACCGACACGCTGCGCCGCACCCGCCGGCCGCTGCAGGGCGTGATCGAGAACGCCCGGCCGCTGGCCACCGTGCTGGACAAGCGCAAGGACGAACTCAACGCGGTCATTGACCCGCTGGAGGAGAACTACCTGCGGCTCAATGCGCTCGGCGCCTACGGCTCGTTCTTCAACATCAACTACTGCACGGTCTCCCTGAAGCTCAACGGGCCCGCCGGCAGCGACATCCTCCTGCCAATGGGCGGGCAGACCGACACCAGCAAGGGGAGGTGCTCTCCTGTCAAGAATTGATGACGAGAACCCGGTTCGCACCGGAACATTGGGCATCGCGCTGATTGCATGCCTGGTCTTGGTGTCGTTCGGCTACACCAGCCTGCCGTTCTGGCCGCAGGGCAAGACCTATCAGGGCTACTTCGCCGACGCCGGCGGCGTCATGGCGGGCAATGACGTGATCGTGTCTGGCATCCGGGTGGGCAAAGTGACCAAGGTGGCGCTCGCCGGAGCCAGTGCGAAGGTGAGCTTCACCGTCGACCGGAATGTCCGGGTGGGCGACCAGTCGTTGGCCGCGATCCGTACCGACACCGTGCTGGGCGAGAAGGCACTGTCGATCAGTCCCGCCGGGGCCGGTTCGGTCACGGAGATCCCGCTGGGCCGCACCCGCTCGCCGTACACCCTCAACAACGCGCTGCAGGACCTCGGCGGCAACGTCCGCGACCTGGACAAGCCGCGATTCGAGGAGGCGCTGGCTGTGCTCACCGACTCGATGCGCGAGGCGACTCCGCAGTTGCGCGGGGCGCTGGACGGGGTTACCGCCCTGTCGCGCAGCATCAACCGCCGCGACGAAGCGTTGGGCCAGTTGCTGACCCACGCCAAGTCGGTCACCGGCGTGCTGAACCAGCGGGCCGCGCAGGTCAACCGACTGGTGCTCGACGGCAACCAGCTCTTCGCCGCCCTGGATGAGCGGCGGCAGGCGCTCGGCGCCCTGATCGGCGGTATCGACGATGTCTCACAACAACTTTCCGGATTCGTCGGCGACAACCAGAAGGAGATCGGCCCCACCCTCAAGAAGCTAAACCTGGTGCTGGACAATATGATCGAGCGCAAGGATCGGATTGCCGGGGCGCTGGACCGGTTGCCCGGCTACGCCACCACGCTCGGTGAGGTGGTGGCCTCGGGGCCGGGTTTCCAGATCAACCTGTACGGCCTGCCGCCGCCCACCATGTCCGAGGTGCTACTCGACATCTTCTTCCAGCCCGGGAAAATCCCGGACAGCCTGGCTGACTATCTGCGCGGAATGCTCTACGACCGCACCGTCATTAAGCCGAAGTCGCCATGACGCGCCCGACGTTGCGAATCCTGCTTGCCGGGGCGCTGGCTGCGCTGCTGGCCGCCGGCGTCTACGTGGTGCTGCCCGCGCAGCGCAGCTACCGAATCACCGGCTACTTCTCCACCGCGGTGGGGCTGTACCCGGGTGACGACGTCCGGGTGGTCGGGGTTCCGGTCGGCCGGATCGAGTCCATCGAACCGCGCGCGGAGAACGTCAAGATCACCATGACGGTGAACAAGGACGTGCCGTTGCCGGCCGACGTGCATGCGGTGCTGATGGCGCCGAACATCGTGTCGGCGCGGGTGATTCAGCTGGCCCCGGCCTACACCGGCGGCGAGCAGCTCGCCGACGGTGCGGTCCTGGACGAGGATCGCACCGCGGTGCCGGTCGAGTGGGACGAAGTCAAGCAGGAGTTGACCCAGCTCAGCGCGCAACTGGCGCCCGAGAGCGGCAAACTCAACGGAGCCCTGAGCACGTTCGTAAACCAGGCCGCCGACACGTTCGACGGTAACGGCGAGTCGTTCCGCAGTGCGCTGCGCGAACTGTCGGCGACATCCGGCCGGCTCGGGGACTCGCGCACCGACTTATTCGGCACCGTCAAGAACCTGCAGGTTCTGGTCGACGCGCTGTCGGGCAGCAACGAACAGATGGTGCAGTTCACCGGCCACGTCGCCGCGGTGTCGGCGGTGCTGGCCGAGAGCTCGGCTGACCTGGACGTCACGCTGGGCACGCTGAACCAGGCGTTGCGCGACGTGCGGGGCTTCCTGCACGACAACAACGACGCGTTGATCGCCCAGGTCAACAAGTTGTCAGAATTCACCAAGGTGCTGTCAGACCAGAGCGAGAACTTCGAGCAGGTGCTGCACATCACCCCGCACGGTCTGACCAACTTCTACAACATCTACAACCCCGCGCAGGGCACCTTGAGCGGCCTGCTGTCCCTGCCCGACTTCGCGAACCCGGTGCAGTTCCTCTGCGGCGGCGTCTTCGACGTCGGTTCGGTGCCCGACAACTTCAAGCGGGCGGAGATTTGCAAAGAGCGGATGGGGCCGGTCATGCGGCGCTGGTCGATGAACTTCGTGCCGTTCCTGTTCCACCCGATCAACTCCATCACCGCCTACAAGGGTCAGATCATCTACGACACCCCGGCGACCGAGGCCAAGGCGCAGACGCCGGTGCCCAACCTGAAGTGGATGCCGGCGCCGGGTGTGACGCCACCGAGTACCGACGATGTCGCCAAGTTGTTCCTGCCGCCGCCGGGGCAGCTGGGCAATGCGCCCGGCCCGACCGGCCCGCAGCAACCCGGCGCCGGCGCACCACGGGGGGGCGGATGAGGGTGACATCGATCGTCGGTACCGCGAGACGGGTCGGCCGGCGTGGTGCGGCCTTGGGCCTCGGGGCGCTGGTGCTGTCCGGTTGCCAGTTCGGTGGCCTGAACTCGCTGAACATGCCGGGCACCGCGGGCCACGGCCGCGGGTCGTACCACATCTCGGTGCAACTGCCGGATGTGACCACCCTGCCGCAGAACTCCCCGGTGATGGTCGATGACGTCACCGTCGGCAGCGTCTCGGGCATTGAGGCCGTGCAACAGCCCGACGGCAGTTTCTACGCGGCAGTCAAGTTGTCGCTGGACGGCCACGTGCAGCTGCCGGCCAACGCCACCGCAAAGGTCGCGCAGACCTCGTTGCTGGGTTCGCAGCACATCGAGCTCGCCGAACCGCACGACGAACCCCCGGTCGGCAAGCTCGCGCCCGGCGACCAGATCCCGCTCAGCCGGACCGGGCGTTACCCCAGCACCGAAGAGGTGTTGTCTTCGCTGGGTGTCGTGGTGAATCAAGGCAATCTCGGTGCGGTGCAGGACATCACCGAAGAGGCATACGCGGCGGTGGCCGGCCGGGCCGGCACCTTGGCCGGGCTGGTTCCCAGGCTGGCCGAGCTCACCGCGTCGTTGGACCGCCAGGCCCACGACATCATCGCCGCCGCCGAGGGCCTGAACCGGGTTGGGGCAACCCTCGCCCGCAGTGCCCCCAGCCTGGCGCGGGCGCTGGACACCATGCCGGCCGCGCTGCAGGTGCTCAACGACAACCGCGCCAACATCGTCGACGCATTCGGGGCGCTGCAGAGGTTGGCGATAGTCGGGTCGCGGATCATGACCGAGACCAAGGAGGATTTCGCGGCCGACATCAAGGACCTGTACCCGGTCATCAAAGCGTTCGCCGACAACGCCAACGAGTTAGTAACGGCGTTCCCGTTCATCCCGACATTCCCGTTCCCCTCGATGTACCTGCGGAACGCGGTGCGCGGCGACTTCCTCAATGTCTACGTCACCTTCGACCTGACGCTGCGCCGATTCGGCGAATCCGTGTTCACCACCGGCGGGTTCGACCCGAACATGCCGCACATGCACGACGTCCTCAACCCACCCGACTTCTTGATCGGGCAGATGGCGAACCTGTCCGGGCAGGCCGCCGACCCGTTCAAGATCCCGGTCGGCTCGGCTCCGAACTATGGAGACTGATCACTAATGCTGACCCGTCTGATCCGCATCCAACTCGCGATGTTCGCTGTTGTCACCGTGGTGGCCGTCGGGGCGATCGCGATCCTGTACCTGCACGCGCCGAGCCGGCTGGGCATCGGCACCTACAAGGTCACCGCTGACTTCATCGCCGGCGGTGGCATCTACAAGAGCGCCAACGTCACCTACCGCGGCGTCACGGTGGGCCGGGTGGAAGACATCCGCCTCGGTGACCGCGGCATCGATGCCGAACTGCGGCTCAACAGCAGCGCCAAGGTCCCGAGCAACGTCACCGCCACCGTGAAAAGCATGTCCGCGATCGGTGAGCAGTACATCGACCTGGTTCCCCCCGACGGAACCACCTCGGCCGTGGCTGCGCTGCGCAATGGTGCGCACATCGGCCAGGACCGCACCGCGATCGGCCAGGACATCGCCGGAATGCTGGATCAGGCGCAGTCGCTGGTCAACAGTGTCGCCAACAGCCGGTTGCGGGATCTGCTGCGCAGCGCGTTCGACGGGTTCAACGGGTCGGGGCCGGAGCTGGCCCGGATGATCGAATCGTCCCGGCACCTGGTCGACGAGGCCAACGCCAACTTCGACGCGACGGCGGGGCTGATTGACCAGATCGAGCCCTTCCTGGACGCCCAGATCCGCGGCGGCGACGACATCAAGAAACTGAGCCGGTCGCTGGCGGTGGTCACCACCGAGGTGCGCAACGCCGACCCGCAACTGCGGGATGTGCTGCAGACCCTGCCTGGTGTCGCCGATGAGGCCAACACGACGTTCAGCGGGATCCGGGCATCGTTCCCGACGCTGGCGGCCAGCATCGCCAACTTCGGCCGGGTCGGGGTCATCTACCGCAACTCGATCGAACATGCGCTGGTGGTGTTCCCCGCGCTGATGGCCGCGCTGCTCACGGTCGCCGGCGGCGTGCCGATGGAAGAGGGCGTCAAACTGGACTTCAAGATCGACATGCACGACCCGCCGCCATGCACGGTCGGGTTCGTGCCGTTCACCGAAATGCGCTCACCGGCCGACGAGACCGTACGCGAGCTGCCCAAGGAGTTGTACTGCAAAACGGCGCAGAATGATGCGTCCGCGGTCCGCGGTGCCCGCAACTATCCCTGCATGGAATACCCGGGCAAGCGCGCGCCGACCATCCAGCTCTGCCGGGACCCGAAGGGCTTCATTCCGATCGGCGCCAATGCGTGGCGCGGTCCGCCGGTGCCCTACGACACCCCGATCACCGACCCGCGGATGCAGCGGCCGATGAACAAGTTCCCCTACATCCCGCCGTCGCAGGATTACGACCCCGGCCCACCGGTGGTGGCGTTGCCGCCGGGTGTGCCGGCGGGCCCGGGCCCGGCGCCCGTCCCGCCGTACCCGCTGCCGTATCCGCCGAATGAGCTGGGGCCGAATCCCCCTGCGCCGTGGCCCTTCTACGCGCCACCGGACCAGAACATGCCGACCAGCCCCGGTGGCAACGGTGGCCTGCCCCCCTACAATCGGGACCCGGCGCCGGGACCGGCTCCCGGGCCGGCGCCGCTGCCGGCCGAAGCGTCGGCGGCGGCCAACGGGGTCGCCTACAGCAGCTACGACCAGCGCACCGGGAAGTTCGTGGACCCGGCGGGTAGCACCGGGGTGTT
>JBDTEP010000084.1:0-6175 GCA_039922455.1 Mycobacterium sp. | reverse complement strand
GTGACGGTCACGAAGGCCAACGGGGGATCCTTGATCTCGAACTCGATGGCCGACGCAACAATGGTCCCGATGCGCTTGGAAAGCCTGCGAGCGCGGCCGACGTCGACCACGACTAGGTCCGGACCTTCTCGACGAGCTCGTAGGCCTGGATGATGTCGCCTTCCTTGATGTCGCTGTAGGTGACCGTCAGACCACATTCGTAGCCGTCGCGGACCTCAGTGGCGTCGTCCTTCTCCCGACGCAGCGAGGAGATCGTGATGTTCTCGGCGACCACCACGTTGTCACGCAGCAGCCGCGCCTTGGCGTTGCGGCGCATGATGCCCGAGGTGACCAGACAGCCCGCGATGTTGCCCACCTTGGAGGAGCGGAACATGGCGCGAATCTCGGCCCGGCCCAGTTCCTTCTCCTCGTAGATCGGCTTGAGCATGCCCTTGAGTGCCTGCTCGATCTCGTCGATGGCCTGGTAGATCACCGAGTAGTAGCGGATCTCCACACCTTCGCGGTTGGCCAGCTCGGTGGCCTTGCCCTCGGCGCGCACGTTGAACCCGATGATGATCGCGTCCGACGCCGATGCCAAGTTGACGTTGGTCTCGGTGATACCACCGACACCGCGGTCGATCACCCGCAACTGCACCTCGTCGTCGATCTGGATGCCCATCAGGGCCTCTTCCAGCGCCTCGACGGTACCGGCGTTGTCGCCCTTGAGGATCAGGTTGAGCTGGCTGGTTTCCCGCAGCGCCGAGTCCAGGTCCTCCAGCGAGATCCGCTTGCGCGACCGTGCGGCCAACGCGTTGCGCTTGCGGGCATTGCGCTTGTCGGCGATCTGACGAGCGATCCGGTCCTCGTCGACGACCAGCAGGTTGTCACCGGCGCCGGGCACCGACGTGAAGCCGATGACCTGCACCGGCCGCGACGGTGTTGCCTCTTCGATGTCGGCGCCGTGCTCGTCGACCATCCGACGGACCCGGCCATAGGCGTCGCCGGCGACGATCGAGTCGCCGACCCGCAGGGTGCCACGCTGAATCAGCACGGTGGCTACCGGGCCGCGGCCACGGTCCAGGTGCGCCTCGATCGCCACACCCTGGGCTTCCATGTCGGGGTTGGCCCGCAGGTCCAGCGCCGCGTCGGCGGTCAACAGCACCGCTTCCTCCAGCGCCGCGATGTTGGTGCCCTGCTTCGCCGAGATATCGACGAACATTGTGTTGCCGCCGAAATCCTCTGCGACCAAACCGTATTCGGTGAGCTGGGACCGGATCTTGGTCGGGTCAGCGCCCTCCTTGTCGATCTTGTTGACCGCCACCACGATCGGCACGTCGGCGGCCTGGGCGTGGTTGATCGCCTCGACCGTCTGCGGCATCACGCCGTCGTCGGCGGCCACCACCAGGATCGCGATGTCGGTGGCCTTGGCGCCACGAGCACGCATGGCGGTGAACGCCTCGTGTCCCGGGGTGTCGATGAAGGTGATCAGCCGCTCGGTGCCGTCGAAATCGACGGCCACCTGGTAGGCGCCGATGTGCTGGGTGATGCCGCCGGCCTCGCCCTCGCGAACGTTGGCCTTCCGGATCGTGTCGAGCAGGCGGGTCTTGCCGTGGTCGACGTGACCCATCACGGTCACCACCGGCGGGCGGATTCGCAGATCCTCCTCGGTGCCGAAGTCCTCGCCGTAGGTGAGGTCGAAAGATTCCAGCAGCTCACGGTCCTCGTCCTCGGGCGAGACGACCTGCACGACGAAGTTCATCTCGCCGCCGAGCAGCTCCAACGTCTCGTCACCGACCGACTGGGTGGCGGTGACCATCTCGCCGAGGTTGAACAGCGCCTGCACCAGGGCAGCCGGGTTGGCGTCGATCTTCTCGGCGAAGTCGGACAGCGATGCGCCGCGGGCCAACCGGATGGTTTCGCCGTTGCCGTGCGGTAACCGCACGCCACCGACGACCGGCGCCTGCATGTTCTCGTACTCGGCGCGTTTCGCCCGCTTCGACTTGCGTCCGCGCTTGGGTGCACCGCCGGGGCGACCGAATGCGCCGGCCGCGCCACCGCGCTGGCCGGGACGACCACCTCCGCCGCCACCGCCGGGGCGACCACGGAAGCCACCGGCCGCGGGAGCTCCGGTACCACCGCCGGGACCGCCGGCTCCACCGGCTCCACCGCCGCGGTAGTTACCGCCGGCCCCGCCGCCGGGACCACCGGGACGCCCACCGGGGGCGCCACCGGGACGGCCGCCGCCGGGGCCACCCGGTCGGGGTGCGCCGGGCCGCGCCGGGCGGCCTTGTACGCCGAAGCCACTGGGCCGCGACGGCATGTTGCCCGGTGAGGCTCCACCGGGACGCGGCATGCCGGGACGTGGTGCGCCGCCCGGCCGCGGTGCTGCCTGCGGGTGCGGACGGGGAATGGCGCGCTCCACCGGCTGCGCCGACGAGAATGGGTTGTTGCCGACGCGCGGTGTGCGGGCGCCGGGCTTGGGGCCCGGTGCCGCAGGCCGGGGGCCGGGAGCAGCGGGCGGGGCCGACGCGGGTGCCGGCGCCGCCGGTGCGGCGGCCTCAGCAACGGGTGCCGCTGGCGCCGCCGGGGCCGCCGGCTTCGCGGGAGCGGGGCCGGGTGCCGGAGCGGGTGTGGCTGCGGGTGCGGGTGCTGCGGGTGCGGGTGTGGCTGCCGGGGCAGGGGCGGGTGCGGGTGCCTCGGATTTGACGACCTCGCCGTCGCCTCCTGCAGTCGGCGCGGCCTTCGCCGGGGCCGGGGATTTGGCGGGCGCCTTGGCGGCGGGCTTGCCACCGCCGAACGCCTCGCGCAACCGGCGCGCAACGGGGGCTTCCACGGTCGAGGATGCTGATTTGACGAATTCGCCCTGATCGCTCAGCCGGGCGAGGACTTCCTTGCTGGTCACACCGAGTTCTTTAGCCAACTCGTGTACGCGGGCCTTGGCCACTACATCTCCTGTCTATGAGGCGACAGCGGTGGTGGGCCGCGCCTCGGGTTTAGCTATGACGCATTGTCATCGGAACTTCACGGTGTGCTCATGTTCTTCGCTACCTGTTCTGTTGCCCGGGGCGGTGAGCCGATCTCGGAACGATCGAAATACTCCTCCACCCCGGATACATCCGGGGAACCGCAGATCCGTAGCGCGCGCGCGAACGCTCGTCGCCGGATCGCCGCTTGCAGGCATTCCGGCGTCGGATGCAGCCACGCACCCCGTCCCGGCTGATTGCCCGCCTGGTCAACAGTCACGGCACCGTTGCCGTTTCCGGTTGACACAGCGACCATCCGAAGCAATTCGACGGCCAACTCGCGTTTCCGGCATCCGACACACGTGCGCACCGGTCCCTGCGGGGAGCGGTGCGTCCGCGAGTCGGTTGTCGAAATCTCGCGCTGGATCACGGCTCAGTCTACCCATACGCCGGCCATGGCCCGAACCACCCGAATCCGGCCAGGTGAGCGCCCCCCTCAGTGCCCGTTCGTCACGCCCCGGCCGGACTCACGCTCGGCTCCGTCCATCCCGGGCTCCGGGGTATCGCTGCGGATGTCGATGCGCCAGCCGGTGAGTCGGGCCGCTAGTCGCGCGTTCTGGCCCTCCTTACCGATGGCCAGCGACAGCTGGAAGTCGGGAACCACCACCCGGGCGGCACGCGCCACCGGGTCGATCACCGTCACCGACATCACCTTGGCCGGCGACAACGCGTTGCCGACGAACCGCGCCGGGTCGGCGTCATAGTCGATGATGTCGATCTTCTCGCCGGCCAACTCGCTCATCACGTTGCGTACCCGCTGGCCCATCGGACCGATGCAGGCACCCTTGGCGTTCAGCCCGGGGACCGCAGAGCCCACCGCGATCTTGGACCGGTGACCGGCCTCGCGGGCGACCGCGACGATCTCCACCGATCCGTCGGCGATCTCGGGCACCTCCAGGGCGAACAGCTTGCGCACCAGGTTCGGGTGGGTGCGCGACAGTTCGATGCGAGGCTCGCGGATCCCCCGGGTAACGCCGATGACATAGCAGCGCAGCCGGTCGCCGTGCTGGTATGTGTCACCGGGCGCCTGCTCGGCGGGCCGGATGACACCGTCGAAGCCTTTGGCTTCGGTGCCCAGCCGCACCACGATGACCCCGCGGGCGTTCTCCCGGGCATCGCGCTGGACGACGCCGGCCACGATGTCGCCTTCCCGGGCCGAGAACTCGCCGTATGCCTTCTCGTTCTCGGCGTCCCGCAACCGCTGCAGAATCACCTGGCGGGCAGTGGTCGCCGCGATCCGGCCGAAGCCCTCGGGCGTGTCGTCCCATTCGCTGATGACGACGCCATCCGCGCCGGTCTCGCGGGCCATCACGCGCACCATGCCGGTCTTGCGGTCGACGTCGATGACCGCGTCGGCCTGATGCCCTTCGGTGTGCCGGTATGCGGTGAGCAACGCCGATTTGATCGTGTCCACGACCACTTCGACCGAGATGCCTTTGTCGGCCTCGATCGCGTGCAGCGCGGCCATATCGATATTCATCCCCCGGCCTCCATTCCCGCATCCCGGACCTGGCGGCCCGTCAACTCCAACTCACGTTCGCTAGGCGGTGAGAATTCGACCTGCACAACCGCCTGGTTGATTTCGCTCAGTGGCAGCCGCTGCCGGTTCCAGTCCCGCCCGGCGCGCACCACCAGCGTCAGAACGTCATCGTCGACGGCACCCACCCGACCGGTCACGCCGGACCCGTCGGACAGCGTCACCTCGACCTTGCGGCCGTGGGCGCGCCTGAAGTGTTTCTGCGTGGTCAGCGGCCGTTCCACGCCGGGTGAGCTGACCTCCAAGACGTATTCGCTGTCGAAGTCGAGAGCGTCGAGCAAATCCGATGCCGAGCGCGACAGTGCCGCCACGGCATCCAAGTTCAGTGGCGTGTCTCCGTCAGCGATCACGGTAATTCGCGGCAGCGGCCCATCCGCGTCGACGATGACGTCTTCGATTTCGTATCCGGCGCGCGTGAACTCCGCGTCGAGCAGCTCGATCACCTGTGTCTGCGAAGGTAGCCCGGTGGCCACGGCGAGCTCCTCATCTTGAGTTGTCCGGTCAGAGCGTTCCCACCCGCCAGTCGCGGCAGGGAACCAGCCACTAACGATACGCCGTGGGTTGCACCGTCACCGCAAACCGGGGAAAGCGATTCGGTCACTCGACACCCACCCCGCGCGGCCACGTCACGTAGGGCCGGGGTGGTCGCAATGGCAGGATGTCATGGTGCCCGGCCCCCCTACCACCATCGACCGGCGGCGCGTACTGACCGGCGCCGGGATTCTCGCCCTGCTAGCCCTGGCGGCGCCTGCCTGCGGCTCGACGCCGGCGCCGCTTGCCGTGGACGACCTGGAAGCGCAACGGCTACTGGCGCAGCGCGACAGTGAGCTGGCCGCCGCGGCCGGCGCCGCACTCACCGGCCCGGATACCCCGGCCTCCAAGGCCCTCACGGCGGCACTGGACCAGGTGTCGCTGGAGCGGGCCGAACACGCCCGGGCGCTGGCCGCCGAGATCGCGCGGGCCGCCGGAAAACCCGTGCCGGAGGTCACCGAAACCACCACGCCGACAGTCGGGCCGGATGCGCCGGCTCCGACGGTGTCCCAACTGGTCAATGCCCTGCGCGCCGCGGCCGATAGCGCCGGGAAGCTGGCCATAACCTCGTCGGGGTACCGAGCCGGGTTGCTGGCCGCCATCGCCGCAGCCTGCACCGCCTCCTACGCGGTCGCATTGGTAGCGCAGTCGTGACGTCGACCGAACCGGTCAGTGGCCCCGAGGCGGCCCTCTGCGATGCGTTGGCCACCGAGCACGGGGTGGTCTACGGCTACGGAATGGTGTCGGCGTACTCCTTGCCGGAGTTCAATGACCTGGTGGTCACCACCATCCGCCAGCACCGCGAGCGCCGGGATCGGACCATCGCGATCCTGACCGGCCGCTCGGTTCCGGTCCCGTCGCCCGCCGCCGGTTACCAGCTGCCGATGCCGGTCACCACGTCCAACGACGCACTGCGGTTGGCGGTTCGGATGGAGAACGACACCGCGACGGCCTGGCGCGCCGTGGTCGAGCAGGCCCGGGATCCCGCGGACCGCGAATTCGCCGCAACCGCGCTCGGCCAGAGCGCGGTGCTGGCCGCGCATTGGAACCAGGCATTGGGCAATTGGCCCATCACCCGGGCCTTCCCGGGCGGCCAGGACTGAGC
>JBDTEP010000083.1:0-7308 GCA_039922455.1 Mycobacterium sp. | reverse complement strand
CACCACGGTCTCCTCGGCGCGCCACGGTGTGCGTTTGAGCACCGCGGCCAGCTCACCCGGCCCGCCGCCGGAGCGCTTGGCGCCCTTGGGTGTACCGGTGGTGCCAGACGTCAGCAGGATCAGCTTGCTCTTGCGGCGCGGGCGGGCCGGGCGGTGCCCGCCATGCACGGTGATCATGTTCTCGACGGTGACCGCTCCCGGACCCGGAGTATCGGCCCAGGCGATGATCCGGGTGACGTCCGGCCGGCCGGTCAGCGCCTGATCCACCATCACGGTGAACTCCTCGTCGTAGACGACAACATCGGGGCCTTCCCGCGCCACCACGTCGGCCAACGCGGGACCGGCAAATGACGTATTCAACAGCAGCACGTCGGCGCCGATCCGATTGGCGGCCACCAGCGCCTCGATGAAACCGCGGTGGTTGCGGCACATGATCCCGACGACGGCCGGTGTCCCGCCGGGCAGCGCCTGTAGGGCCGCGGCGAACGCGTCGCTGCGCTGGTCGAGCTGACGCCACGTCAGCATGCCCAGCTCGTCGATCAGCCCCGGCCGGTCCGGACAGCGCCGCGCCGCCGAGGCGAATCCCGAGGTGGACGAGAGATTCTCCCGCTGCATCGCGGTGATCATCCGCAGGTACTTGTCCGGGCGCAGCGGTGCGATCAGCCCGGCCCGCCGCAGCGTGATCACCATGTCACGCACCCGCGCCAGCCTGCCTGTCAACGTCATGGTGCCGATGCTATCGAGGGTGCTGCTCCCGACGCCGGGCATTTCGCGTCGATCGCGTCGACCACCTCCGGGTGTCAGTGCGTCCACGACCGAGATGACGTACCCCAGCCGCGACCGGCGAAAGCCCGCTTGCGCAGGTCAGCGACGGTACATTGGCGGCATCCAACGTTATGTCGCCCGCGGTCGGAGGTGCACGATGAAGCGACTGCGCGGCATGGACGCCCTGTTGCTCTACTCCGAGACCCCGAATGTGCACACCCACACCATCAAGATCGGCGTCATCGACGTCTCGTACTTCAATGGCGTATTCACCTTTGAACTCTTCCGCGACCTGCTCTGGCGCCGACTGCACCTGCTCGAACCGTTCCGCTACCAACTCGTCGACGTCCCACTGCACCTGCACCACCCGGTCTGGTTGGAGCACGCCCCGATCGACCTGGACTACCATCTGCGGCGGGTCGCACTGCCCAGCCCGGGCGGACGCCGGGAACTGGATCGGGTCACCGGCGAGATCGCCAGCACCCCGCTGGACCGGCATCGCCCACTGTGGGAGATGTACATCGTCGAGGGCCTCGCGGACGGCTCGGTGGCGGTGATCGTCAAGATCCACCACACCCTCGCTGACGGGGTGGCCTCAGCGAACCTGCTGGCCCGGGCGATGCAGTTCACCGCCACCCCCGAAGACGAGCGCGAACCCGTGCCGCCGAACGCCCCGCCGTCGGCGGTGCGCCTGTTGGGTTTGGCCGGGATCGATCACCTCCGGCGCATCATCGCGCTGCCCCGGTTGCTCGGCCAGACTGGCGAGGGGGTGTGGCGGCTGCGCCGGGCGGCCAAGCGGCGCGGTCGGCACCCGCAGCTGGCGGGCCGGTTCTCCCCGGCGCCGACGTTCCTCAACCACACCCTGTCGCCGGGGCGGCACTTCGCCAGTGCGACGCTGTCGCTGGCCGACATCAAAGCGACCAGCAAACACCTCGGTATCAAGATCAACGATCTGGTGCTGGCCACCGCAGCCGGCGCGCTACGCGAGTTGATGCTGCGTTATGACGGGCGCGCCGACCGGCCGATCCTCGCCTCGGTGCCGGCCAGCCTGGGCACCAACCCCGACCGGCTGTCCGGCAACGAACTGGGCGCACTCAACGTCTCGCTGCCGGTGCAGGTCGACGACCCGCTGGAGCGGGTGCGGCTGACGGCGCTGGGCGCCGCGTTTGCCAAAGAGGATTTCACCCTGCTGGGTCCGAGCCTGCTGGGGGCTTGGCTGGAGTATCTGCCGCCGACGTTGGCGCCGCGGCTGTTCCGCTGGTTGGCGATGCGCAAAGCACAGACCCTGCTGCAGAACCTGACCATCTCCAACGTGCCCGGTCCGCGTGAGCGCGGGCAGGTCGGCGGGGCGATGCTGCGCGAGTTCTATTCGGTCGGGCCGCTGGTGGCCGGGGCCGGCATGAACATCACTGTGTGGAGCTACGTCGACCAGCTCAACATCTCGGTGCTCACCGATGATCTGACCCTGCACGACGCGCACGAGGCCACCGACGCGATGATCCACGCGTTCATCGAGATCCGCCGGGCCGCAGGGATTTCCGAGGAGCTGACGGCGGTTGCGACCGCGATGCCGACCGCCGAGGCGGCCACCGCCGACTGATCCACCCCGACTTGACCGACGAGGGTCTCGCAACGCTGCGCCAGCGTGCGCAGACCGTGCGGAACAACGCGAAGCTCCGGCGTAGTCATCCGGGAAGGTGATCGGCACCGGCACCAACAGCCAATTCACGAGCCGCGCCCGTGCACCCATTTCGAGGGGTGCGGTCATGTTGCCACTGTGCCGAAAATGGTGCTGAATTCGGCACCTGGCACGTCGCCTCATAGCGAACGCATAGCCGGGACCTAGTGGTGCCCGGTGTTCGCCGTCGCATGATGTCAACCATGAGCGAAACACCTGAAATCACAACTGCCTCAACTGCGCCGCCGGGCCCACCGGCACCGAAGCCCTACTGGCTCTACCGGTTCGCCGCCTGGGTGGTGATCGTCGCCGGGATCGTCTTCATCGCCTCGTCGATCTTCTTCGCCGGCGTCTGGGCCAGCGGCGGCGGCCCGCGCGGGCATCACTGCCACCACCACGGCCATCACGCGATGTTCCAGAAGGGGCACCACCGGGGACACCACTCGATGCCTTCGGACTTCGACCGAGCCGGCCCCGACGAGCTGCCGCCGTCGGTCACCCAGTTCCCGGCACCCCCGTCGGGCCGGTAACCAGCCCGGTCACGAGCAACCAGCCGCCGCCCCTCCCGAAGGGCGGCGGCTGGCGTCATTCTCGGGCATGATGGAGCGGTATGACCGAATCTCCAGCACCTAACCCCCCACCGCCACTGCCACCACAGGCCAAGTCGAACCGCCTGTACCAGGTCGCAGCGTGGGTGGTCATCGTCGCCGGGACAGTCTTCGTAACCGCGGTGATCTTCTGCGCCGGCGCCTACGTCAGCGATGGTGGTTGGCAGGGGCATCATCAGCAGCAGGGGCCGTGCATGATGCATCACGGTCCGCAGATGGGCTCCGGCCACGGGCCTGCCGGTCCGGGTAGCGAGCCGGGTTGGCCCGGCTTCCGGCCGGCCGGTCCGGGTAACGGCCCCGGTGGCCCGGGCGGGCCGCCCCCGGCGCCCCCGGCACCCCCGTCGCCCCCGGCACCCCCAGCACCCCCGCACCGTTAGTCGTACCGGACATGTGAAGACCCTCGATTTCCAGCAACCTTCGAGGGTCCGCCGGTTGCACCCGCCCATCGAGGAGGAATAGACCGATGACTGAGCATTTCACCACCACCGACGCCGGCATACCCGCGCCCAGCGACGACCATTCACTGACCGTCGGCCCGGATGGCCCGATCCTGTTGCACGACCACTACCTGATCGAGCAGATGGCGATGTTCAACAGGGAGCGCACCCCGGAACGTCAGCCGCATGCCAAGGGTGGCGGGGCATTCGGACATTTCGAGGTCACTGCGGACGTCAGCAAGTACACCAGGGCTGCGGTATTCCAGCCGGGCACCAAAACCGAGACGCTGATCAGGTTCTCCAGCGTCGCGGGCGAGCGAGGCAGTCCAGACACCTGGCGGGACCCCCGCGGTTTCGCGCTCAAGTTCTACACTTCCGAGGGCAATTTCGACATGGTCGGGAACAACACCCCGGTCTTCTTCATGCGGGATCCGCTGAAGTTCCAGCACTTCATCCGCTCGCAGAAGCGCCTCGCGGCCAGTAATCTGCGCGACCACAACATGCAGTGGGACTTCTGGAGCCTCTCGCCGGAGTCGGCCCACCAGGTCACCTGGCTGATGGGCGATCGCGGTATCCCGAAGAGCTGGCGGCAGATGAACGGCTACTCCAGCCACACCTACAGCTGGATCAACGCCAAGGGCGAGATCTTTTGGGTGAAGTACCACTTCAAAACCGATCAGGGCGTCGACTTCCTGCCCCAGGCAGAGGCCGATCGCCTGGCGGGCGCCGATGGTGACTACCACCAGCGGGACCTGTACACCGCGATCGAGCGCGGTGAGTATCCGAGCTGGACGCTGAAGATGCAGATCATGCCGTTCGAGGAGGCCAAGACCTACCGCCTCAACCCGTTCGATCTGACCAAGGTGTGGCCGCACGCCGACTACCCGCTGATCGACGTCGGCAAGCTGACGCTGGACCGCAACGTCACCGACTATCACTCCGAGATCGAGCAGGCGGCGTTCCAGCCCAACAATATCGTGCCCGGTACCGGGTTGAGCCCGGACAAGATGCTGCTGGCACGCGGGTTCTCCTACGCCGATGCGCACCGTGCCCGGATCGGGACCAACTACAGCCAGTTGCCGGTCAACGCACCGAAGGTCGACGTGCACAGCTACTCCAAGGACGGCGCCATGCGGTTTCACCTCGCATCGGACCCGGTGTATGCGCCGAACTCGATGGGCGGGCCCAAAGCCGACCCTGCCCGTGCGGCCGAGGTGCGCTGGCATGCCGATGGTGAGCTGGTGCGCCAGGCCTACACGTTGCGCGAAGACGACGACGACTTCGGCCAGGCCGGCGCGCTGGTCCGTAACGTGATGGATGATGCGGCGCGGAAACGCCTGGCCGCCAACATCATTGGCCATGTCTCGGACGGGGTGACCGAGCCGGTGCTGTCCCGGGTGTTCGAGTACTGGCGCAACGTCGACCCGGATCTGGGTGCGAAGGTTGAGGCCGGGGTGCGGGCGAACCAAGGCTGACATCCGGCGCCGCGGCCTGGCATGATCAGGTCCATGAGTGTCGAAGTTGTTTACGCCGCGTCGTCCACAGCGACCGGCGGCGGCCGGGACGGCCATGTTCGGTCCGCCGACGGCCGCATCGACCTGGACACCCGGCCGCCGCAGGAGTTGGGCGGCAGTGGTGACGGCACCAACCCCGAACAGCTGTTCTCGGCCGGCTACGCGGCCTGCTTCCTCGGCGCGCTGCGTCTGGTGGCGCGTCGGAACAGCATCGGCCTCGACGACGCCACCAATGTCACGGTCGACATCGGGCTGGGCAAGGACTCCGACACCGGCGAGTTCGGGCTGGTCGGCACCATCACCGGCTACCTGCCCGGTATCCATCAGGGCATCGCCGATGATCTGATGCGCAAGTCCCACGAAATGTGCCCGTACTCCAAAGCGACCGCCGGCAACGTCGCCGTCGACATCGCGGCCAAGGTGTAGCCCCGTGCGGACGGCTGCGACCCTGTGGGCGGGTATCAACCTGGTACTGGTCGGGTTCGTCGCAGCCCCGCTCGCCGCGGCCCGCCCGTCGGAACCGGGCGTGGTGTCCTACGCGGTGCTGCCGAAGGGATCGGTCGGCAACATCGTCGGCGCCCCGATGGGTTGGGAAGCGGTGTCCGGCCAGCCTTTCCAGGCGTTCTGGGTCGACGACCCGGCCTGCAACAACTGGGCGGACATCGGGTTGCCCGAGGTCTACAACGACCCCGACCTGGCGTCGTTCAACAGTGCGGTCACCCAGTCTTCGGCCACCGACCAGGGGCACTTCGTCAAGCAGGCGGTGGGGGTGTTCGCCACCAACGATGCCGCCGCCGCGGCCTTCCATCGGGTCACCGACCGAACCGCCGGGTGCTCGGGGCGTACGACCGCGATGCACCTGGACAACGGCGCCACGCAAGTGTGGGCGTTCGACGGCGGGCCGGCCGCGGCAGTCGACGCCGCGTGGACCAAGCAGGAGGCCGACACCGACCGGCGCTGTTTCAACCAGACCAGACTGCGGTCGAACGTGCTGTTGCAGGCCAAGGTTTGCCAGTCCGGTAATGCCGGTCCGGCGGTGAACGTGCTGGCCGGGGCGATGCAGAACAGTTTGGGTCAGTGACTGACAGCCACCTCCGGTAGCGTCGGCAGATCGACAGGCGGAGGGGTTATATGGCGTTCGCCGCGGCGACGCAGCTGTCCGGCGCCGATGATTCCTGCGCTGGTGACCCGGAACTGTCCGGTGCGGCCGATGCCGCCGAGTACATCGCAGACCGCTGCCTCACCGATGCGCCACTGGGTCGAGTGGGCCTGGAGATCGAAGCGCACTGCTTCGACCCGGCCGACCCGCTCCGACGTCCCGGCTGGGAAGAGATCGGCGACGTGCTGCGCGCTCTGCCGGTGTTGCCGGGCGGCAGTGCGGTCACCGTCGAACCCGGCGGCGCGGTAGAGCTTTCCAGCCCGCCCCTGGCCGGCGCGGTCGAGGCAATCGAGGCGATGGCCGCCGATCAGACGGTGCTGCGGTCGGCGTTCGCCGACGCCGGACTGGGGCTGGTATCACTGGGCGCCGATCCCTTGCGCCCGACGGAGCGGGTCAATCCCGGCGAGCGCTACGCGGCGATGGAACAGTTCTTCGCCGCCAGCCATACCGGCTCGGCGGGTGCAGCGATGATGACCTCGACGGCGTCGGTCCAGCTCAACCTGGATTCCGGTCCACGTCTGGGCTGGGCTGCCCGGGTGCGGTTGGCGCACGCGTTGGGCCCGACGATGGTCGCGATCGCCGCCAACTCCCCGCTGCTGGGCGGGGAATTCTCTGGCTGGCGCTCAACCCGACAGCGGGTGTGGAGCCGGCTGGATTCGGCGCGCTGCGGGCCCATCCTGGGGCAAGGCGACACCGACCCCGCCACCGACTGGGCGCGGTACGCGCTGAAGGCACCCGTGATGCTGGTGAACGCGCCGGAGGCCGTCCCGGTCACCCGCTATGTGCCGTTCGCCGACTGGGCCGACGGGCGGGTATTACTGGGTGGCCGCCGCGCCGCCGTCGCCGACCTCGACTATCACCTGACCACATTGTTCCCCCCGGTGCGCCCGCGCGGGTGGCTCGAGATCCGCTACCTCGACAGCGTCGACGACACGTTCTGGCCGGCCATGGTGTTCACCCTGGCGACCCTGCTCGATGACCCGGCGGCCGCCGACGGCGCCGCCGAAGCCGTCGAACCCGTCGCGACCGCCTGGGATGTCGCGGCCCGGATCGGCCTGGCCGACCCGCGCCTGCACGCGGCCGCCGGGCGGTGCCTGGGTTTGGTGGCGGATCGGGCGCCGGCGTCCCTGCGTGACGCGATGGACCG
>JBDTEP010000082.1:0-16690 GCA_039922455.1 Mycobacterium sp. | reverse complement strand
TCTTGGCGACGAAGTCGGTCTCGGAATTCAGCTCGATCAGTGCGCCGCCCTTGGCGGCGACCAGACCTTCGGCGGTAGCGCGCTCGGCGCGCTTGCCGATGTCCTTGGCACCCTTGATCCGCAGCACCTCGACCGACTTGTCGAAGTCGCCATCACTCTCGGCCAGCGCGTTCTTGCAGTCCATCATCCCTGCGCCGGTGAGTTCCCGAAGCCGCTTGACGTCGGCAGCGGTGTAGTTCGCCACTGTTGTGTGCCTTTCCTACGATGCGTCGGTGGTCGTTTCGGTGCCGGCAGCTGCCTCGGGCACCGCGGTGGTGGCACCCGCCAGCAGCTCCTGCTCCCATTCCGCCAGCGGCTCGACAGCGGGCGCTTCCGCCTTGCCCTCGCCGTTGCCCTGACCGGCCCGGGCCTGCAGGCCCTCGGCGACCGCAGCAGCGATCACCTTGGTCAGCAGCGCCGCCGAGCGGATCGCGTCGTCGTTGCCCGGGATCGGGTAGTCGACCAGGTCGGGGTCGCAGTTGGTGTCCAGGATCGCGATTACCGGGATACCCAGCTTGCGGGCCTCGGAGACCGCGAGGTGCTCCTTGTTGGTGTCGACGATCCAGACTGCCGACGGAATCTTGACCATGTCACGGATACCGCCGAGGCTGCGCTCGAGCTTGTTCTTCTCGCGGGTCAGCATCAAGATTTCCTTCTTGGTGCGACCCTCGAAGCCACCGGTCTGCTCCATGGCCTCGAGCTCCTTCATCCGCTGAAGGCGCTTGTGCACGGTGGAGAAGTTGGTGAGCATGCCGCCCAGCCAGCGCTGGTTGACGTAGGGCATCCCGACTCGGGTGGCCTCGTCGGCGACCGATTCCTGCGCCTGCTTCTTGGTGCCGACGAACATCACGGTGCCGCCATGCGCGACGGTCTCCTTGACGAACTCGTAGGCCTTGTCAATGAAGGTCAGCGTCTGCTGCAAGTCAATGATGTAGATGCCGTTGCGGTCGGTGAAGATGAACCGCTTCATCTTGGGGTTCCAGCGACGAGTCTGGTGCCCGAAGTGGGCGCCGCTGTCCAGCAGCTGCCTCATGGTCACTACGGCCATGGCAATACCCAGCTTTCTTGGTGTCGGTTGTCGCCCGGCATCGGGTGAGGCCGGGCCCTGGTGCCTGCTGAGATGCCGGACCCCTGTTGGGGACCACCCGGCATCCGGTTGTGGTGCAGACACGCGAAGTCAGCCCGCAAATACGGACCGCGCATGAGAGTTTACACGGTCCGAACAGGTGCTTTGTCCACAGCGGTGACTGGCCGGGTTCGGGGTCGCCGGGGTGAACTGGGCGGATGCGGTGGACGGCGTTATTGCTGGTCGGAAGTCTTGCCCTGCCCGCGCCGGCGCCAGCTGACACGGTGCGGCTGGACTGGCCGCTGCACCCGCGCCCGGCGGTGGTGCGCGAATTCGACGCGCCGAGGCCCGATTGGCAGCGCGGACACCGGGGCGTGGACCTGGTCGGCGCCGCGGGCCAGCCGGTGTATGCCGCCGGTAGCGCGACGGTGGTGTTCGCCGGGCTTGCCGGTGGGCGGCCGGTGGTGTCGCTGGCCCATCCGGGCGGGTTACGCACCAGCTATGAGCCGGTGCGGGGCGCCGTGCGGGCCGGCCAGCAGGTGAGCGCGACGACGGTGATCGGCGCGCTGGATCCGGGGCATCCGGGTTGCGGCGCGGCGGCCTGCCTGCACTGGGGCGCGATGTGGGGCCCGGCGTCGCGCGCCGATTACATCAACCCACTGGGTTTGTTGGCCTCGACGCCGGTGCGGCTGAAGCCGCTGGCCAAGCCTGGCTAAGCCCGGGGGTGCGCCTGGTCGTGGACCGCGCGCAGCCGGGCGACGGAGACGTGGGTGTAGAGCTGGGTGGTGGCCAGGCTGGAGTGGCCGAGCAGCTCCTGCACGATGCGCAGGTCCGCCCCGCCCTCCAATAGATGGGTGGCCGCGGTGTGCCGCAGCCCGTGCGGCCCCATGTCGGGTGCACCCCTGACCACGGCGACGGTCTGGTGCACGACGGTGCGGGCCTGCCGCGGATCCAGGCGCCCGCCCCGGGCACCGAGCAGCAGGGCCGGGCCGGACTCTGCCGTCACCAACCGTGGGCGCCCGTGCGCCAGCCAACCTCGCAGCGCCTCGGCAGCCGGCTCGCCGAACGGCACCGTCCGCTGTTTGTTGCCCTTGCCGAGCACCCGTAGCAACCGGCTGCCCTCGCCCACGTCGTCGACGTCCAGGCCGCACAGTTCGCTGACCCGCACCGCGGTGGCATACAGCAGCTCGGCGATCAGCCGATCCCGCAGCGCAAGTGGATCATTTTGCTGTGCACCGGATTTGGCGGCACACATCGCATCGTGCGCCTGATCACGGCGCAGTACCGCCGGCAATGTCCGGTGTGATTTCGGCAGCGCAAGCCGCGCCCCGGGATCCGACGACAGCAGCCCACGTCGGACCGCCCAGCCAGTGAAGGTCTTGACCGTCGACGTGCGGCGCGCCAGCGTGCTGCGGGCCGCACCGGTGCCGGCCTGCTGGGCCAGCCAACTGCGCAGCAGCGGCAGGCTCAGCCCGTCGATACCGCTGCACCCCCGCTCGCCGAGGAAGGCGAACAGCGACCGCAGATCCCCGAGGTAGGCACGCCGGGTGTGTTCGGAACGTCCCCGCTCCAAGGCCAGGTACTCGTCGAACTCGTCGAGAATCACGTCCACCGGCTCACCGTGGCAGACGGCGCCCGAGGACTCAGGTGACGCGCCGCAGCGTGTCCGGGGTGAGATCAAGACGTGACGGATAGCCGTCGACCGCCATGATCAAGTCGGCTTCGGCCAGCAGCGAACGCAGCACGTGCACGATTCCGTCGGCTCCGCCCAGCGCCAATCCGTAGGCGTAGGGCCGGCCGATCCCCACCGCGGTCGCGCCCAACGCCAGGGCCTTGATGATGTCGGCGCCGGTGCGGACTCCCGAATCGAACAGCACCGGCGTACCGTCGGCGGCCGCCACCACGCCCGGTAGGCAGTCCAGGGCCGGCAACCCGCCGTTGGCCTGCCGCCCGCCGTGGGTGGAGCAGTAGATGCCGTCCACCCCGCCGTCCTTGGCGCGGCGGGCATCATCGGGGTGGCAGATGCCCTTGACGATCAATGGCAGGTTGGTCAACGACCGCAGCCAAGGAAGGTCATCCCAGGTCAACGGGTTACCAAAGGTTTGCACCCAGGACAGCACGGCGGCCTGCGGGTTCTGTTCGGGCGGCTGGGCCAGCCTGGCGCGGAACACCGGGTCGGAAAAGTAGTTGGCCAGGCAGTGCCCGCGCAGCTGCGGGAAATTCGACGTCGCCAGGTCCCGGGGACGCCAGCCCGGAACCCAGGTGTCCAGAGTGACGACGATGGCTTTGTATCCGGCGGTCTCGGCACGGTGCACCAGACTGGCAGCCAGCTCCCGGTCTTTGGGCGTGTACAGCTGGAAAAACCCTGGCGTGTCGCCGAATTCGGCGGCGACATCCTCCAGCGGATCGGCGGTCAGAGTGGAGACCATCATCGGAACGCCGGTGGCCGCCGCGGCCCGCCCACTGGCCAGGTCGCCGTGGCCGTCCTGGGCGCAGATGCCGATGACGCCGATCGGTGCCATGAAGATCGGTGAGGGCAGACGCAGCCCGAACATTTCGACCGACAGGTCGCGCTCGGCGGCGCCGACGAACATCCGCGGGATGAGCCCCCAACCGTCGAACGCCGTGACGTTGGCCCGCTGGGTGCGCTCGTCGCCGGCGCCGCCGGTCACATAAGACCACACCGACGGTGCAAGCGCCGCAGCGGCTTTGGCCTCTAACTCGGTGTAGGTCATCGGCAGCGAGGGCACCACCCCGGCCAGGCCCTGCAGGTAGATCTCGAACTGGTAGTCCCCGAATGCCATGCCGCCTCCTATGCCTTCGTTTCTGAGCCTTCTACGGCGGTGAGCTCTTTCTTCCATTGCCGGAATGTCTCTTCGGTGCGCCCGCGCCGCCAGTAACCCGAGATCGACGCCCACTTGGCGCCGACGCCGCGGTGGTTGCGGATGTAAGGCCGCAGGTTATGCATGACGGCCTGAGCCTCGCCGTGGATGAACACCTGGACCTGGCCCGGCAGCCAAAAACTGGTGGTGACCGCCTCGACCAGCGGCGCGTTGTCGCCGGCCCGATCCGGGCCGACCAGGTCGGCGCGCCCGCCGCGGTGCAGCCAGTTCAACTCCACCCCCGGCGGTACCGGCAGCGTAATCTCGTCCTCCGGGCCGGCGACTTCGATGAACGCCTGACCGACCGCGTCGGCGGGCAGCACCTCCAGGGTGGCCGCGATCGCCGGCAGCGCGCTCTCATCACCGGCCAGCAGGTGCCAGTCGGCGGCCGGATCGGGCGCATAAGCACCGCTGGGACCCATCAGGTACACCGACTGGCCGGGCTGAGCGCCGATGGCCCACGGGCCGACGACTCCGTGGTCGCCGTGCACGGTCACGCCGATGCTGATTTCGCCGGCCGCCGTGTCGGCGTGGCGCACCGTCATGGTGCGGATGACCGGCCGCTGCTCGGCCGGCAGCACGTCGAAACTGTCCAGTGTCAGCGGCGCAGGTAGGGCGGCCACATCGACACCGCGCGGAACGAAGACCAGCTTCACATACGAGTCGGTGAAGGCATTCGGTGTGAATGTCTTGAAGCCGTTGCCGCCCAATACTACTCGAATGAGATGCGGCGAACGTTGCTCGGTGCGGACAACTTCGAAGGTGTGCACCGGTCGTCCCGCCACGCTGTCTCCCGTCTCGGACTGCCTCAGCCGACTATACGAGCTACCGATTACCGCGGACCATCCCCCAACTGCCGTCGCGCCGCTCGGCCAGTCCAGCCACCTCCAGCAGGGCCAGCGGGCCGAACACCTGGGCGGGCGGCAGCCCGGACGCGACGGCGATCTGATCGACGGTCACCACCCCGCGACCCGGCAGCGCTTCATAGACCTGCCGCTCAGCGTCGCTGAGTCCGTCCAACGGGGTGGCCGGCCGCGTCGGATCGGGCGCCAGCTCCCCGATCCGGCCCGCCAACTCGATCACCTCGTCGGCCCGGGTGACCAGTTCGGCGCCCCCGCGCAACAGCGCATGACAGCCCGCCGAGGCCGCACTGGTGACCGGCCCGGGAACCGCGGCCACCGGCCGACCCAACACCCGCGCCCATGCGGCGGTATTGGCCGCGCCGCTGCGCAGTCCGGCCTCCACCACGACGGTCGCACCCGCCAGCGCCGCCACCAGCCTGTTGCGGGTCAGAAACCGATACCGGGCCGGTCGGACCCCCGGCGGATACTCGGTGACCAGCAGGCCGTGGGCACCAATCCGGTGCAGCAGGGCGGAGTGCCCGGCCGGATAAGACACGTCGATTCCGCCGGCCAGCACCGCCACTGTCACGCCGTCCGCCGCGAGGGTGGCACGGTGCGCCGCGCCGTCGATTCCGTAGGCGCCGCCCGAGACCACCGCCACGTCGCGTTCGGACAGTCCCGCGGCCAGGTCGGCGGCCACCAACTCCCCGTAGGCGGTCGCGGCCCGGGTACCGACGATGGCGGTGGCGCGTTCGGCGGTCTTGTCGAGGCGCGCCGGTCCCACCGCCCACAGCGCCATCGGTGGACGGCAGTCCGGCTTCTTCACGGCCACGGCACCGCCGAACGCGGCGAACGCCAGCACCGGCCACTCGTCGTCGTCGGGGGTGATCAGGCGGCCACCGCGGCGACCGATCAGCTCCAGATCGTCGGAGGCCAGGTCGATCTCCCGTCTGGCCTCGGTGTGGGTTGCCAGCTCGGAGTCCACCGCGCCGCAGCGAATACGTGCCGCCGCCTCGACCGGACCGACCCGGCCGACCAGCGCAGCCAGATCTTGGCGCGGGGGTTCGGCCACCCGGGACAGGTAGGCCCAGGCCCGCATGGTGGCGGCGTCGGTGCTCACTGGCGCCGCTCTCCCCCGCAAGCGGGTGAGGGTACCCCCACTGCATCGTCGCCGGCACGGCTCATCGCGCCGCCCCCGGCTGACGGAAACTCAGTGCCGCGGCGACCTGGTCCAAGCCGGGCGATGTCCGGCCCGCCAGGTCGCACAGCGTCCAGGCCACCCGCAGGGTGCGGTTGGCGCCGCGGATAGACAGCAGGCCGCGGTCCAACGCGGTGCGCAGCGGCGCCATCGCCGGGACACTCAGCCCGAACTTGCGCCGCAGCAACGCACCGCTGACCTCGGCGTTGGTGTGAAAGCCGTGGGGTTCCCAACGTTGTCTCGCCGCTGCGCGGGCATCGGCGACCCGGGCCCGCACCACCGCCGTCGGTTCCCCGTCGTCGGCGGAGAACGCGCCAGCCCGCACCGGATGCATCTGAACTCGTAGGTCCACCCGGTCCAGCAGCGGCCCGGACAGCCGGCCCAGGTAACGCCGCTTCTCCATCGGCTTGCAGGTGCAGTCCCGCGGGTCGGCGGGCGCGCACGGGCAGGGGTTCGCGGCCATCACCAGCTGGAACCGGGCTGGGTAGCAGGCCACCCCGTCACGCCGGGCCAGCCGGATCTCGCCGTCTTCCAACGGTGTTCGCAATGCCTCCAGTGCGCTCACCCGGATCTCGGCGCACTCGTCGAGGAACAGCACCCCGCGGTGCGCCCGGCTTACCGCGCCCGGCCGCGCCATTCCGGAGCCACCGCCGACCAGGGCCGCAACGCTAGAGCTGTGGTGCGGTGCGATGAAGGGCGGGCAGGTGAGCAGCGGGGCGCGACCGGACAGCAGGCCGGCGACCGAGTGAATCGCGGTGACCTCCAGCGATTCGCTTTCGGTCAGCGGCGGCAGTAGTCCGGGAAGTCGCTGGGCGAGCATGGTTTTGCCGACGCCGGGCGGGCCGGTCAACATCAGATGATGCGATCCGGCCGCAGCCACCTCGACGGCAAACCGGGCCTGGGCCTGACCGACCACCTCGGCCAGATCCGCAGCCGGCGCCGGCTCTGGGGGCAACGTGGTGATCCGGTCCTGCAGCCGTGCCGATCCGTCCAGCCAGCCATGCAGCTGTCCCAGCGTCGCCACGCCGTAGACGTCGATGCCATCGACCAGGCTGGCCTCGGCGAGGTTGTCGGCGGGCACCACCGCGCACGCCCAGCCGTCGTTCTTGGCGGCCAGTACCGCCGGCAGCACCCCGTGAACCGGCCGGACCCGTCCGTCCAGCGCCAGTTCGCCGAGCAGCACCGTCTTCTCCAGCCGCGGCCACATCGTCCCGCGGTCCGCGCAGAGCACCGCGGCGGCTAGCGCCAGGTCGTAGACCGACCCCATCTTCGGCAGTGTCGCCGGGGATAACGCCAGGGTCAGCCGGGCCGCCGGCCAGCGCTGCTCGCTGTTGGTGATCGCCGCCCGCACCCGGTCCCGGGATTCCTGCACCGCGGCATCAGGCAGCCCCACCAGATGCACCCCGGGCAGCCCCGAGGTGATGTCGGCTTCGATCTCCACGATCAAGCCGTCCAGGCCGCGCACCGCGACCGAGAATGCCCGCCCCAGTGTCATCAGCCCACCCCCTGCAGGTGGGTGATCTCCGGTGTGGCGTTGCGGCCGATCCGCACCCCGATCACGTCGAGGCGCAGCGCTGGCCAGTGCGCCTCCTGGCGCGCCAGCCACAGCCCGGCCAGCCGCCGCAGCCGGCGGACCTTCGCGTCCGGCACCGCGTAGGCCAGACCGCCGTACCCGTCGCCGGTGCGAGTTTTCACCTCGACGAAGATCACGGTGTGTGCCGCCGGGTCGGCGGCGATCACGTCCAGTTCCCCGTACCGGCAGCGCCAGTTGCGCGCGAGGATCGCCCAGCCCTGCCCGACCAAATGCTCGACGGCCACCTGTTCGCCCAGCGCGCCCAACTGAGCTCGCGTCCATGTCGTCATACCGATCAGGCTGTGCGATACCGCCGACATCGCGCCGCCGCCCGGCACCCGAAACCCGCCGAGCATGCCCGGTGATCCCCAATCCGGACTCCATCCACAGCCCGGTGGGTCCTCGGACAGGCTGGGCGAGCGATCGCTGCGCAGGTGGCGCCGCGCCCTGAAACCGCCGATGCCGCGCAGCGGTCACGCTGGTGGCGATGGAAGTACGGCTACAGGTTAAGCGGGATGCGCCGGTGCCCGAACCACCAGTGGCACACCGGGAAAGTAGGCCGCCATTTCTGATCGCGCACGGCGCAGCGCAGCGGTGCCGTAGCCCTTCTTGCGGTGTTCGGGACTGATCCAGATCCGCAGGTTCACCTCGCCGCGGGCCAGATCACCGAAGACCATGCCCACCTTCTGTACGCCGTCGATCGCGACGAACCACGCCGCGTCCTCGTCATCGACTCGGATCTGCGCGGAATTAATCTCGTCATCGAGGCCACCGGCTGGCCCGCCGGATCCGTCGCCGCTGGCGCCGACGTCGGTGGTCCGCAGCGCGAAGATGTCGCGATCGGGACCACCGGCGAACGGGCGCAGCGACAAGGTCTCACCGGAGCTTGCCGGCCGCTCGCCGAGGGTGAAGGTCAGCTCGTTGTTCAGATCTTCGAGCTCCGTGCGGATCCGGGCGCGGGCGTCCTTGGTGAGCTGATCGAACGACATCCCGATCACCGCTTCGCAGCCCAGCTCTGAGGTGCCCAGCAGGTCTGCGATCGCCTGCACGGCGGAGTCGCGGTCGGCCGACTCGACGATCACGTCGAGCACCTCGTGGCGACGTTCCATCGCTTTGAGCAGGGCATCGGTGATCTCACGACGGGAGACGGCACGGTCGACAGCAGTCATGCCCGTCAGCCTAGACCGAAGCCGGCGGTTCAGCGAGGCTCGACGAAGGAGAGGCGAAGCTGGGACCGCCGCATGAACTCAGCGGCAACGCTGCGGTGTTTATTCAGGCAGCCGCAGCTCGGGTTTCTCGACCTCTTCGATGTTGACGTCTTTGAACGTGACAACCCGCACCTGCTTCACGAACCGCGCCGGCCGGTACATATCCCACACCCACGCGTCGGCGAGTCGCAGCTCGAAGTACACCTCGCCGTCGGCGTTGCGCGGCACCATCTCCACGCTGTTGGCCAGATAGAACCGCCGCTCGGTCTCCACGACGTAACTGAACTGCCCCACGATGTCCTTGTATTCGCGGTACAGCGAGAGTTCCATCTCGGTTTCGTACTTCTCGAGATCTTCGGCACTCATCTGCTCAGCCGTCCTTCTGCTCGGTTCGTCCCCATTGTCCCTGTCGCCGCCGCGGCCGCCACGTTGCGCACGTTGATGAACGAGAAGCGATGCTGGCTGCACGGCCCCAGTGCCGCCAGCGCCGCGGTGTGCGCGGCGGTGGAGTAGCCCTTGTGCTCGGCGAAGCCGTAGCCGGGGTGGTCGGCGTCCAGCGCCGCCATGTACCGGTCCCGGCTGACCTTGGCCAGCACGCTTGCCGCGGCGATGCAGGCGGCCGCGCCGTCGCCGCCGATAACCGGGAGGGACGGCATCGGCAATCCCGGCACCCGGAATCCGTCGGAGAGCACGTAACCCGGCCGCACGGGCAGCCCGGCCACTGCCCGCCGCATGCCCTCGATGTTGGCCGCGTGTACCCCGCGCACGTCGACGTCGGCCGGCGCGATGAACACCACGTGGTAGGCCAGCGCATGCCGGCGGATCACCGGGAACAGCCGCTCGCGAGCCTTCTCGGTGAGTTTCTTGGAGTCGTCGAGTGCCGCCAAGGCGGCGGGCTTGCCCGGACCGAGCACACAGGCGGCCACCACCAGCGGTCCGGCGCAGGCGCCGCGCCCCACCTCGTCCACTCCGGCCACCGGTCCCAGCCCGCTGCGGAACAGCGCCGACTCCAAAGTGCGCAACCCCGGTGAGCGGCGGATCACCGGGCGGGGCGGCCAGGCCGGGGCCATCGCTATCGGCCCTGCTGCGGGTCTATCGCTTTCACCGGCCCCCAGCGCGACGGCGGCCAGGCGATGAACCGCGTCTTGCCGATCACGTTGCTCACCGGCACCGTGCCACGGTCCGGGTCGTCACCGGTGCACAGCAACCGGTTCTGCACATCGGCCGGACTGTTGTCGCAGTGCGCCCGCGAATCCGATGAGTGGGTGCGATTGTCGCCCATCACCCACAGCCGGCCCTCCGGCACGTTCACCGGACCGAACTCGGGACCCAGGCAGGGATAGACCATCGGATCGACCATCAAGGTGGCCGGGTTCAGGTACGGCTCCTCGAGTGGCTTGCCGTCGACGACCAGACCGGTGTCGTTGCGGCACTGCACGGTCTGACCGCCCACCGCAATCACGCGCTTGACCAAGTCGTTCTCGTCGGGCGGTACGAATCCGATGAATGACAGGGTGTTCTGCACCGTACGCACCACCGCGTTCTGGGACCGGATCGACTTGTAGCCCACGTTCCACGACGGCGGGCCCTGGAAGACGACGACGTCACCGGGTTGCGGCGTGCTGAATCGATAGGTGACCTTGTCGACCATGATCCGGTCGCCGACGCAGCCGTGGCAACCATGCAGCGTCGGCTCCATCGACTCCGACGGAATCAGGTACGGACGCGCCACGAACGTCAACACCACGTAGTAGAGCAGCAGCGCGATCGACACCAGGATGACTGACTCGCGCAGCGTGGTGCGCTTGCCGTCCCCGTCCCCGTCCCCGGCATCCGCCTCGACGGGTGCGTCGGGTGTGGCCGCGTCTGGTACGACGACGATGGCCTCGGGTTGGTCGGCCTCAGCAGAGTTCTCGGGTGACGAGCCCGCGGTGTCGGTCACGAGATCAGGGTAGTGACCACGTCACCGGCGTCGCAGACCGACCGGAGGAATCCCGGAGCGGACTCCGAAGTCAGCGCTTCTCCTTGATCTTGGCCTTCTTGCCGCGCAGTTCGCGCAGGTAGTACAGCTTGGCGCGCCGGACATCACCGCGCACCAGGACATCGATGTGGTCGATGTTGGGTGAGTGCACCGGGAAGGTGCGCTCCACACCGACGCCGTAGCTCTCCTTGCGCACCGTGAAGGTCTCCCGGATGCCACCGCCCTGACGGCGGATCACCACACCCTTGAACACCTGGATGCGCTCCTTGGCGCCCTCGATGACCTTGACGTGCACGTTGACCGTGTCGCCGGGGGCGAAGGCCGGGATGTCGTCGCGCAGCGACGCCTTGTCGACGATGTCCAGCGTGTTCATTGCGGAAACACTTCCTCGCGGGTCGCGGCTGCTGACCGGCCGGCACGCTGTAAGCGTGCAGACGGTAACCGAGCCGATGGGTTCGGGCCTGCTGTCGCACTGTGCGGTGACCGGGGCGCCAGGCCCCCGCTGCAGAACCAACTGCCGGGCGACAACTGCTTAATTGTGCCAGACGCAGCCCAACCAGTGAAATCGCGCAAATCGCCGCTGGTTGGTACCGCGCCAACGGCCGGGCACATGGTAAATCTGATGTCGACCGCACTGCGCGATCCGGGTGCCCACGCGGTAATCTATCCGCCGGGCCGATGGCAGCAGTGTGGTGAGCCCGTACCCGATGTCATACGCGACTGATACCTGCTGAGGAGGCCTACCAGCCGTGCGGCCGTCGATGCTTCTCTTGACCATCGTCATGGTGATCTCAACGGTCATATTCGGCTGCGACGAGAAGGTCTATGGCGCCGCCGACACCCGGCCGCAGTACCGAACAACTGAGGTGACCCCGGTCGCCACCGCCATCGAAGCGCCCCGGGCACCCGCGATCCAGCCGGCCGCGGTGGTCGACAGCCTCGCGGCGCGCCTGCAGGACGCAACCGAGGAAGCGGCCAAAGTAGGTGCCAACATCTCGGTGGCCGTGCTGGATCGGATCTCGCATCAGCTGGTCACCAACGGCAACACCCGGCCGATCGCCACCGCGTCGGTGGCGAAGCTGTTCATCGCCGACGACCTGCTGGTTCGCCAGCCGGAAACCGCGTTGTCGGCCGAGGACCGGGCCGCACTCGACATCATGCTGCGCTCCTCCGACGACGGCGCCGCCGAGACGTTCTGGAATCTTTACGGCGGCAATGCGATCATCACCAGGGTGGCCGGCCGCTACCGCCTGACCGGCACATCGCCGCCATCCAACGGGGCCTGGTGGAACACCATCAGCACCGCGCCGGACCTGGCGCGCTACTACGACATGCTGCTCAACGGCTCCGGCGGCCTGACGCCGGACCGGGCCAACAGCATCATCGACGACCTGGCCCAGTCCACTCCCACCGGTGTCGACGGCTACCCGCAGCGGTTCGGGATTCCGGAGGGTTTGTACAACGAGTCGGTCGCGGTCAAGCAGGGCTGGATGTGCTGCATCGGCAACAATTGGATGCACCTGTCGACCGGCGTGGTCGGCGCGGACCGTCGCTACGTGGTGGTGATCGAGTCACTGCAGCCCAGTGACGACACCACCGCGCGCGCCACCATCACCCAGGCCATCAAGACCATCTTCCCCGGTGGCCGGATCTAGCCGGCATCGCCGGTTCCTTCAGTAGTGTTCGCCGGGCCCCGCCCGGTCACCAGGTCAGGCCGGCGTTGCCTGGTCCGCTGCAACGCGGCCTCGTGCCGCCAGGCGTTGATCCGCGCGTGATCTCCGGAGACCAGCACGTCGGGCACCGACAGATCACGCCAGGTTGGCGGACGGGTGTAGCTCGGCCCCTCCAACAGTCCATCGCGGTCCGGGGAGTGCGAATCATCTTGGGGTGACTGCGGATTGCCCAGCACACCCGGCACCAGCCGGAGTACGGCTTCGAGCATGACCAGCACCGCGACTTCCCCGCCGGCCAGCACGTAATCACCGATGGAGACCTCTTCGACGCGCATCCGCCGGGCCGCGTCGTCGGCGACGCGCTGATCGATCCCCTCGTACCGGCCGCAGGCGAACACCAGGTGCTCGGCGTGTCGCCACCGCTGCGCGGTGGACTGGTCGAAGCGCACACCGGCCGGCGTGGGTATGACGAGAATGGTCTGCTCCGAGCAGATCTCGTCGAGCGCCTCGCCCCATACCGGAGCCCTCATCACCATCCCGGGCCCGCCGCCGTACGGCGAGTCATCGACCGAGCGGTGCACATCATGGGTCCAGCGCCGCAGGTCGTGCACCTCGAGTTCGACCAGTCCGGCCTCGATCGCCTTACCCGGCAACGATTGTCGGATCGGGTCCAGATAATCGGGGAAGATCGTCAGGACGTCAACGCGCACGGTCAGTCGTCCAGTTCCAGCAGACCGTCGGGTGGGTCGATCACCAGAGTGCGCTCGGCCAGCGACACCGATGGCACGAAGGCGGTAATGAACGGCACCAGCAACTCCCGGCCATCGGTCCGTTTGATCGCGAGTAACTCGCCGGCGGCGGTGTGCAGCACCTCGGTGACGGCGCCGATCTCCTCACCCGCCTCGGTGCGCACTTGCAGACCTTCGAGTTGATGGTCGTAGTAGGTGTCCGGCTCGGTGATCGGTGGCAAGTCGGCGGAGTCGACGACGAAGACACTGCCACGCATGGCGTCAGCGCCGTCGCGGTCGGACACACCGGCCAGCCGCACCAGCAGCCGGGCGCCGTGCGGACGCATCGTTTCGACGACATAATTGCGCTGCGACACACCGGCTTTCCGGGCACGCAGGGTCGCACCGGGCGCGAACCGGAGTTCCGGGTCGTCGGTACGACTGTCGACCACGAGCTCGCCGGTGACGCCGTGCGCCTTGACTACCCGCCCTACCATCAGCTCCATGAGCCGGTCAGCTACCGGTCGGTGTCCACCACGTCTACGCGGATTCCGCGTCCACCGATACCGGCGACGAGGGTGCGCAACGCAGTAGCCGTGCGGCCGCCGCGACCGATCACCTTGCCCAGGTCATCTGGGTGGACGTGCACCTCGACGGTGCGTCCGCGCCGATTGGTCACCATGTCGACCTGTACGTCATCCGGGTTGTCGACGATGCCGCGCACCAGGTGCTCTACGGCATCCGCCACCATTGCACTCATGGCCGCGATCAGCTCTCGGTGGCGGGCTCGGCGGCCTCGGCAGCGGGCGCGGTTTCGGCCTTGGCCTCGTCAGCGGCCGTGGTCGACTCGTCGGCCTTCTCGTCAGCCTTCTCGTCGGCCTTCTCGTCAGCCTTGGCCTCGGCGGCGTCTTCCTTGGCCGCCTTCTTGACCGGCGCCTTCTTCTTCTTGGCCGTGGTGGCCTCGGTGGTCGGGCCGCCTTCGGCCTCGGCCAGCGCGGCGTTGAACAGTTCCAGCTTGCTCGGCTTGGCCGCCTTGACCTTCAGTCGACCCTCAGCGCCCGGCAGGCCCTTGAACTTCTGCCAGTCACCGGTGATCTTCAGCAGCTTGAGCACCGGCTCGGTGGGCTGGGCACCGACCGACAGCCAATACTGGGCACGCTCGGAGTCGATCTGAATCAGGCTCGGCTCTTCCTTCGGGTGGTAGCGACCGATGACCTCGATGGACCGGCCGTTCCGGCGGGTGCGCGCGTCGGCGATCGAAATGCGGTACTGCGGATTGCGGATCTTGCCGAGCCGGGTGAGCTTGATCTTGACAGACATGAATTACTCCTGCGATTTCACGCTGCAATTCAGCGATGCGGGCGGGTTTGCCCACATCCGGTTTTGCCTCGCGTGCGCGCCGCGCCGCGCTGCGCCCCCAAAGGGTCGCGTCGCACGGCGGACAGCCGCCCATTGTGCCAGAACCGAGCCGTTCAGCAGAAATCGGTCACGGCAGCTTCTCGAAACACTTGGTCTCGACGCGGCGGTTCATCCGCCAGCCGTCGGCTGTGCGGACGAATTCGTCGTCGTACCAGAGGCCGAGCAGCATGGTGGCGGGAGTCTGGCCGCCAAACACCATCGGGTTGAAGCAGAAGGTGCGTGCGGTGGCCGTGTCGCCGTCGACCCGAATCGATGGCAGCCCCAGCATGTGGGCGTAGCCGGCGAAATTCGGCAGCACCTCCGCCAGCCAGGCCTTCACCTGCGGGTAGTGCCCCTCGATGCCGCCCATTGCGCGGTAGTCGATATAGGCATCGCCGGTGAATACCGCGTCGAGGTCGTCGAAGCTGCAGGTATCGATGGCGGTGGAGTAGTCGACCAGCAGTTGCTGGATCTGCCACCGGTCCGACATTTCGGCTTGGCTCAGCATTCCTCGATTGAACACCACGGCGGTAAAGTAACCGGCCATGCGGAAAATTTTGGCCTTGTTGGCCGTGGCCGCGGCAGCCGTGCTCGCCACTCCGGCGGTGACCGCCTCGGCCGACATCGCTCAGCCATTCGGCTCGGTACCGGTCCCGGCCGGCCCGGCCCCGAACTGGCTCATCGCCGACCTGGACTCCGGGCAGATCCTCGCCGAGCAGAACGGCTACGCGGCCACCCCACCGGCCAGCACCATCAAGGTGTTGCTCGCCCTGGTCGTGCTGGACGAGGTGAACCTCGACGACACGGTGATCGCCAGCCCGGCCGACACCGCGGTGGAGTGCAACTGTGTCGGGATCAAGCCTGGCCACACCTACACCGCCCGTCAGCTACTGGAGGGTCTGCTGCTGGTGTCGGGCAACGACGCCGCCAACGCGCTCGCGGACATGCTCGGCGGACCGCAAGCGGCCGTGGCGAAGATGAACGCCAAGGCCGGCGCGGTCGGCGCCACCGCCACCCGCGCCAGTACGCCGTCCGGGCTGGACGGACCCGGTGGCCCCGGCGCGACCACCCCGCACGACCTGGCGGCCATCTTCCGGGCGGCGATGGCCAACCCGGTATTCGCCGGAATCACCGCGCAGCCCTCGGCGATGTTTCCCACCGACGCCGGCGAGCGGCCGATCGTCAACATGAACGAGCTGCTGGACCGCTACCCGGGTGCGATCGGCGGCAAGACCGGATTCACCGACGCCGCCCGCAAGACCTATGTCGGTGCGGCGGCCCATGACGGCCGGCGACTGGTGGTCGCCATGATGTACGGGCTGATCCACGAGGGCGGCCCGACCTACTGGGATCAGGCCGGCGCCCTGCTGGATTGGGGTTTCGCCCAGAACCCGCAGGCCGGGGTCGGCAGCCTGTAGCGGGTCGCCGCCATCGGCCTAGTACACCCGGCCGCGCAACATCACCAGGTCGGGACGCCCCAGCACTTCCGGCCCGGTGCGCGGATCATCGGCGAAACACAGCAGGTCGGCCGAGGCGCCGTGCTCCAGCGCCGGTGCGCCCAGCCAGCGCCGGGCATCCCAGCAGGCCGCACCGAGCGCCTCGGTGGCGCTGAGCCCGACGCCGGTGAGCGCGTCCACCTCGTCGGCGATCCGGCCGTGGGCGACCATCCCGCCGGCGTCGGTGCCGGCGTAGATGGGCACCCCGGCTTCCCGGGCGGCGGTGATCCGCGACCGGCTGGTGGCGTACAGCGCGCGCATGTGCGCTGCGTAGGTCGGGTACTTGGCCGCCGAATCGGCAATGCCGGGGAAGTTGTCGATGTTGATCAGCGTCGGCACCAGGACCGTGCCGTGGGTCAGCATCAGCGCGATGATGTCGTCGGTGATACCGGTGCCGTGTTCGATGCAGTCGATGCCGGCGTTGATCAGACCGGGCAGCGCGTCCTCGCCGAAGACGTGCGCGGTAACCCGGGCGCCGTTGGCGTGCGCGGCAGCGATCGCGGACTTGAGAACGTCGTCGGACCACAGCGGCGCCAGGTCACCGACGCCCCGGTCGATCCAGTCCCCGACCAGCTTCACCCAGCCGTCGCCGCTACGGGCCTGGGC
>JBDTEP010000081.1:0-15894 GCA_039922455.1 Mycobacterium sp. | reverse complement strand
AACCCGGAAGCTAAGCCTGTCAGCGCCGATGATACTGCCCTTTCGGGTGGAAAAGTAGGACACCGCCGAACACAACTAGTAAGTCCTGTGCCCCCCAAAATTCGTTTTGGGGGGCACAGGCATTTCTTGTGAACATCCCACAGGCATTTTTGCCTTTTGCCCCGTGCCAGGGCGGCTGTGTGCGGTCTTGTCCGGCGCAGTCCCAACGGTAGTGGCGATCCCGGCGGGCGGGTGTGCGGGGCGGAGCGCCCCTGCAGGTTGTCTCCCTATTGCCCGATCCGCCGCGAAGCTATATCGTTAAGCTTTAGTTAAGGAACTTCACGGGAGGTTGCGGGTGTTGCGTTCTTACCATTGTCTTCCGATTGTCGCCGGCTTCGCAGCCGCCAGCCTGATCGCCGGGGCACCGGTGGCATCGCCGGTAGCCGGCGCACCAGCGACGGCGGTCTCGCTCACGGGCAACGGTACCGCGCTCGGCGACGGGGTCGCGTACCTCATGGGCGGAACCGGGATCCCGCAGCCCCCGCAGACTTACCTCGATGCTGTCAATGATCTGTTCTTGAGCCCGCACGGATTCGATGGCCAGCTGGTGTCCCTATTCACTCCGGAGAACGTCAGCAGCACATCCGGTGCCGTAGGCCTGCGGATGCTCGAGAACGCGGTCGCCACGCAACTCAACAGTGGCGAGGTGGACGCCGACCACCCGATCGTGGTGTTCGGGTACTCGCAGAGCGCCTCGATTTCTGTGAACTTGATGAACTGGCTCGACGAAAATGACGTGTCGAACGATCTCGTCCGGTTCGTGCTGATCGGTTCCCCGGGCACCGGCAGCATCCCCACCGACCTCTATCACACCGACGTCTACAACTACGAATACGACCCGGTCGCGTTCCAGCCGACGTACTTCAACCCACTGGCGGACCTCAACTCCGTGTTGGGCTTTATCTACGGACATTCGGCACTTCTGAGTGTGACGCCCGAACAGATCGAGTCGGCGGCTGTGCTGCCGACGTCGGACCCGGACTCGCTGACCACCTTCCACATGTTGACGTCCGAAACCCTGCCGCTGTTGAACCCGCTGCTGTTGATCCCGATTCTCGGACAGCCGGTGTACGACCTGTTGGAACCCGTCACCCGGATCCTGGTGAATCTCGGCTACGGCAACATCGACCACGGCTGGCCGCCGGGAGACGTCGATGTGGCGGCGGGGTCCGGGTTCTTCCCGACCAACATCGATTTCGGTGAGCTCCTTAGCGCGTTGGGCAAGGGCGTGTTTGACGGGATCAGCAACTCGATCGCCAGCTGGTTCGACCCGGACACCTACGCGATCTACCCGTTCCAGGAGAGCCCGTCGCTGGCTGGGATCGTTAATGAGGGCTACCTCGCGGGTTACCTCGACTCGCCGACCCCGACGCTGTCGGAGGCCCTGACCGGCCTGTCCAACTTCGTGACGGCGTTCACCGACACAACCCCGGTAGACCTGCCTCCCCCGGTAGACCTGCTGGGCTAAGCGGGCCTGCACCTGCGGTAGCTCCACGTCGAGCGGTGCGGTGCTCCCTGCAATCGTGATCAGTCGAACAGGGTGGCGTGACTGTGCTGGCGCTCTAAATCCAGCAGAGTCCTTTTCCGGTCGATGCCGCCGCCGTACCCAGTCAGGCTGCCGTTGCTACCGATAACCCGGTGGCACGGGACGATGATCGAGATCGGGTTTCGGCCATTGGCCAAGCCGACGGCGCGCGACGCCGCTGGCGACCCGATCTGGGCGGCCAGCTGCCCGTAGGAGCGGGTCTCGCCGTACGGGATCGTCAGCAGGGCGGCCCAGACCCGACGTTGGAAGTCGGTGCCGGACAGCTCGTAGGACAGGTCGAATTCGGTCAGGTCCCCGGCGAAATAGGCGCCGAGCTGGTCGACCACGTCGGGGAAAGCGGTGTCGTCCCCGCGCCACCCGGCTTGGTCCGGGGCATGGGAGTGGTTGAGCATCAGCAGATGACTGAGCTTGCCGCCTTCACCGGCCAGGGTGATCGGCCCGATCGGGCTGTCGATGATGCGCTGGCAGGTCATGCGATCTCCTTCGAAGTCGGGGGCCAGTCGTTCACGCCGTGATCGAGGGCAGCCCACAAATGTTGGGTGGCGTAGGACCGCCACGGGCGCCAGTGGGCACTGCGTTCGGTCAGGGTCCGCGGGTTTTCGGGCAATCCCAGCCGGCGGGCGGCGACCTGCACCCCCAGGTCGGTAACCGGGAACGCATCGGGGTCGCCCAGCCCGCGCATGGCGATCACCTCGGCCGTCCAGGGGCCTATTCCCGGAAGTCGAAGCAAGTCGTGGCGGGCTTGTTCCCAATCGCAGCCTGCGCCAAGCCCGATGGTGCCGTTAGCCAGCCCGGCGACCAGGGCGAGCAGCGTCCGCCGGCGCGCCCGGGGGAGGGCGAGCTGGTCGGGATCGATGTCGGCGAGGCGGTCCACCGACGGGAAGACGTGGGTCAGGCCGCCGGTCGGATCGACGATCTGCTCACCGTGCGCAAGGAGCAGTCGGCCGGCGTGGGTTCGGGCCGCCTTGATCGACACCTGCTGGCTCAGCACCACCCGAACAGCGAGCTCGGCTTCGTCGACGGTGCGCGGAATGCGTTGACCCGGCGCCTTGGACACCGCTGGCGCCAATTCAGGGTCGGCTGTAAGGGTTTCGATGACCGCCTCGGGATCAGCGTCGAGGTCCAGCAGCCGTCGGCATCGGGCGATCGCTGTCGCGAGGTCCCGGAAATCATCGAGGATCAACAGACACCGAACGTGATCGGGGGCCGGGGTCAGACTGGCGATCCCGTTACCGTGCGGCAGGCGCAGGGTGCGCCGGTACGCGCCGTCACGGACCTCCTCGCAGCCGGGAACAGCACAGGCAGCCAGATGTCCGAAGGCACCCTCGAATGCGAACGGGGTGCGCACCGGCAGGCGCAGCGACACGACTCCCGGCCCGCGGGTGTCCCGGTCGGGCCGGATCTCCGACCGTGCCGCAGCCTGGTGGCGCAACGCGGTCGGGGTGGTGGCGCACACGGCGCGAACGGTGTCGTTGAACTGTCGGATGCTGGCGAACCCGGCCGCGAACGCGACGTCAGCCATCGGCAGGGGCGTGGTCTCGATCAGGACTCGCGCCGTCTGCGCCCGTTGCGCGCGGGCCAGCGCCAGTGGGCCGGCTCCCACCTCGACCTGCAGCAGCCGCTGTAGCTGGCGTTCGGAATAGCCGATTTTGCCGGCAAGCCCGGCCACGCCCTCCCGGTCCACTGTGCCGTCGGCGATCAAACGCATCGCCCGGGCCACGACGTCGCCGCGGATGTTCCATTCGGGAGAACCCGGGGCCGCGTCCGGTCGGCAGCGCTTGCACGCGCGGAAGCCGGCCCGCTGCGCGGCGGCGGCGGTGGGGTAGAACCGCACGTTCCGCGCCAAGGGCGGGCGCGCCGGGCAGCTGGGCCGGCAGTAAATCCGGGTGGTCAGCACCGCGGTGATGAACCAGCCGTCGAAACGGGCGTCGCTCGACTGCAGGGCACGATAGCAGCGGTCGAAGTCGTCGTACACCGTGTAACCATGGCATGTGACGGCCCACGACACTAGCGGAAAAGCGACACGGTAGTGGCCGATCGTCCGGGGCGGTCCGGGCTACCATTTGGGCGTGGCGGCACTGGTGCAGCAGTACTTGGACGAGATTCTGGCCGAGCACGCTGCGGTCAGTGACGGTGTTCTGGCCAGCTACATTCCGGAGCTGGCTCAGGTCGATCCGGCGGGCTACAGCCTCTCGGTGTCCTCGTCGGACGGGTATGTCTACGAATCCGGTGACGCCGGGGCCCGGTTCACGATGCAGTCGATCTCCAAGCCGTTCACCTACGCGCTGGCACTTGATCAACTGGGGCAGGCGGAAGTCGACGTGAGGATCGGTGTGGAACCTTCCGGCGAGGGGTTCAACCAGATCAGCGTCGACCAGGTCACTAACGTTCCGAAGAATCCGATGATCAATGCCGGCGCAATAGTGGCGTGTTCGTTGATTCCGGGGCAGAACGCCGACGACCGATTCGGCCTGATCCGTGAGTTTTACAGCGCCTGCGCGGGCTGCGGCCTGGACTTCGATGAAGACGTCTATCGCTCCGAGAAGGCCAGCGGCAGTCGCAACCGCGGGATCGCCTACCTGCTGGACAGTTTCGGCGCACTCGGCGCTGATCCGGACGTAGCTCTCGATGTCTATATCCGTCAGTGCTCACTGAAGGTCAGCAGCACCGATCTGGCCCGGATGGCGGCGACGCTGGCCCGCGGCGGGCTCAACCCGCTGACCGGAAGGCAGGTGACCGACCCAGCGGTGGTGCGGCGCACGTTGTCGGTCATGGTGACCTGTGGCATGTACGACGCCGCCGGGGAGTGGGTCAGTGCGGTCGGCATGCCGGCCAAGAGCGGGGTCGGCGGCGGCATCATGGCGGTGCTGCCCGGCCAGCTCGGTATCGGCGTCTATTCGCCGCGGATCGACGCAAAGGGCAATAGTGTGCGCGGGATGCTGGTGTGCCGCAGCCTGTCTCAACAACTCGGGCTTCACTTCCTGACGGTTAGCAGCGAAGCCCACGCGGCTATTCGTGGGGTGTACACACCGCACTTCGGTGTTCGGGTCTATGAGGTGCACGGCGACCTGCTCTTCGCCGGTGCCGAACAGGTAACCCGCACCGTCACCCGCGACTGCGACGACATCGACACCGTGATCCTCGATGTGTCGCGGCTGCACGCGATCAGCGACCCGGCGCGCGCCTTGCTCGCCGGCTTGGCCGACAGTTTGCATTCCCACGGAAAGCGCGGCCTTCTTGTCGATCCCGGCGGCGCGGTCATTGCCGACCCCGCGGCGTACGAAGCGCTGGTGTTCGCCACCGTCGACGATGCTCTCGCCGCGACGGAGTTTTGGCCGGGTTAGCGGTGGGCTACAGCGGACCAGCCATCAGGGTGGGTGTGTCATAGCCGCGCAGGATCACCGAATCCCCTAGGACCCAATGGGCTTGCTCGCCGATGTCGGCGGCGAGCAGCGTCCGCGCCGTGGTCAATAGCGGGAGCGTTCGGGATTTGGCCAATTCGCACAACCGGGCGGCCTCGTTGACCGGTTCGCCGATCACGGTGTACTCGAAACGTTCTTTGGCGCCCACATTTCCGGCGACGACCTGACCGGCCGCGACCCCGATGCCGGCGCGGACCTCCGGCACCTCGTCGGCCAGTCGGTACAGAATGCCGCGGGCGGCGGCGAGTGCGGCATCCTCGGGCTGGTCGAGGTGATTCGGGGCGCCGAAGATCGCCAGCGTCGCATCACCTTCGAACTTGTTGATCAGCCCGTCATGGCGGTCGACCTCGTCGACGACCACCGCGAAGAACCGGTTGAGCAATGCGACGACCTCGGTCGCAGGCCTGGTGGTCACTATCTGGGTTGAGCCGACGATATCGACGAAAATGACTGCGACGTGGCGTTCTTCGCCGCCGAGTTGGATCTGCTCGCGTTCGGCGGCGGCGGCTACCTCGCGCCCGACATGGCGACCGAACAGGTCGCGCACCCGTTCGCGCTCCCGCAACCCGTGCACCATCGCGTTGAAACCGCTCTGCAGCTCACCGAGTTCGGTACCGTCGAACACCACTAGGTCGCCGCTGAGGTTCCCCTGTTCGACGCGCTTGAGTGCGGCGCGCACCACGCGCACCGGAGTTGCGGTGAGCCAGGACAGAATCCACATCAGCAGGAATCCGAAGATCAGGGTCGCAACCGCCACCACGAGCACGGCGATGCCGAACTGGGTCATGGTCAGGTTTTTCAACACCAACGCGAATATCGCCGTCAGCGCAATGCCCAGAATTGGCATACCGGAGCTCAGCAGCCACACCATCATGGTTCGGCCCATGATGCCCGAAGCGAACCGCCGCGGCGGCCGCCCAGCGGCCAGTGCCTGCGCGGCCACCGGCCGCAGCGCGAATTCGGTGCACAGGTAGCAGCCGGTGGCCACCAGGGTGCCGCAGACGGCCATCGTCAACCCGATGATCGGGATGAAGACAGTGTGGGCCAGCCCATAGAGCGTGGTGAACAGCACCAGCGCGACACCCCACAGGCTGAGCACGCCGACCGCTACCCGAAATGGCGTCAGCAGGGCGTTGCGCTCGTCCTCCGCCGTGGGTGGATGCTCTTTGATCGCCCAGCGCAGCTTCTTGATGGTGCGCCGGGTGATCCAGTAGGTCCCGATAACCAACGCGGCCACCACGTAGGTCGGAACCACCCCGAAGGTCAGCCACGTCGGAGCGTCGGTGAACACACTGGGCACCGGATAGGCCACCGTCACCAGCAGCACGTTCACGCCGAGCCCGAGGAGGTTGGTACCCACGATGACGACGGTCATGATGAACTGGATGCGAATCCGACGCAGGTATTGGCTTTCTGACACCCGGCCCAGCAACCAGGAGCCGTATTCGGGGGTCTCGGGCAGCCGGCCGCTCTGGCGGGTCAGCAGTTCCAGAATTCGGCCCAGGCGTTGTGCGGGGGTCTTTGTCGGCTTCATCGTGGCGTCAGAATAATTGCTCGGCGCGGGCCCTAAGGTGGATCGGATGCGACTCGTGATCGCCCAGTGCACCGTTGACTATGTCGGCCGGCTTACCGCGCGCCTGCCGTCGGCCCGGCGACTGCTACTGCTCAAGGCTGATGGTTCGGTCAGTGTGCACGCCGATGACCGGGCCTACAAGCCGCTGAACTGGATGAGCCCGCCGTGCCGGCTCATCGAGGAAGCCGACGGCGAGTTCCCGGTGTGGGTGGTGGCGAATAAGGCCGGTGACCAGTTGCGGATCACCATCGAAGCGGTCGAGCATGACTCCAGCCACGAACTGGGCATCGATCCCGGTCTGGTCAAAGACGGCGTGGAGGCTCAATTGCAGGCACTGCTCGCCGAGCATGTCGAACTGCTCGGCGAGGGTTACTCACTGGTGCGCCGGGAGTACATGACCGCGATCGGTCCGGTGGACCTGCTGTGTCGCGACGAGCAGGGCCGATCGGTAGCCGTGGAGATCAAGCGGCGCGGCGAGATCGATGGTGTCGAGCAGCTCACCCGCTATTTGGAACTGATGAACCGTGACAGTCTGCTCGCGCCGGTGAGCGGGGTGTTCGCCGCCCAGCAGATCAAACCGCAAGCTCGAACACTCGCTACTGATCGCGGTATCCGTTGCCTGACACTGGATTACGATGCGATGCGCGGCATGGACAGCGATGAGTACCGGTTGTTCTGAACGATGAGTGGAATAGCCGGCAACGGGGGCGCGTTGGATCGGTCCATGGCTATCGATGAGCTGTTCCAGCCGTTGAAGGTGCGCTCGCTGATCGTGCCGAATCGATTCGCGATGGCGCCGATGACCCGCCAGGCGTCACCCGGCGGTATTCCTGGCGCCGATGTCGCCGCGTATTACCGGCGGCGCGCTGCTGGCGGCGTCGGGCTGATCATCACCGAGGGAATCCGACTGCCGCACCCCGCCGCAGGGTTTCCGGCCTCCGTACCGACGCTCGCGGGTGACGCCGTGCTCGCCGGCTGGGCGCGAGTCGTGGCTGCCGTCCACTCCGAGGGCGCCACGATCGCGGCGCAATTGTGGCACCAGGGCGTGCTACGCGCCGACACCGACGGCGTGCTGCCCGTCGGCCCGTCGGGTATCGACGGACGCGGCGAACCGAGGGGCCGGGTGCTGGAGCGCGGCGAACTCCGGGAGATCTCGGAGCTGTACGCGCGGAGCGCGGCCACCGCACGAGAGATCGGCTTCGACGCCGTCGAGATTCACGGTGCCCACGGCTACCTACTGGACGAATTTCTCTGGGAGCGCACCAATCAGCGCACCGACGGCTACGGCGGATCGCTGGCCGCGCGGACTCGTTTCCCGTCCGAAGTGGTGGCCGCGGTACGTGCCGCGGTCGGACCGGACTACCCGATCATTTTCCGCTTCTCGCAGTGGAAGGCGACCGACTACGCGGCGGCCATCGCCGAGGACCCGACCCAATTGCAGGAACTGCTCACGCCATTGGTCGAGGCCGGCGTCGATGTGCTGCACCCCTCGACGCGTAGGCACTACGCGCCCGCTTTCCCCGATTACGACCCCGAATTGAGTCTCGCCGGGTGGACCAAGAAGGTCACCGGGATACCGGTCATCGCGGTTGGATCGGTCGGGCTGGAAACGCAGTTCCGCAGCGAGAAGCGGGGGGAGGTGATCGGGCCCGCGCCCGTCGACCGACTGGTCGAGCAGTTCGAAGCCGGGGAGTTCGATGTGGTGGCTATCGGGCGCGCGCTGCTGGCCGACCCGACCTGGGTCAATCGTTTGCGCCACGGAGAACTGGCCGGGTTCACCGGATACGACGCGGCGGCTGCGCTGTCCGAGCTCGCCTGACGGTCGACGTTGCTGGCCCAGCCGCCTGCTCGGGGGTCCGGGGATCGGGGATCGGCTATCATAGGCACGTCGGCAATCTTGCCGACCCTCAGGGCAGACCACTCGCTGAACGTTGGGCTCTCACCGCCCCGCCTCGATTCCGTCGCCTTCTCTGAGACTTCTCAGAGGACCTTATGCCTTCGCTTGCCAGCGGTACCCCTTCTCTTGATGTGTCCGAACGTAGTGAGTGGATCCTTCCGGCAGCTCCCTTCGCGCTGCCCGCTGGTTCCACCGCGATCGTCTACTGCGAGGGACAGTTCGGCGAGCAAGACGGTAAGACCGCCAACGGCCTGGTCCGGCACTCGGAGAAGTACGACATTCTCAGTGTCATCGACAGCCTCCGGGCCGGAGTCGATGCCGGGAAATTCCTCGACGGCACCCCGAACGGCATCCCGGTGCTGGCGTCGCTCGCCGAGTCCATCTCTCACGCCGGCCGCGTACCCGACTACCTGATCTGTGGGCTGGCGCCTGCCGACGGCCTACTGTCGAGCGAGCAGCGGATCGTGCTGCTCGACGGTATCGCCCGCGGGATGCACGTCATCAACGGCCTGCACGAGTTCCTCAACGACGACGCCGAATTCGCAGCGGCAGCCGTGATCGCCGGCGTCACCATCACCGATGTACGCCGGCCAAAGGCCAAGCGCGACCTGCACCTGTTCTCCGGCCGGATCTTCGACGTCACATGTCCCCGGATCGCGATCCTGGGCACGGACGGGGCCATCGGGAAGCGCACCACCGCCACCTTGCTGGTCCAGGCGCTGAACGCGCGCGGCATCAAGGCGGTCATGGTCGGCACCGGTCAGACCACCTTGATCCAGGGCGGGAAGTACGGCGTCGCGCTGGATGCGTTGGTCCCACAGTTCTGCTCGGGCGAAGTCGAGCACCAGGTTGTCGCCGCGTTCCAAGGCGAGGACCCTGACGTGATCGTGGTCGAGGGCCAGGGCGCACTCAGCCACCCCGCGTACTTGACGTCGGCGCACATCCTGCGTGGCAGCCGCCCGGCCGGCGTAATCGTGCAGCACGCGCCGAAGCGCACGCTGCTCGGGGACTTCCCGATGATGCCGATGCCGTCCGTGGCCAGCGAGATCGCACTGATCGAGGCGTTCGCCGACACCCGCGTCATCGGGGTCACGATCAACCATGAGCAAATGACCGCCGAAGAGCTGAGCAACGCGCTCTCCGAGCATCGTTTGCAGCTCGGCCTTCCGGTCACCGACCCTCTGACGTGCCCCCCGTCGGATCTGGTCGACATGGTGCTGACGGCCTTCCCAGCGCTTGCGGGATTGGCCGACGCGACCACCCCCGTGTGACGCTTCGAATCGAGACAGATCTCGACAAGGTCGAGCAGAACACGCGGATCCTGGTGGACCGACTTGCCGGGGCGGGCATCCGGGTCACCGGGGTCACCAAGGCCGTGTTGGGCTCGCCGGGAATCGGCGCGGCGATGCTGCGCGGCGGCGCCTGCGGCCTCGGTGATTCCCGGGTGCCGAACCTGGCTCGGCTGGCCGGGTTCGATCGATCACCGTTACGCACGTTGATCCGCTCACCCATGCTCAGCCAAGTGGCGCGGGTCGTTGACGTCGCCGACGTCAGTCTGAACACCGAGGCCGTCGTCCTGGCGGCGCTCGATCAGGCCGCGTCCCAGCAGAAGCGGATGCACGCCGTCGTGCTCATGGTCGAGCTGGGTGACCTGCGCGAGGGCATCGCGCTCGACGATGCCCCCGAGGCCGTCCGGGCCGTCCTCGGCCACTCCTCGCTCCGGCTCGTCGGGCTCGGAGCGAACCTCGCCTGTCAGAACGGTGTCGTGCCCGACGACCGGAACATGAGCATCCTCAGCGGGCTCGCCGACGACACCGAGACACTGCACGGGATCTCGCTCGACGTCGTCTCGGGCGGCAACTCGGCGAATCTGAACTGGGCCCTGCACACCCACGACGTCGGCCGGATCGACGAGCTCCGACTTGGCGAAGCCATCCTTATCGGCGTCGATCCGCTGTACCGGACACCGATCCCGGGCCTACACACGGACGTCTTCACCTTGATTGCCGAGGTCATCGAGGTCGCCATGAAACCGGCTCAACCCTGGGGAGATCGTGCTCAGTCGGCCTTCGGCGAGACGCCGGCCCGCACCGGCAGCGGCACTGTGCACCAAGCAATCCTGGCCCTGGGCCGCCAGGATGTGGACCCGGACGGTCTGCAGCCGCCCGAAGGCATCACGATCCTCGGGATGAGCAGCGACCACCTGGTGGTCGACCTCGGCGATCACTCGGTCGCGGTCGGCGACGAGATCGACTTCGGGGTCGGCTACGGCGCACTCGTGCGGGCAATGACGTCGCCCTACGTCACCAAGATCGAGCACCACCTCGGCCGTTCCGTCGTACAGCCAAATCACGCTGCTGCCGCGCCACCTCGACCGCAGCCAGTCGCCCGACACGTTTTACCCTGAGCGTTATGGCTCGTCGCCGCAGCCCGTCGCACCGTCAACAACCGTTGCGTCCGCTGGCGAACCCGCAGCGGGTCGAGACCGGGCCCGACGGGTACGAGTACGTGGTCGCGGCGATCGCCGGCGCCCGGTCCGTCAAGAACTACCGGTGCCCGGGATGCGATCACGAGATCAGTTGTGGCACTGCACATGTGGCGGTATGGCGAGCCGATTACGGCGAAGTGGCGGGTGACGACCGGCGGCATTGGCACACGCCGTGCTGGGCCAATCGGAACAATCGGGGGCCGACCCGGAAGTGGTCCTGAGCGGCGTTACTGCTCGGTGGCCGGCTCGACCAACTCGACCAGCACCCCGCCGGCGTCCTTGGGGTGGATGAAGTTGATCCGTGAGTTCGACGTGCCCCGCCGAGGGGCGTCGTAGAGCAGTCGAACGCCCTGCTCGCGCAGCCGCTCGGACAGGGTGTCGATGTCACTGGTCCGATAGGCGAGCTGCTGCAGGCCGGGGCCGCGCTTGTCCAGGAACTTCGCGATCGTCGAGGACTCGTCGATGGGCGCCATCAGCTGAAGCTGGACACTGCCTACCGGAGCGCCGCGCACGGCCAGCATGGCTTCCACGATGCCCTGCTCCTCGTTGACCTCTTCATGTAGCACGATCATGCCGAGCTGGTCGTGGTACCACTTCTTGGCCGCTTCCAGGTCCGGGACCGCGATGCCGACGTGGTCGATCGCGGTCACCAGTGCGGACGCCAACGCGGGGCGTACCTCGAAAGGGTCGGCGACTGATTCGGTGGTCATAACGTAACGGTAACCTGAGCGGAAACATCGTGTTACGCCGATCGGAGAGATCGGACGTTCAAACCCGCTCGGGAGGTTGTCATGACTACGTCGGTGATCGTTGCTGGAGCTCGGACCCCGATCGGCAAGCTGATGGGCTCGCTGAAGGACTTTTCCGGAAGTGACCTGGGTGCTGTCGCCATCGCCGGGGCTCTGGAGAAGGCACAGGTCCCAGCGTCGCTGGTGCAGTACGTGATCATGGGCCAGGTGCTGACGGCCGGCGCGGGCCAGATGCCGGCGCGGCAGGCATCGGTGGGCGCGGGGATCGGCTGGGACGTCCCGGCGCTGACCATCAACAAGATGTGCCTGTCCGGAATCGACTCCATCGCGTTGGCTGACCAGTTGATCCGCGCGGGCGAGTTCGACGTGGTGGTGGCCGGTGGACAGGAATCCATGACAAAGGCCCCCCACCTGCTGATGGACAGCCGGTCCGGCTACAAGTACGGCGATGTGACAGTGCTGGACCATCTCGCCTACGACGGGCTGCACGACGCGTTCACAGACCAGCCGATGGGTGCGCTCACTGAGCAGCGCAACGACGTCGACAAGTTCACCCGCGCCGAGCAGGACGAGCTCGCGGCCGAATCGCACCGCAAGGCGGCCGCGGCGTGGAAGGACGGCGTGTTCGCCGACGAGGTGGTACCGGTGAAGATTCCGCAGCGGAAAGGCGATTCGTTGGAGTTCGCCGAGGACGAGGGCATCCGGGCCAACACCACCGCCGAATCGCTGGCCGGGCTGCGGCCGGCGTTCCGTAAAGACGGCACCATCACCGCCGGTTCGTCGTCGCAGATCTCCGACGGGGCAGCCGCCGTGGTGGTGATGAGCAAGGCCAAGGCGCAGGAGCTGGGTCTTGACTGGTTGTGCGAGATCGGTGCGCACGGCGTCGTGGCCGGGCCGGATTCGACCCTGCAATCCCAACCGGCCAACGCCATCAAGAAGGCCCTCGCCCGCGAGGGGATCTCGGTCGAGAAACTCGACGTGGTGGAGATCAACGAGGCATTCGCGGCGGTGTCGCTGGCCTCGACTCGGGAACTCGGGGTCAACCCCGACATCGTCAACGTGCACGGTGGGGCGATCGCCGTCGGGCACCCGATCGGGATGTCCGGCGCGCGCATCACGCTGCACGCAGCCCTGCAGCTCAAGCAACGCGGGTCCGGCTACGCGGTGGCGGCGCTGTGCGGTGCCGGCGGCCAAGGTGACGCGCTGATTCTGCGGGCCGGATAGCGGTCTCCCTACGGTTGCGTAGGTTGCTGGAGCCACGGGTGCATCGCCGCCGAAATCGGAGTGTGATTTTGCTCATATGTGGCCTTCTCGATCCGAAATCAGCCGTCGGCGACGACGCTGCGGTGACATGACAGACTTGACTGCGTGACGCGTCCTCGACCCCCGATCGGACCGGCGTTGGCCGGCGCAGTCGACCTGTCCGGTCTTAAGCAGTCGGCGCCGCCCGGCGGTGCCGGCGGTGCCGTTCCGGCCCCACCGGGCGCCATCGAGATCACCGAGGCCAACTTCGAAGACCAGGTGCTGGTCCGGTCCGACCAGGTGCCGGTGGTGGTGCTGCTGTGGTCTCCGCGCAGCGATGCCTGCATCCAATTGGTCGACGCTCTGGCGGCGCTGGCCTCGAGCGACGCGGGCACGTGGTCACTGGCCACGGTCAATGTCGACGTCGTCCCTCAGGTGGCGCAGGCGTTCGGTGTGGACGCGGTGCCGTCCGTGGTGGCGTTGGCCGCCGGCAAACCGATCGCGAGCTTTCAGGGGTTCCAGCCGCCCGATCAGTTGCGCCGTTGGGTGGATTCGCTGCTCTCGGCCACTGCGGGCAAGCTCTCCGGCGACGACTCCGGGCAGCCGGTGCCGGTGGACCCGGCGCTGGCGCGGGCGCGCGACCAACTCGAAGCCGGTGACTTCGGTGCCGCCCGCGATTCCTATCAGGCGCTACTGGACGCCGACCCGACCCACGTCGAAGCCAAGGCGGCCCTGCGCCAGCTCACCTTCATGGAGCGGGCGACCGGCCGGACGCCCGATGCGCCGGCGATCGCCGACGCCGCCCCGGACGACATCGAAGCGGCCTTCGCCGCCGCCGACGTGCAGGTTCTCAACCAGGACGTCAGCGCGGCATTCGATCGGTTGATCGGATTGGTGCGACGGACCTCCGGTGATGAGCGCACCTCGGTGCGAGCCCGGCTGGTAGAGCTGTTCGAGCTGTTCGACCCGACCGACCCCGACGTGGTCACCGGCCGGCGCAACCTGGCCAACGCGCTGTACTAGGGCGGCCTAGCACGGTTCCAGCCACAGGGCGGACAGGGCGGGCAGCACCAGCACGGCGCAGGCCGGTCGGCCGTGCCACGGATCGTCGGTGGCTTCAACCCCGCCGAGGTTGCCCGCCCCCGATCCGTGGTAGACCACCGCATCGGTGTTGAGCACCTCACGCCACCGGCCGGCACGGGGCAGCCCCAGCCGGTAGTCGGCGTGTTCGGTGCCGGCGAAGTTGAACACGCACGCCAGCATCGAACCGTCTGCCCCGTAGCGCAAGAAGCTCAACACGTTGTTGGTGGAGTCGTTGGCGTCGATCCAGGAGTAGCTTCGCGGGTCGGCGTCCTGGCTCCACAAAGCGGGCAGGGCACGGTACTGGGCGTTGACGTCGCCGACCAGACGCAGGATGCCGGTGGAGTAGCCGGCTGCGTCATCGAGCTGGAACCAGTCCACGCCGCGCTCGTTGCACCATTCGTCGCGCTGGCCGAACTCTTGGCCCATGAACAGCAACTGCTTACCGGGATGTGCCCACTGGTAGGCCAGCAGGGCGCGCATTCCCGCGGCCTTCTGGTGGTCGTCACCGGGCATCCGCGACCACAGCGTGCCCTTGCCATGTACCACCTCGTCGTGGCTGACCGGCAGCACGTAGTTCTCGCTGAAGGTGTACAGCATCGAAAACGTCATGTTGTGGTGGTGGTAGCTGCGATGCACCGGGTCGTGACCGAGATAGGCCAGTGTGTCGTGCATCCAGCCCATGTTCCACTTCATCGAAAACCCCAGGCCGCCAAGGCTTGTGTCCCTGGTGACGCCCGGCCAGGAGGTGGATTCTTCGGCGATCGTCACAATACCCGGCGCGACTCGGTGCGTAGTCGCGTTCAACTCCTGGATGAACTGCACCGCCTCGAGGTTCTCTCGGCCGCCGTGGATGTTGGGGGTCCACCCGCCCTCCGGCCGCGAATAGTCGAGGTAGAGCATCGATGCCACCGCGTCCACCCGCAGACCGTCGACGTGAAACTCGGTCAGCCAGTACAGCGCATTGGCGACCAGGAAGTTGCGCACCTCCGGTCGGCCGAAGTCGAAGACATAGGTGCCCCAGTCGAGTTGTTCACCGCGTCGTGGATCGGAGTGCTCATAGAGTGGGGTCCCGTCGAAGCGGCCAAGTGCCCAGTCGTCCTTGGGGAAGTGCGCCGGCACCCAGTCCGCGATGACGCCGATCCCGGCCCGGTGCAGGGCGTCGACGAGCGCCCGGAAATCGTCGGGAGTGCCGAATCGTGCCGTCGGGGCGTAGTACGACGTCACCTGGTAGCCCCACGACCCGCCGAACGGGTGCTCGGCTACCGGCAGCAGCTCGACATGAGTGAAGCCGTGTTGCACAACGTATTCCGTTAGTTCCACCGCGAGCTGACGATAGTTGAGCCCCGGCCGCCACGAGCCTAGGTGCACTTCGTAGGTGCTCATCGGCTCGGCCACCGGATTGCGCCCGGGGCGCTGTGCCATCCAGTCGGCGTCATTCCAGGTGTAGAGGCTCTCCGTCACCCGCGACGCGGTACGTGGGGGCACCTCGGTGGCGAAGGCGAACGGGTCGGCGCGGTCGCTGACCGCACCGTCGGCGGCATGGATGCGGAACTTATACAGCCCGCCCTCGGGAAAGTCGGGCCAAAACACTTCCCAGATCCCGGAAGAGCCCAATGATCGCAGCGGAGCGTCGTTGGTGTCCCAGCCGATGAAGTCACCGATCAGGCCCACACCGGTGGCGTTGGGCGCCCATACCGCGAACGACACGCCAGACACGTCGCCGTCGGCCGTGGCGAACGTGCGAGGGTGAGCGCCCAGCACCTCCCAGAGTCGTTCGTGGCGACCCTCGGCGAACAGGTGCAGGTCGATCTCGCCCAGGGTTGCCGCGAAGCGGTAGCCGTCGGCGACCGTGTGA
>JBDTEP010000080.1:0-12305 GCA_039922455.1 Mycobacterium sp. | reverse complement strand
AGTTTGCTTGACGTTGCATCTGACATTCCTCTGCCGTCAGCTATCTAGAGCAGACGTGAGTTCCGCGCGCAGATCGACGATATCTTCCACGCCCACAGACAGCCTCAACTCGGTAACCACCGGCGTGCTGGCCGGAATCGCCGACGCCATGGAGGACGCCGCCCGCGATCCACGGGTGCGTGCGGTGCGGCTCGGCGGCGCCGGACGAGGGTTCAGCTCGGGCGCGGGTATCAGCGCCGAGGACGCCGCGGACGGGGTGCCGACCCAGATCATCGTCGAAGCCAACCGGGCGATCCGGGCGATCGTGGCGCTGCCGCGTCCGGTGGTTGCCGTGGTGCACGGCCCAGCCGCCGGGGTCGGGATGTCGCTGGCCCTGGCCTGCGACCTGGTCGTGGCCTCGGACAAAGCGTTTTTCCTGTTGGCGTTCACCAAGATCGGGCTGATGCCCGACGGCGGCGCCTCAGCCCTGGTCGCCGCCTCCGTCGGCCGGGCCCGTGCCATGCGGCTGGCGCTGCTGGCCGAACGACTGTCGGCCGCCGACGCCCTGGACGCCGGCCTGATCAGCGCGGTGTACCCGGCGGAGCAGTTCGACGCCGAGGTTGACAAGTTGGTGGCCACCCTGCTGGCCGGGCCGGCGGCCGCGTACGCCAAGACTAAGCACGCCGTCAATGCGGCGACCCTGTCCGAGTTGGACGCGGCGCTGGACCGCGAGTACGTCGGCCAGTCGATATTGCTCAACGCGCACGACTTCCGCGAGGGCGCTCGCGCGTTTCAGGATCGCCGCACCCCGAACTTCACCGACCGCTGAGCCCGCTACATCCCGAAGATCGGCGGCAACGCGAGCACCATAGTCAGCCCCCAAACCAGGTGGGTGAACACCGGCGCCAGCACCCCGCCGGTAGCGCGGCGCTCGATGGCGCAGACGGTGCCGAGCACCAGTGCGGCCAGGCCCACCATTAGATTGCCGGCGGCCATCATCGCCGCGACGTAGAGCAGCGTCGACACCACCAGCGGGTAGCGGCGACCGAGCGCGCTGAACAACGCGCCGCGGAAGAACATCTCTTCGGCGATCGCGTTGACGATGGCGATCACCACCACCAGCCTCCAGGAGATCTGGGTGGTGAAGTCGAGGACCGCGGTCACCTGGCCGGCCAGCGACGGGATCTGTTGCACCGCAAACGCACCCAGCACGAAAACCCCACCGAGCAGCAGCCCGATCCCGGTGCCGGTGAACACCGGCCGCTCGTTGCGCCCCCGGAACCGCACCACACCCAGGTGCAGCGGCCCGGACAGCAACGCGCCCGTCGCCCAGACTGCGGCCAGTGCCAGCGACAGCCAGTAGAACGACGGTTCGCCCGGGTGTTTGGTGTGCATGAATCCCAGCACCGCGGCGCCGAGCACCAGCACCACCGCGACCACAACGCGCCGACGCAGCACAACGGCCTTCGGCTCGTGGTACGGCACGGCGACCTTGGTGATGATGTTGGTGAACTCTCGGATCAGGCCGGATCGGGTTGGACTGGTCTGGGTCATGCAGGACGTCCCCCTCGGCACGGGTTGAGCAGCGTCCCTTGAAGGTAGCGGCCAAACGAGGCCGGGTGGCCCAAATGCGTCAGTTCGCCCGGTGGACTTCGATCAGCCGGCGATACCCGGCGGCATTGTGCCGGTTGTTACGGACTTCGGCCTCGCTGAGTTCCCGTCGCACCCGGCCCGGCACCCCCGACACCAGCGACCGGGGCGGCACCACCATGCCCTGCGGAATGACCGCACCGGCCGCGATCAGGGAGCCGGCCCCGACGACGGCGCCGTTGAGGATGATCGCGCCCATCCCGATCAGTGAGTCGTCGTCGATGGTGCAGCCGTGCAGTACCGCATTGTGCCCCACGCTGACCCGAGCACCGACCCGGACCGGGAACTCCTTGTCGACGTGCACGGTCACGCCGTCCTGGATGTTGGAGTCCACGCCGATCTCGATCGGTTCCACCTCGGCGCGCAGCGTGGCCGAATACCAGACGCTGGCCCGAGCGGCCAGGCTGACCTGGCCGATGAGGCTGGCGTTGGGAGCCACCCAGGACTCCGGGTGCAATTGCGGCGAGCGACCGCGAATGGCGACGATCAGCGGTTCGGGCACGGACTCAACGCGCCTTCCACACCGGTGCCCGCTTCTCCGCGAACGCCCGTGGCCCCTCTTTGGCATCCTCGGATCTGAGCAGCGCAGCGAATTCCCGGCCGGTACGGGCCCACGCGGCCGCCTCGCCGGCGATAGCGCCATCGTCGACGCCGTAGGCGATCCGCTTGCTGGCCCGCACCGACAGCGGTGCGTTGACGGTGATCTGCGCAGCCAACTCCAGGGCGGCTTCGAGTGCCCCACCGTTGTCGACCACCCGATTCACCAGTCCCCAGCGGGCGGCATCGGCGGCCGAGATCGGCTCCCCGGTATACAGCAGTTCCAGGGCAACCTTGCGGGGCAACTGTTCGATAATGCGGAATACCCCGCCGGCGCCCGCGATCAATCCCCGCTTGACCTCCGGCAGCCCGAATTGCGCCCGCTGCTCGGCGACTACCAGGTCGCTGGCCAATGCCAGCTCGGTGCCGCCGCCGAGCGCGGTGCCGTTGACCGCCGCGATGGTCGGCTTGTCGATGAAATGCTGCACGTATCCGGCGAAACCCCACTCCGGATGATCAGGGTGGTAGATGTTCTCCCGATTGGCGACCGCCTTGAGATCGGCTCCGGCGCAAAACGATTTGTCGCCGGCACCGGTGATCACCACCGCGCGCACGGCGTCGTCGTCTTGGGCCTGCGCCAACGCGTCGCCGATGCCGGTACTGACCGCACCGTTGATCGCATTGCGGGCTTCGGGTCGGTTGATGGTGATCAGTGCGACATTTCCGTCGTGCCGCTCCACCAGAACGGCTTGGTCGGTCACAACAACTCCAGGATGGTGGCGTTGGCCTGGCCGCCGCCCTCGCACATGGTCTGCAGTCCGTACCGAATCCCGTTGGCGCGCATGTGGTACAGCATGGTGGTCATGATCCGGGCGCCGGAGCCGCCGAGCGGGTGGCCGAGCGCGATCGCCCCACCGTTGGGGTTGAGCTTCTTCGGGTCGCCGCCGATTTCGGCCAGCCAGGCCATCGGCACCGGGGCGAACGCCTCGTTGACCTCGAACACCCCGATGTCGTCAACGCTCAAGCCGGAGCGCTGCAATGCTTTCTGGGTTGCCGGGATCGGCGCACTGAGCATCATCACCGGGTCGGCGCCGGCCAAGGTGGCGGTGTGCACCCGCGCCAGCGGCGTCAGCCCCAGTTCTCGTGCCTTGTCCGCCGACATGAACAGCAGCGCGGCCGAACCGTCGGAGATCTGGCTGGAATTGCCGGCGTGGATGACGCCGTCCTCTTTGAACGCGGGCTTGAGCTGGCCCATCTTCTCCAGGGTGGTCCCCCGGCGGATGCCCTCGTCGGCGCTCACGGTATTGCCGTCGGCATCCTTGATCCCGACGATCTCGTCGGCGAATGCGCCGGAATCCTGTGCGGCAGCAGCCTTTTCGTGCGAGGCGAGGGCAAATTCGTCCAGTGCGGTACGGCTCAGTCCCCACTGCGCCGCCATCATCTCCGCGCCGGTGCCCTGGTTGGGCGTCTGCTTGTATCGGTTCCTGAACGCCTCCGGGTAGGGATGCCCCCCGTTGGCCAGCGACGCGCCCATCGGCGTGCGCGACATTGACTCGACACCCCCGGCGACGACGACGTCGTAGTGTCCGGCGACCACACCGGCGGCAGCGAAGTGCACCGACTGCTGACTGGACCCGCATTGGCGGTCCACGGTCACCCCGGGCACGCTCTCCGGCCAGCCCGCGGTGAGCAGGGCGGTGCGCCCGATGTCCAGCGCCTGCTCACCGGCCTGCATAACGCAGCCCCAGATCACGTCGTCAACCAGGGCGGGGTCTACCCCGGCCCGGCCGACCAGTCCGTTGAGCACCTGGGCGGACAACTCTGCGGGGTGGACCCCCGATAGTCCACCATTGCGCTTGCCGATAGGCGAGCGCACCGCTTCGACAATGACGGCTTCAGCCATGGGTGCTCTCCTTAGTCAACTAGGGGTCTTGACGTCGATTGTCGACCGGCGTTGCCGGCCGGTGTCAACGGGGGTGGCCCCAGAGCTCGCGTACCGTCGAATCCATGGCACGCATTGTGATCATCGGTGGCCACGGCCAGGTGGCGTTGCTACTCAGCCGCATTCTGACCGGACCCGGCGGTTCAGCGAGGCTTGACGAAGGAGAGCCGAAGCTGGGACCGTCGGATGGACCCGGCGACCAGGTGAGCTCGGTGTTCCGTAACCCCGACCACGCCGAGGAGGTCGCGGTGACCGGGGCGGTCCCGGTGGTGGCCGACATCGAGGCGCTCGACACCGGCGGGCTGGCCGCACTGTTGGCCGGCCATGACGCGGTGGTGTTCTCCGCCGGCGCCGGTGGCGGCAACCCGGCACGCACCTACGCGGTGGACCGCGACGCCGCCATCCGCACCATTGACGCCGCCGCCGCGGCCGGGGTGCGGCGTTTCGTGATGGTGTCCTACTTCGGCGCCGGCCCCGACCACGGCGTTCCCGAAAGCGATCCCTTCTATCCGTATGCACAGGCCAAAGCCGCTGCTGACGCCCACCTGCGGGCCACCGACTTGGACTGGACGGTGCTGGGGCCGAGCCGGCTCTCCTCCGAGCCAGCCACCGGGAAGATCGGACTGGACACCAGCAAAGGCGAGGCATCCCGGGGCAATGTCGCGCTGGTGGCCGCGGCGTGCCTGGCCGATGCCGCGACGATTCACCGCACCATCGAGTTCAACGACGGCGAGGTACCCATCTCGGAAGCTCTCGGGGCCCTTGGGGCCCATTGACGGGTAACCTCGATGATGCAACTGGTTTGCCGAAAACGCCGCAAGGTGGCGTATCAGCATCGAGCGTGACGCGGTTTTCCGCGGAACGCGAGAGGGAACCCGGTGAGAATCCGGGACTGTCCCGCAGCGGTATGCAGGAACGAACGCCGTCATCGGCACTGGTCACGGGTTCGCCCACGACTGGGAAGCGACGGCCACTAGGAGCACCATCGGTGCGTGCCTGCGAGCCCGAAGACCTGCCTGTTGTGCCGGGCGCGCCGCGCCCGGCGGATCATCGCCTCGCGGAATGGGCGTCTGGTTTTGATGGTTATAGTGCGTTAAATTGCACGAGACCGATTGACCGGACGACCGCCGGCGGTGACCCACCCTCTGGAATCGAAGGATCGAATCGTGACCGCACAACCCTTTACCGCCACTGTTCTCGGCTCCCCCCGGATCGGGCCGCGCCGCGAACTCAAGCGCGCCACCGAGAGCTACTGGGCCGGCCGGATAGGCCAGGACGAACTGACGAAGGTCGCGGCCGGCCTGCGCCGCGACACCTGGACGCAGTTGGCCGCCGCCGGACTCGACTCGGTGCCGGTGAACACGTTCTCCTACTACGACCAGATGCTGGACACCGCGGTGCTGCTCGGTGCGCTCCCGGATCGGGTGGCCGGCGTGGCCGACGAACTGGACCGCTACTTCGCCGCGGCCCGGGGCAACAAGGACATCGCCCCGCTGGAGATGACGAAGTGGTTCGACACCAACTACCACTACATCGTTCCGGAGATCGGCCCGGACACCAAGTTCGAACTCAACCCGGCAAAGGTGCTCGCTGAGCTCAAAGAGGCCCGCGAGCAAGGGATCCCGGCCCGCCCGGTGATCATCGGCCCGATCACGTTCCTGCTGCTGAGCAAGGCTGTCGACGGTGCGCCGGCGCCGATCTTCCGCCTCGACGAGCTGACCGACGTCTACGCCGACCTGCTGTCCAAGCTGGCCGATGCCGGCGCCGAGTGGGTGCAGATCGACGAGCCGGTGCTGGTGACCGACATCGCCGTCGACGCCCCCGCGCTGGCGGAGCAGGTCTACAACCGCCTGGCCGGTGTGGCAGACCGGCCGTCGATCTTCGTCGCCACCTACTTCGGTGACCCGGGCGCCGGGCTGGCCGCACTGGCCCGCACCCCGGTCGAGGCGATCGGCGTCGACCTGGTCTACGGCGGCGACGACCCATTGGCCGGTATCGGATCAGTGCCGGAGCTGGCCTCCAAGACGCTGGTCGCCGGCGTGGTCGACGGCCGCAACATCTGGCGCACCGACCTGGAGGCCGCGCTCGCGAAGCTGGCGACACTGCTCGGATCAACGGCCGCAGTGGCTGTCTCGACGTCGTGCTCGACGCTGCACGTCCCCTACTCGCTGTCGGATGAGACCGACCCGGCCCTGGACGACAACCTGCGCAGCTGGCTAGCGTTCGGCGCCGAAAAGGTGACCGAGGTGGCCACCCTGGCCCGCGCTCTGATCAAGGGCCGAGACGCCGTCGCCGACGAGATCGCCGCCTCCAACGCCGCGGTCGCGTCCCGAAAGTCCGACCCGCGCCTACACAACGACGACGTGCGCGGCCGGATCGCGACGATCACCGCGGCCGGTTCGCACCGGGGCAATGCCGAGGCCCGTCGGGTCGCGCAGGACGAGCGGCTGCATCTGCCGCCGCTGCCCACCACCACTATCGGGTCGTTCCCGCAGACCGTCGACATCCGCAAGGCCCGGGCCGCGCTGGTCGCCGGTGAGATCGACGAGGCGGAGTACACCCGGCAGATGAAGGCCGAGATCGCCGACGTGATCAAGCTGCAGGAGCAGCTCGGCCTGGATGTGCTGGTGCACGGCGAGCCGGAACGAAACGACATGGTGCAGTACTTCGCCGAGCAACTGGAGGGCTTCTTCGCCACCGCCAACGGCTGGGTGCAGTCCTACGGCAGCCGGTGCGTGCGTCCGCCGGTGCTATTCGGCGACGTCTTCCGCCCGAGGCCGATGACGGTGGACTGGGCCACCTACGCCCAGTCGCTGACCGACAAGCCGGTCAAGGGCATGCTGACCGGTCCGGTGACCATCCTGGCCTGGTCGTTCGTTCGCGACGACCAGCCGCTGGCCGACACCGCCAACCAGGTGGCCCTGGCCATCCGCGACGAGACGGTGGACCTGGAGTCGGCCGGTATCGCGGTGATCCAGGTCGACGAACCGGCGCTGCGCGAGCTGCTGCCGCTGCGCAAGGCCGACCAGCAGGCTTACCTGGACTGGGCGGTTGGCTCCTTCCGGCTGTCGACCTCCGGGGTGTCGGACGCGACCCAGATCCACACCCACCTGTGCTATTCGGAGTTCGGCGAGGTGATCGGTGCGATCGCCAACCTGGACGCCGACGTCACCTCGATCGAGGCGGCGCGCTCGCACATGGAGGTGCTCGATGACCTCAACGCGATCGGGTTCTCCAACGGGGTGGGGCCGGGTGTCTACGACATCCACTCGCCGCGCGTGCCCAGTACCGGAGAGATGGCCGCATCGCTGCGTGAGGCACTGGATGCCGTTCCGGCGCAACGCCTCTGGGTGAACCCCGACTGCGGCCTTAAAACCCGCAAGACCGACGAGGTAACCGCCTCGCTGGCCAACCTGGTCGCCGCGGCGAAGGAGGCTCGCGCCGGCGTCTAGCCCTGATCGCAACGGTGAAGCCAGCGTCAACGACAATGACGCTGGCTTGACTGTTTTGACCGACCCGGTAGAGGAGCAACCGTGCAGTTCACCGCGATCCGCCACGAGGTCGAAGACGGCATCCTCACCGTCTATCTCGACCGGCCGGAGAACCTCAACGCATTCACGGTCGAGATGGCCGACGAGCTGGAACGCACGTTCGCCGCCGTCAACGACGACGATGCGATTCGGGCGGTGATCGTCACCGGGTCCGGTCGCGCGTTCTGCGCCGGGATGGACCTGTCCCGCTCCGGCAACGTGTTCGGCCTCGACGAGTCCAAGTCCCCGACGCTGGCCGGCATGGCCGACCTCGACGATCCGGAGCTAGACCGGGTGCGCGACACCGGCGGTCGGGTGACGCTGGCGATCTACAACTGCCGCAAGCCGGTGATCGCCGCGGTCAACGGGGCCGCGGTCGGGATCGGCGCCACCATGATGCTCGCGATGGACGCCCGGCTGTTCTCGACCAAGGCCCGCTTCGGTCTGGTCTTCGGCAAGCTGGGCATCACCCCGGAAGCCTGCTCGACGTGGTTTTTGCCGCGGATCGTCGGGCTGCCCACCGCATTGGACCTGCTGTACCGCGCCGATATCCTCGACGCCGAAGCCGCCCGCAGCTGCGGGTTGACCCAAGCGGTTTACGAACCGGACGCATTGCTGGCGCAGGCCCGCGCCCTGGCCGACGCCTGGACCAAGGGCCGCTCACCGGTGTCGTTCGCGCTGATCCGGCAGATGCTCTACCGCAACTCCGCGCAGCCCGACCCGGTGGAGGCGCACCGGGTGGACTCGCTGGCGATGTTCTACACCAGCACCGGCGACGGCGCCGACGGCGTGCGGGCGTTCCTCGACAAGCGCGACCCGCGATTCACCTCCCGGGCCTCGCAGATGCCGCCGTTCTACGGCGAGTGGATACAGGGCAGCTGACTCGCCCGCCCCGTCGCCGAACGTGAAGCTAACTTCACGCTCGACCGTCCAGCGCGCACCTAACTTCACGCTCGGCGGGGCGGAACGGCGCCAGCGCCGGCGCCGTCCACATGCACCGGCACAGTGTCGTCCCACGGCTGGCGGGCGACCATGTCCGCGACGTTGACGTAGCCTCGCTCGAATTCGCCAGTGGCGGCGTCAACCAGCCGGTACCGCTGGGTCTGCCGATGGATCGGCTGGGCATCGAGGATCACCACCCGCACCTCGCCCGGTTCGAAGCCGCAGCGCTGGTGCAACGCGGCGATCAGTTGCTCGCGTGACATGTGGCCGTCGCCAAAGTTCCAGCCAACCGCCGTCGAACAGATCCGCTCCCCGTCGGTCAGGCTGTAGTCCGCTTCGTCCCGGCCGACCATCGCCCGGTGCGCCAGGGTGAACAACGCCCGGCCGTGGGTGTTGAAGCCGCGGAATGCATATCCCATGTAGATCGGGATCTGCGCGGCCTCGGGGCTGCCGTAGAAGCGCTCCAACTGCGCGGCTGGCATGCTGGCGATCGCCACGATCCCGCGGGCGATCTTCTCCTCGGCCGCGGCGGTCAGACACCACAGTGTGGTGTCCCAGTTGCCGGCGTAGTAACGCATCCCGGGCAGGAATGAGATCTTGTGCGGGAACAGGTTTCCCAATACGACGACACCCGCACTGATGCCGAACAGCAGCGCCACCGCCAACGGGTTGTTCAGGTCGGTCAGACCGAACTCGGCGTGCGCAACGAACAACGACAGCACGCCGAAGATCATGAACACGTTCCACTCCAGCGGCACCCCCATCGGGATCGCGGCCAGGATGCCCAGGTGGAAGCAGACCATGACGAAGGCCGCGATCGCGGTCGGCCAGCCGCCGTGGGAGAAGAACAGCGCAAACGGGACGGCCATCTCGATCAGCGTGGAAAAGTGCGCCAGCGTCATCGACGGCCATCCGGGGCGCAGGTCCTCGGGGAAGTCGCGGAAGAAGCGGCGCTTGAGCGAGCGGGGCCGCACCAGCGGGTTGTTGCTCATCATCGTTGAGATCACAAACGGGAAGTGCCGATTGAGTTTTGATGTCGCGGCGCCGACCCAGATCACCATGAAGATCACCTTGGCGGCGATGATCATGTCGACGCCGCTGAACAGGAACGCCGCCGTCAGCGGGGCATACACCTCGCCGCGGGCGGCCAGGAAGATCACCTTGTCCCGCAGGCCGGTCACCGCCAGGATCGCCAGGATCGCCCCGATCTGCCAGTGCGGTAACACCCCGACCGTGGTGTGCAGTTGTGGGATCGGGCCGGTGCCATCAGACAGCAGGGCGACCAGCAACATCACCAGCAACGCGGCGTACAGCGCAATATCGAGCGGCGTGCGGTTGGTGCCGGCGGTCAACGGAACGCGCCGCGGCCACGGTGGCAGCCGGATGGTGTTGGGCCGCAACCAGTACAGGATCGATCCCAGCGGCGGGAAGAACCGGTTGTTCAGCGGCCCGAACCCGCAGCCCAGCCCGATCACCTCGAATGCCATGGTGTAGAGCACCACCTTCTCGAACACGATCGGCTCGCTCCACCACTGCCCCACGCTGGTGAGCCCGTCGATTCCACGGGTGGCCAGCGCGAAGAGCGCGGCCCCGAGGATGTAGAGGGCGATCTTGACCAGGTAGAACAGGTGCAGCACCGCGGGCGTGCCGAAGCCCACCTCGGCCCAGTGCCGGGCCATCGGACGGATCTTCTCGCTGCGGGTGCCCTTACTCCATTCGGCGAAGTCGACCACGGGCAGTTCGGGTTTGAGAAATCCCATGACCGACAGACTAGAACGTGTTCTAGACCCTCGCGGCGAAACGGGTCGACTCAGACGTCGCCCAGCGCTCGCGGCGAGCGGCCCGAATAAGCACTCAGCGGGCGGATCAGCGCGTTGGCCGCGGTCTGTTCAATGATGTGCGCGGTCCAGCCGACCACCCGACTCATCACGAACAGCGGCGTGAACATCGCGATGTCGAATCCCATCAGGTAGTAGGCCGGGCCGGTCGGAAAATCCAGGTTGGGCTTCAGTCCGGTGACCGCGAACATCTCGGTCTCCAGGACGCCGTAGATCTCCTGCCACCGCCCCCCTTCGTGGGTCGCGGCGACCCGGGCCAGGGCTTGACGCATGGTCGGTACCCGCGAATCACCGTTCTTGTACACCCGGTGACCGAAGCCCATCACCTTCTCCTTGCGGGACAATTTGTCGTGCAGCCACGCGGCGGCCTTGGCCGGCTCCCCGATCGCGATCATGTCGTGCATGACAGCCTCGTTGGCGCCGCCGTGCAGCGAACCCTTGAGCGCGCCGATCGCCGCGGTGACCGCGCTGTAGATGTCGGATTGTGTCGAGGTCACCACCCGGGCCGCGAAAGTCGAAGCGTTGAAACCGTGTTCGGCGTAAAGGATCATCGACTGCTCAAACGCCGAAACCACCAAGTCGTCGGGCACCTCACCGAAGCACATCCGCAGAAAGTTCTCGGCGTACCCGAGGTGGCTGTGCGGCGCCACGGGCGGCAGGCCCCGCCGGCGGCGCATGTCGACGGCGACGACGGTGGGAAGCACCGCGAACATCCGCAGCGCCTTGGCGATATTCGCCGCCTCGGCACTGTCGTCCTCGGCGGGGTCCTCGGCGCCCAGGTAGCTGATCACGGTGCGCACCACGTCCATCGGATGGCAGTTGTCGGGGAGTTTGGCCACCAGCGCCAGCAGCGACTGGTCTACCCGCCGCGTGGCCAGCTCCCGCTGGCAGAACAGCGCCAACTCGGCGTCGGTGGGCAGCTCACCGTGCCACAGCAGGTAGGCGACCTGCTCGAAGCTGCAGTGCGCGGCCAGATCCTGCACGGGGTAGCCGCGGTAGGTCAGCGAGTTGGTCTCGGGCACCACCTTGGAGATAGCGGTGGTGTCGACGACGACACCCGCCAGGCCCTTGTGAATTTCCGTGGTTGTCACCGACGGCCTCCCTCAATGCTGAAGTTTGCGATGTCCTCGTCGAACTGGCTGTAGTCGGCGTAGCGCAGCAACTCGTAGAGCCTGTTGCGGTGTTGCATTCGGTCCAGCAGATCGGATTGTGTTCCGGCGGTGTCGATTTCCCGCAGTCCGGCCTCGACGGCGAACATCGCCAGCCGCAGGGTGGTGACGGGGTAGATGACGGCGTTATAGCCGATGTCGGCGAGCTGCCCGGCGGTCAACAGCTCCGACTTGCCGAACTCGGTCATGTTGGCCAGCAGCGGAACATCCACGGCAGCGCGGAATCGCGCGAAATCGGCGGCGCTGCACAATGCTTCGGTGAAGATCAGGTCCGCTCCGGCGTCAACGTAGGCCTTGGCCCGGTCGATCGCAGCGGGCAGGCCCTCGATGCCGGCGGCGTCGGTGCGGGCGCAGATGACGAAGTTCGGGTCCCGTCGTGCCGCGACCGCAGCCCGCAGCCGCCTGACCATCTCGGCCGGCGGCACCACCGCCTTCCCGTCGAGGTGGCCGCACCGCTTGGGGTTGACCTGGTCCTCGAGGTGACATCCGGCCAGGCCGGCGTCTTCGAGCAGCGTGACGGTGCGGGCAGCGTTCATCGGCTCACCGAAGCCGGTGTCGGCGTCGATCAGGGTGGGCAGCTCAGTGGCCGCTGCAATCTGCGCTCCACGTCCGGCCACTTCGGTCAGCGTGGTCAGCCCGATGTCCGGCAACCCCAGGTCGGCCGAGAGCACCGCACCGGAGACGTAGACGCCCTCGAACCCGATCTCGGCGATCACCT
>JBDTEP010000079.1:0-8478 GCA_039922455.1 Mycobacterium sp. | reverse complement strand
CCGGATGTCCGGTACACGCCGAACCCGATGAGCGCGCCGGGCGGTCCGTATGTGGAAAGGGCTGACCGGAATTGCTAATACCTCGGATCAAGCGTCAACTGGTCATCTTCGGCGTCCTGACCGCGGCGGCGTTGATGGTGCTGGGTGTCTACTATCTGCGGCTGCCGACCTTGGTTGGCATCGGCCAGTACACCCTCAAGGCGGATCTGCCTGAGGCGGGCGGTTTGTACAAGACCGCCAACGTCACCTACCGCGGCACGATCATCGGCAGAGTCACGTCGGTTGAACCGACCGAGGCCGGTGCGCAGGCGACCATGCAGATCTCCGACAAGTTCAAGATCCCCGTCGACGCGAGCGCCAATGTGCATTCGGTGTCGGCGATCGGTGAGCAGTACCTGGATCTGGTGTCGACCGGTAACCCGAATCAATACCTCAAAAGCGGCCAGACGATCACCGAGAGCACCGTGCCAAAGGCGATCGGGCCGGCTCTGGACGCCGCCAACCGTGGCTTGGCCGCGTTGCCGGTCGGCAAGATCTCGGCGGCACTCGACGAGACGGCAACGGCCGTCGGCGGGTTGGGACCGGCATTGCAGCGGCTCGTCGACGCGACGCAGTTGATCGTCGGTGACTTCAAGACGAACCTCCCTGACGTCAACGACATCGTCAATAAGTCGGTGCCGATCATCGAGAGCCAGGTCAATTCAGGCGACGCCATCCACCAGTGGGCCCGTAACCTCAACGTCCTCAGCGGGCAGGCCGCCAGCCGAGACGAGACGGTGAAGCACATCATCTCGGATCTGCCGCCCCTGCTCGATCAGGTGCATACGGTGTTCAACGACACCAAGGACACCCTGCCGCAATTGCTGGCGAACGCGTCGATCCTGGTCGAGATGAACAGCCGCTACGTCAGGAACCTCGAACAGGTCTTGGTCTTTCTGCCGCAGGCCGGTTCGATCATTCAGACGGTCAGCTCGACCTTCCCGGGACGGGCGTCGCTGGACGTCGCGCTGGGGGCGTTCCCCGGTCCGATCTTCCCGGTGCCGATTCCGGGCCTGAGCCTGGGTTACCCGCCGCCCTGTCTGACCGGGTATCTGCCGGCATCCGAGTGGCGGGCGTTCGCCGACACCAGCCCCGCTGACCTGCCGGATGTGTCCTGCAAGATTCCGCAGGACACCCCGGCCAACAGCGTCCGCGGCGTCCGCAACATCCCGTGTGTGGATGTGCCGGGCAAGCGGGCCGCGACGCCGAAGGAGTGCCGCAGCGACAAGCCGTACATTCCGATGGGCACCAACCCCTGGTACGGCGACCCGAACCAGATCCGGACCTGTCCGGCGCTGGGGGCACGCTGTGACCAGCCGATCGAGCCGGGGCACGTGATACCGGCACCGTCGATCAACACCGGACTCAACCCGCTACCGGCCAATATGGTGCCGCCGTCGCCGCCGCCGATGAACGATCCGGTATCGCGGCCGGGAACCGGTAGCGTTCAGTGCAACGGGCAACAACCGAACCCCTGCATCTACACCCCCGGTGGGGGACCGGCCGCGGTCTACAATCCGCAGAGTGGCCAGGCGGTGGGGCCAGACGGCGTCGAATACTCCGTCGAGAACTCGATGAACATAGGAGACGACGGATGGAAGGGGATGCTGGCACCGTTCCGGTGAGCACGGACCGGGACGAGGACCAGCAGACCGCAGATACCGCGGCCGAAGGTGTCGCTGCGGCGGAGCCCGATGATGCGGCTGAACCCGCGATGGCGGGCGTCGCATCGGTGCCGTCGCGCCTCGGCCGCCGTCAGCTGATCGGTATCTGCGCGTTGCTGGTGTTGTTCGCTGCGGGGTTGGTGGCCGCCGGTTACGTGGGTCTGCGAGACCACGAGGCGAGTCAGGTCATGGCTCGAGACAATGTCGAAGCCGTCGCGGCGGCCAAGACCTGCGTGTTCGCGACCCAGGCACCGGACGGGACCGATGTGGCTCTGGCCCAGCAGAAGATCCTCGACTGCACGGCCGGAGAGTTCCGCACCCAGGCCGCGCTGTACGCGGAGATGTTCGTGCACGCGTATCAGGCGGCGAAGGTCCACGTCGAGCTCACCGAGATGGGTGCCGCGGTGGAGCGCAACAACCCGGACGGCTCGATCGACATCTTGGTGGCCTTCCGCATCAAGGTCGACAACATCGAGGCCCAGGGCAAAGAGGTCGGCTACCGACTGCGCGCACAGATGGTCCGCGAGGACGGCCAGTACCGGATCGGCAAGCTCGATCAGGTGGCCAGGTGACCGAAGTAGTGGTCGACGTGCCGGGCACCGCGCCGGCCCGGTGGCGGACCCGTGCGACGGCGCTGGGAATCGACCTGCTCCCCGGCGCGGTTGTGGTGGCGACGACGGCCATGTCGGCGATGTGCTTCCCGCCAGGCGGGGTGTGGTGGTGGCTGGCCATGACGTTCACCGGCTTGGTGATCCTGGCGACCGCCATCAACCGGGTGCTGCTGCCGGTGATCACCGGGTGGAGCCTGGGCCGCGCGTTCACCGGTATCGAAGTGGTGCGCGGTGGTCAATCCCCTGGCGGGGCCGTCGGTGCGGGGCGGTTGCTGCTGCGCGAAGTGGCGCATCTGCTCGACACGGTGCCGGTATTCGTCGGCTGGTTCTGGCCGCTGCGGGACCGTCGGGGCCGTACCTTCGCCGACCTGCTGGCGCGGACCGAGGTTCATCCAAGCGGGTTGCGCCAACCGCCGGCGAATATCCGTGTCGTGACGACGGCGGTATTCGTGCTTGCCGCGGCATTGAGCGTGGCCGGTGCCGCCGCGGCCTATTCGGTGGTCTACCAGCGCGACCACGGGTCGGATCTGGCTCGAACTCAGATCGCCCGGCAGGGCCCGAAGATCGTGGCGGACATGCTGTCCTACGATCCGGAGTCGTTGCAGGACGACTTCGACCGGGCGCAATCGTTGGCGACCGAAAAGTATCGCGAGCAACTGGTGCCTCAGCAAGACGCGATCCGCAATGCCAAGCCGGTTCCGAACTTCTACCGGGTGACCGACGCCTCGGTGCTCAGCGCGGCCCCGCACCGCGCGACGATGCTGCTGTTCCTGCAGGGCCAACGTGGTCCGGTGGGCAAGGAGCGCCTGATCAGTGCCACCGTGCGGGTCACGTTCGCCGAGTCGGCGGGGAACTGGCGAGTCGATGACCTGACCGTGGTCAGCAAACCGTTGCCCGCTGAGGGGGCCAAATGAGTCCGCGCCGCAGCGTCCAAGCCGACGACCAGCCGCTCTTCGTCGAGCGGGATGTCCCGCCTGGGCCGCGGCTGCCCGCGATCATCGGGGGCGCGCTGTTGGTCGCGACCGCCGCCATCACGGTCTGCGGCTGGACGCTGGTTACTCATGAACAACACCGTCGGGCGGCCGTTAAAGATGTCGAGGCGTTGGCCGAAGTCGAGTCGTTTATGACGATGTTCACCTCACCGGATCCATTCCACGCCAACGACTACCTCGCCAACGTGATCGATCACGCGACCGGGGATTTCGCCAAGCAGTACCAGGAGAAGGCCAACCAGATTCTGATCGCCGTAGCGCGCAGCGAGCCGACCGTCGGAACGGTGGTCGGCACGGGTATCGAGCGGTGGAACGACGAGGGCAGCGTCAACATGCTGGTAGCCGTCGAGAACAGCGGCAAGTCACCAGACGGAAAGCAGGATGTCAGCGTCGCAACCCGCTGGCTGCTGACGGCGCAGAAGGAAGGGGACCAGTGGAAGATCAGCAATCTGAACCAGGTGCTGTGACCGAAACATCCTCCGGAACGTCGGCTGACTCGGGGGTCGATCCCGCAGCGGAGCTGACCGATGATGTCGAGTCGGCCGTCGACGCCACCGATGGGGAGGTGGACGGCGACACCGAAGTCGAAACAGAAACTGGCGCCGCAGTCGAAGCGGAGCAGCGCCCCGCGCGTCGGAATTTCAGCGTGCGACTGGCCGTCGCGGCGTCGGCTGCAATATTCGTGGGCGCCACCGCGTTCGCCGCGGCCGCGGCCCAGCCCTATCTCGTGGACCGGGCGGAGGTCGCCACCAAGCTGGACATCGCCCGAACCGCGGCCAGGGCGATCCACACGCTGTGGAACTACACGCCGGAGAACATGGACACTCTCCCGGATCGGGCCGCGGTCTACCTCAGCGGTGACCTGGAAGCCCAATACCGCAAATTCATCGATGCGATCGCGGAGAGCAACAAGCAGGCCCAGGTCACCGACAGCACCGAGATCGTCGGCGCAGCCGTTGAATCGCTGAACGGTCCCGAGGCCACCGTCATCATCTACACCAACACCTCGGCCGTCAGTGAACTGAGCAAGTCCATCCCGCAGATCAAGTACCTGACGTATCGGCTGTACATGAAGCGTGACCAGAACAGGTGGGTGGTGACCAGGATGCCCACCATCACCTCGCTGGACCTGACGCCGCGATTCCAGAACTGATCGGCTGCGTACAGACCCGAACCTAGAAGGTGCAGCGCATGCCCGTCACGTCGCCAATCTCCAAGCGGCGCACCGTGGCGGCGCTACTGCTGCTGACCTTCGCCACCGGACTGGTCGATGCGATCAGCGTTCTGGTCCTCGGGCACGTCTTCGTCGCGAACATGACCGGTAACGCGATCTTCCTTGGCTTTCTGTTCGTCCCGGGCGCCGGGATCGACCTGACCGGGGCGGCGGTGGCAGTCGGTGGCTTCCTGGCCGGCGCGATAATCGGTGGCCGGCTGGTACGGATTCTGGGGCGGCGCCCCCGGGCGTGGGTGACCACGGCCCTGGGGATCGAAGTGATCCTGCTGCTGGTGCTGGCCGGGTTGGCCGGGGCCGGCGTCCTGCGTTACCACGACGCTACCAAGCTGATCCTGATCGTCGGCCTCGCGGCGGCGTTTGGCGTGCAGAATTCGACGGCGCGACAATTTGGCATCCAGGAGCTTTATACCACCGTGCTCACCTCGACGATCGTCGGAATCGGGGTGGACAGCAGGCTGGCCGGTGGGACCGGCCGACGTGAAAAACTGCGCTACGCAGTGGTTTTGGTGATGATCATCGGTGCGATCGCCGGAGCTACATTGTCGCGTGTCTTCGTGGCGCCGGTGATCGCCCTGGCAGCGGCCGTCGTCGCGGTGAGTCTGTTGCTGTTCCAGTCCGGGTGAGAAGCCGAAGCTCTCCCCGCGGGATCGCAACCATGCCGAAAAAATGCCCGGGTATCACCTGCGCGAGGCCAATCTCGCTGCACGCTGGCGCTTCAGGCCCCGCCGTATTCCGGGCGGAGGATAGAACTGAGCGCTGCCAGCGGGATGTGCGCCTGCACGTTGCCGCCGTCCATGTGCCACTGCATCTGGTTGTACTGGATCGGGGAGTCGTGGCTGACCGGATAGTCCGGCATGTACAGGATCAACTCATCGGGAGTCAGCGCCCAGGACCGGTACCCGCCGGAGAAGACCTTGTCCGGGGTGAACCGCTCCGGGACGAACGGGTAGTCGCCCGGGCGGTGCTCCCAGAACGCCCGGTCGAGGGCCTCGGAGATGTAGGGCGCGCCGAGTTGCGGGATCGTCGCGAGTGGATCGATCCCGGGCTTGGTGATATCAGCCAATTGCAGCTGCCGGCCGCCGGCCCCCATGTCGAAGGTGAAGGTGCGGTAGCCGTTGTTGATGTACGGGCCGTCGGAATGGTAATCCTCGTGGAAAACCGCGGTCAGGGCGTTGCCGTGCTGGAAGATCTCGAAATTCTCATTACCCCAACTGTCGGCGACCATCGAGGCGCCCTTGCTTCGCCAGTTGCTGAATAACGTGGACAGGTAGTCGCGGATCGGCGGCCCGGCGACGGGGTGGTCGACCAGATCGCCAGGCACCGCCATCCGGATGTAGCGGGTGGCCAACCTTTCGGAGTGCACGTCAGTGCTGCAGTAGTGCCCGTCCCAGTCACCACCGAGCCCGCTGCAGAACGACGGCGCCGAAGCGCCCGCCGCGGGTGTGCCCACCAGTACCAGTGCCACTCCCGTCAGGGCCGCCACCACGCGCGTCAATAGCCGGGTCGCCGACATAGCTTCCCTCCTAAGGTAATTCGACCTTGCTCGCCAGCCATTGGCCGTCGACCTTCTGCATCGTCATCTTCATCCGGCTGCGGTCCACTCGCGGATCGGGCCGGGTGGCATTGGTGATGGTCTGGTTGACCATCAGCAAGACCACGACCTCGCCTTTGGATTCGGACTGGACCGCCGAGCCCACCACCGTGCCCTGCGCTGACGCCTTGTTGTCGATCAGCAGCTGGCGCAGCTGGCCGCTGGCCTTGGTGTAGGTGTCCTTGAAATCCCCGGTCGCCCCATTGAGCACCGCAGCGAAGTCGTCGTCGACCTTGTTGGAGTCGATGCTGGTCAACACCTGGGCGTAGTCCACCGCGGCGTGTCGCGCGGCTTCGCCGGCGGCGGTGATCCGGTGCTGCTGCCACAGCTGCCAGCCCAGCCCGCCGGCCAGGCCGAACACCGCCAGGTAGGCGGCCGTGATAGCCGCTATCGTCACCGTGCTCCGCTGCGGCCGCCAGCGGGCTGCCGGGGCGACGGGTGCTGCCACCGCCCCAACCACGGCGGCTTCAGCCGTATCCTCGACAACGGTCGGTTCGGGTTGGAGCGCGCTGGACTGCACCTCGTCGGGGTCGGTCCGAGCGGTCGGTTCGTCTGCGGTACTCACCGCGGCATCTCCTTGAACATCAGTGTGGCGGCTCGATCAACAGTGGCGGCCCGCCGTATGGGGTGGGAATCGTGTAGCGGCCCTTAGGGGTCGGGTCCGTGGTCGCGGCGAGGTCGGCGCCCGACGGCGGGTTCGCGGTGTCGTCACCGGGCGGGCGCGGCGCGTTGTAGGCACCCCGCACCATCAGCGACTGGTCGGTGTCACGGCAGTAGCCGTACAGGAACGGCTCGGGGTAGTCCGCCGCCGACGGCACCCGCCGCGGCGTCCCGTAGTCGCAGGTGTAGCGCGGGTAGATGTCACCGGTCGCCCACAGTCCGCCCTCGCGGATGATCGTCCCCAGCGCCTCCAGCGCGGACCCGCGGTAGTTGGGGAACAGCGCATTGAGCGCCGGAACCCGGACGTAGAGCAGCTGAGCGGCGGTGGTCAGGTTGCCCAGCAGCCCGACCATGGTGTCGGAGTTGTCGTCGAAGAGTCCATCGACCTCCGACAGCATCCCGGGTGCCTGGTCGACCAGTTGGCGGTAGCCGCCAATCATCGGATTGACGCCCTTGAGCACCTTCTCGAGGTTCGCCGAGGTCGCGGCCATGCCGTTGTTGACGTCGCTGAGCATGGTCAGCACGACCCGGCTCGATCTCAGCAGGCTCACCGTCTGCGGCAGCACCGAATCCAAGGTGGACAGCAGGAAGGCGCCGCCGTCGATGATGTCGGTGAGCTTGCCCGGGCCCTCCTCGGACAGGCCCAGTTCCTTTTTGATCACTTCGAGCTTGCGCGGATCGGTCTGGGCCAGCATGCCGTCGGCGTTAGCCAGCAGTTGCGACAGCGGAATCGGGGTGGTCGCCTGATCTCGCGAGACGACGCTTCCGCCGGACAGGAAGGGGCCGGTACTTGACGGGGGCTCGAAGTCGATGTACTGCTCCCCGGCCGCCGAAAGTCCTGACACCCGCACCTTGCTGGCGGCCGGGATCTTCACCGTCGACTTGATATTGGCGACCGCGTCGACGCCCGAGCCGGTGATCCGCAGCGCTTCGATCCGGCCAACCGGCACCCCGCGAACCGACACGTCCTGGTTGGCGAGCAGCCCGCCGGAGTCGGGCAACGCAATAGTGATCTGGTAGGTCGATCGCGCCGGATTCACCCGCAGTGCCCCCACCAGCAGGTAAGCCGTCCCGATGGCCAGGGTCATCGCCAGTGCGACCCCCGACAGCAGATTTTTGCGCAGGTAGCCGGCGCGGACCAGTCCGACGATGCGCCGGCTCAGTGCCTCGATCACGGTGTGGGCCCCGGTCCCGGCGGGCCGGCCTGCGCGGCGTCGTCCTCGGCCGGGGTCGGTGGTATCGGCGGGCCGATTGCCGTCCACGGTGCCTGTCCCATGTCGGAGTCAGGGCCGCGGCCCACCACCCGTTCCTGGAGCCGCCACAGCGCGTACTTGATCGACCCGGCCAGTTTCGCCCAGTCGTAGCGCTTGGGGCCGTGGAACGCCGGGTCGCCCTTGAACCCGGCGTCGGGCATCGATCCCCACACCAGGCGGTCGATGCTGACATGCACCGAAATCGATGAGCCGGGCATGGATTTGATCAGCGGGGCCATCATTCGGTTCAGCGCGGCCAGGCTGGTGTTTGGGTCGGTCGCTACGTCGTTCCACGCGCCGGCGATCTTGTTGGCGTCCTTGATGAAACTGTGCCCGGAATCGTCCGTCCCGGCGATGGACGGGAACCGGGCCAGCTGCCGACTGGTCGCGCCGACCTGCTCGACGAGGTCGGCGAGCGCGCTGGTGTTGTCCAC
>JBDTEP010000078.1:0-10266 GCA_039922455.1 Mycobacterium sp. | reverse complement strand
AAATCACCGGCAGCCAACACATCATGCACGATCGCCTGGTGCTCAGCCTCCAGCGAAGCGGCCTGGGCACGAATCAACGCACCGTGCGCGGCGACGTCACCGAACTGATAGTTAATCGACATAGCTCAACTCCCTTTTCTGCTAGCTGCCCAGGATCTGCTGCGAGGCAGATTCCTGCTGCTCGTAGTGGTTGGCGTCGCGGATCAAGCCGTCACGCACCCCGTGCAGCATGTTCACGATGTTGCGGAACGCGGTCTGCATCTGACCCATGGTGTTCATCGAGGTCTTCTCCGCCAGACCACCCCAACCCGCACCCGAGATGTTGGTCGACGACGCAAACATCCGCCGCGCCTCATCCTCCACCGTCTGCGCGTGCACATCGAAACGCCCCGCCATCGAACGCATCGCGTCCGGATCGGTCATAAAACGTGTTGCCACTGTCGTGTCTCCTTACTGAAGTTCGTGAATCCTGGTTGGCGCCGTGGTTACAGATATTGCCGCCGGTTACGTCGGTAACCGACGACCGGCCTTGAACGTATGAATGGCTCCCCCTTTCATCAGCTCGCAGCCGGCAAGATCGTCGTCAGCCTGCCGAGGCCGCGTTGGCGGCCTCGGTGGCGGCGTAGGAAGTCGCGCTGCTGTTGAGGGTGGCCACGAACATTTCGTGTATTGCCGCAGCCTGAGCGCTGACCTGCTGGTACATCGTCGCGTGAGCGGCGAACTGCGCCGCGGTCAGCGCCGAGACCTCGTCAGCGGCGGCCGGAATCACGCCCGTAGTCGGGGCCGCAGCGGCCGCATTCTGCGCATTCAGCGCCGACCCGATACCGCTCAAACTACCGGCGGCGGCCGACAGTGCCTCCGGTTGTGCATTCACGAACGACATGCGAATTCCTCCTCGGGTCGTCTTCAGCAATCACTCTGTCATTGAGAGTAGAGGCTGCGCGCGGCCGAAACGCCCCAAGATACCCACTGTTCACCTGTGGGTCGCAACTGTTCACCTGTGGTAGCGGCCGAGTAACCAACGCCCGGTCCCGCAGCCCACGAAACGTGGCTCACCTGTCGAAACACAGCTTTGTCATTACCGGCCGAGGTGGGTGCCCGGTGGGCCGTCGGAGCCCGTGACAGACCAGCGGGCCCGGTGTCCGCGGGTAAAAATCTGGTCGCGGCAAACCACGCCGGTAACCCGCGGTGTGATGCCTCCAGCAACCACCGTGGTGCTGTTGCGGGCGCCACAGTGGTTGCTGGTGGGTCGAGCTCAGCCAGCCGGGCTGGCCACCCGCTCCTGCGTCGGCGCCCGGCGCAATTCGGTGGCGGCGACCTGCACGAACACCCCGGTGTCCTCTGCCATCAGCAGGCCACGTCCACGGGGCAGCGGGCCACCCTTCATCTTGCCGCGGATGAACCCCTCGTCGGGGTCGGCGTCCATCACCAGCAGTGGCGCATTGGCCTGGTGCAGGGCGCGCAGCAGAGGGTCGCTGCCCGCCGACGACCAGCCGCCGAAGGTGCGGGTGACGATGACATGCAGGCCCACATCGGCCGCGCGGGTTACCCATGGAGCGGCCTTCTGGAACGGCGAGTCGAAGCCGGGCGGGAATTGTTGGATGTCGTCGATGATCAAGAAGATCTCCGGCCCGTTCCACCAGGTCCGCGACAGTAGCTCCTCGGCCGACAGTCCCGGCGGTGGCTCGCGGTTGGCCAATGTGGCGGCCAACTCGTTGACCAGTGCGACGGTGCCGTCCAGGTTGTAGGCGAACTTCTCCACGTAGTTCGAGCCCAGGGTGGTCAGTAGTTGCCGGCGTGGATCGATCAGCCACACCTGCGCGGACTCCTGCGTTGTGGCCGGCGCTGTGCTGGTCCCGGGCGCGTACAACCGCTCGATCTCACTCATGATGGTGGCCAGCGTGGTGGTGCGGCCGCATTCGCGGCGCCCGGTCACCATCAGATGCCCGTTCTCGGCGAAGTTCAGATAGACCGGCTGCAGGTCGAGTTCGGAGATGGCCAACGCAATGCCACCGACGCCCACTCCTTCGCGCTGGTCGTTGGCCGCGATCGCCCGAACCTCGTCGAGCCCGAACCGCGCCGGCAGGCGCCGGACCGAACGCACCCGGCCCACTGCCACCTCACTGACTGCGGCGACGATGCTGTCGGACTCGAACACCCGCTCGTGGGTCTCGGCTGTCGCGGGCCGCGCGATCAGGGTGTGCAGACCCGACTGGGGATCGCTGTCGAGTCGCATGTAGTTGACCGCGACCATGCCCCGCCCCGGCTTGGGCGGCACATCCTTGGCGAACCTGGACCGCACCAGCTTGGCGTCCTCCACCGCGGACAGGCGCAGTTCGATCCGGGATCCGAAGCCACTGCGGACCGGCGGCCGCAGCTCCGATTCGCGGTCAGCGGTCACGACGACGTGTACACCGAACGAGGGTCCCTGGTTGATGATCTGGTTGACCTGCTCGACCAGTACTTCGTTCTCCTCCGCCAACGCCCGGTAGTTGTCGACCACCAGATAGACGTCGCCGAAACCGTCGTTGGGCACCTTCCCTGGGGCGCCCTCGAACTTGCGCCGCCGGAAGACCGCCATCGAGGCCACGTCGTATTCGAGGAAGCTGCGCTTGCGGGTCCGCACCAGCGCCAGCAGTTCGGCCACCGTGCGGCGCACACCGTCGGGGTCGGTGGGGCCGCAGACACTGCCGACGTGCGGTAGCCCGGTCACCGTGGTCAGCGAGGTGCCGCTGTAGGCCAGGCAGTAGAACTGGACCTGCTCGGGGGTGTGGGTCAGCGCCGCCGAGCAGATCAGCGTCTGCAGCGCCGTCGTCTTGCCTGCACCGCCGGCGCCCAGGATCAACACGTTGGAACCCGGGCCGGAGGTGTCCACCGTCCACGGCGGCTGGTCATGCTTGAACGGCCGGTCGATGACCCCGATCGGGAACACCAGGTCCCGGCGGGTGCCGTAGTCCTGTTGCCACGGGTGGCCCAGGTAACGGTTCACCAGGTCGTCGATGGCCACCGGGAAGTCCAGCGGCGGCTGCCACAACCGGTAGGGCTCGAAGTCGATCTGGCGCAGCTGATCGATGATCACCGTGCCGACCTTGGGAATGCGGATCGCTTCCTCTTCCTCGACGGCCTCGACGGTCGCCGCGGCCTTGGATTCGAGCGCCGCGAGTTCCTCGGCCGCTTCGATCTCCGGCGTACTGACGCTGACCTCGAGCGGCGTGAATTCGGTGGTGAACAACTGCGGCCGGATGTAGTCGAGGGCGTGCACCAGCGGCATCTGCTCGTCATCCAGCGACCCGCCGCGGTGGTAGTCGCGCCACAGGAACTCGGCCTGGAATCGGATGACCTCTTCGCCGCTCTTGCGGAAGTAGCCCAGCCCGGCCCGGGACGGCAGGTTCACCGCGTTGGGCACGCCCGCGGCTTGCGCCGCGCCGGCGGTCTGCGCCTTGAGCACCAGCCGGTAGCCCATGTTCTCCATCAACTTCTCGGCGCGGCTCTCGATGGTCTGCGACGCCATCATCAGGTGTACCCAGTAGGCGCGGCCCTGGCGGCCGATCGAGTCCAGCACCTCCACCGCCGTCGGCATGATGCGGAACCACTCGTAGAACTCGTCGATGACGACGACGAGCATCGGCAACGGCGGCAGGCTGTTGTCACCGCGGGCCTGCATCCGGGTGCGGATCTCGTTGTATTCCTTGGCACCGTCGACACCGGCCTCGTCGCACATCGTTTTGCGGCGGGCGATCTCGCCCCACATCGCTTCGAGGAAGCGTTCCATCAGCGACTGGTCGTCTTCCAGGTCGGTGATGATCCGCGACACGTGCGGCACCCCGCTGAACGGTTTGACCGCCGACCCGCCCTTGAGGTCGGCCAGCACGAACTGCAGCTCATCCGGCGGGTGGGCCAGCAGCAGCGATTCGATCACCGTGCGCACCAGCGTCGACTTACCCGATCCGGTGGTTCCGGACATGACGCCGTGCGGACCGTCGCCGCCCTCGTCGAGGGACTTCATGTCCAGGAACAGCAGCTCACCGTTGTCGGAGCGAGCACCGAACGGAATCCTCAGCCGGCCTTTGGAACCCGCCTTACGGCGTTCGGCCCACAGCGCCTCGAAGTCGATCCGCCCGGCGTCCTCGATGCCGTAGTAGGCCATGATGTCGCGCGCACCGATGTGGCGCGTCACCTTCTGGCCGATCTCCTCATAGGCCGCGGCCAGCCGCCAATGCGCCATCCGCTGCGCGAACTGCTCGGCATCGTCCTGGCTGACCTGGTCGGCCAGCGCGAAGAACCACTCGTTGTCGTCGATAACCATCCAGGTATCGCGGTCACGCGGCAGCGCGTTGATGATGCCCTTGTCGTCGAAGCGCAGCACCCGCTGTGGAACATCCCGCCATTCCTGGACACCGGTCAAGTCGAAGAAGGTCACCCCGTCGACGCCTTCGGTGGTGTTGACGTACTCCCACTGCGGGTCGACGGCGTCGACAACGATCAGGTGGTGCGGCGTCGGGGTCTCCGCCGACGAGCTGGCGTGGCGCGGCATGAACGACCCGCGTCCGGAGAACAGGTCGACGTGCTCGGTGGCGAAGTCCTGTACCGAGCCGTAAACCATCCGAGCGTTGCCCGCAGCGTCCTGGCGACGCGGATCTCCGAAGTGCGGCAGCCACTTCACCCAATCCCACCGCGCCGCATCGGAAGTGACGACGACCATGCGCAGGTGGTCGGGCCCGTGCGAGAAGGCCAACTGACAGATGATCGCGCGCATCAGGCCGAGTACGTGCTCGCGGTCGCCGCTCAGCGAGTACCAGGGCTCAACCAGCAACGAGATCATCTTCGGCAGGTTGTAAACCACGCTCTGGTAACGCCCGAACTCCTGCAGCGCCTTGCCGGTCACCGGCTCGAGTTCGATATCGGTCGGCATGTTCTGCGGCTCACCCCAGGTCACCTCGGGCCGCGTCATCCCGACCCCGATCCGGGCCAGCCCGAAGTTGAGGTCTTTGCCGTTGGGTTGGCGTTCCCACATCCGCTGCGATCCCACCGAGGCTGCCAGCGTGCCCGGCGCCGGGTGGTACCACCGGTAGTTAGCGTCCATACTGTCCGCCGACTCCGCCGCCGATTCCCGCAGGCGGTCCAGCATCAGCATGAACTGAGCACGCATCGCGTCCAGCTTCGGCCGGCTCAACTGCTGAGAGCCACCACCGGAACGGCCGAACATCATCATCGCGACGCCGCCGATCATGAAGATCGGGAAGATCGAGCCGGCCCCGAGGAACATCCGGGATCCGTTGGCCACGGTCATCGCGACCATGCCCACGAGCAGCCCGACGACCAGCACCCCGACCACCACCAGCCACCACGGCTTGCCTTCCGGCGGTGGCACGCTCAGTGGCGTCGGTAGCACGATGTTCTCCGGCTTAACCACCGGCGCTCGTTCCGGCGTCGGCCGGGCGAATCCACGTTTCACTTGGGTACCGCCAATTCTGCAGGTCTCATATCGGTCGGCAGGGTGTCATGGCGCACCAGCGCATCCGGGCGTGACAGGGTCGGTCCGTGCGCCAGCAGTCGCAGTGCCACCGACGGCGCCAGTGCGGGCTCGCCGACCAGCCCCAACGCCTTACGTTCGTCGTCGCCGGGGATACCGAATCGCACACCCGAGGCCGACAGCCACCACAGCGATTCCCGCGTTGCCGCATCCGGGTCGTTGCCGGTCACCGCGACGAAATTGCCGTAGCCCGAGCCGAAGTAAACTCGGTCGGCCTGCGGCATGTTGTCGTTGTTGGTCTTCACCAGGGTCACCACCCGGCCGATCTGCTTCTGCGACACCGGGATCGTGGGGCCCGACACCACCTGCACCCGGGCTCGGCTATCACCGTTGGAGCGCTCCCACCACCAACAGGTGGACGGATTCTCCTTGATGTCGACAACCTTGAGTGGTCCTTCCGGGTAGGCCGACAGGTCTAGTCCGGTGACCACCGGCATCTTGGCCAACTCCGGCGGCGCCACCACGACCGGTGCACCGCCCGCGGTCGCCCCGGCGTTCTGCAGAATCCGTGCTACCACCGACGACACCGTCTGAACGCCGTTGATCAACACCACCGAATACTGTTGCGGCCCAGCCAATTGCGGCGTGGTGAAGACGGTCCCGACCGGGCCGGGAGCGTTCGGGAAAGCCGGCGGCTGCCCGGCATCCGGCACGAACGGCACCGCCAACTCCGGCCCCACCGGCAATGCGTCGAACAGCGCCTGACTCATCGGCCGGGCATGTTCAACCTGTTCCGGAGTCAGACCCAACGGCAGCAGCACCGCCCGGTCAGCGGCGTCGATGCGCGAGCGGCGGCCCTGGCGAATCACCCACGAACCCTCGCCGTAGCGCAGCACCACGGCGTCCGGGCCGTCAAGCACCCGGCGTCGGGAGTTGAGTTCCGGAGTGCCGTCGATCACCGTTACCGTCACCGGCGACGGAGCACCGATGCCCTGGACGTTGGCGACGGTGTCGCAGATCAGCCACGACGACGTCGACGGAGTGGTCGCCACGATGTCCGACGGCGCGCCCGGGATGCCGACGAGCGGGCCGTGTGGTTGCTCGGCGATCTGCGTAGCGCGCACCTTGTGCGGATTGTCGGCCCGCCCGGCAATCAGCCGAGCAGAAGCCAAATTCAGCGCCGGATATAGGGTGCCGCCGACTCGCACGTAGAGGGCACCCGAATCACGATCGGCGATAATGGGCGATTCGTTCATCTGCCCCGAGGGGCTCAGAAACGACCACAGCAGCGCACCCAAACAGACGACCGCCCCCGCCGACACTGAGGCGACCAACGCCAGCGACTGCCGCCGACCCGGCTCCACTTCCATCCGAACCTGCCAGCGGGTCAACGCCATCGCAGTTCGTCGCGCCAGGAATTGGTAGCCCGTCATCTGGGTGCGCGTCGACAGCCCCAGTCCGTAACCGGGCCCCCGCTGTTCGTCAGACACGGTGCGCCCCAACCCCCGCCCGCCGCAATGCTCGGCTATGGCGCCGTTCCGGTGCGTTATTGGTCGTCATCTACCCCTGCCTGGTCACAAGTTTTCCTCACTGCGCATGCTAGCTGTGTCGCGCAGCGATCGCCCGCCGCGCAGATTGCAATCTGGCGGCGGTGGCGAAATTCGCCTCGCCGATTGAACTTCGAATTATGGACCCATTAGATGAACGGTCAGTGAAGCGCGCGTTTTGCATGAGCAAAGCCTGCGCGATTCCCTGCGGGCCGGCGGAACGCGGGTTGCCCGCACCTAAGCAATCTCGCCGATCGAAACGATGACCTGCCGGATCGGGCGACGATGGCTCGACGCGGACTTCCGCATTTGCGGTAACTGAGTTTCCTGCCAGAACGCTGTGTATCTGGTGTCACAGGGGCGGGTGGGGGGTTCCTCCCATGTAGGCTCGCGGCGTGACGACGTTCGACGGACAGAGTGCTGACGGCCAGCTCGACCCCCGGGGTCCTGCCAGCTCACCAGCATCAAAAGAGACCACCCACCACGTCAACTACTCCGCTGACGTCGTAGACGTGGAGCTGGAGCTGGAGCAGGGCTACCGCACCGAGATTCACAAGAATCACGACGACACCGTCGATGTCGAGACATACGGTGGCGGTTTCGACCTTTCCCGGCGGGCGATAGCTCCGCATCTGCGTGTGGGCCGAGACAAGTGGCTGAATCTGCTCTGGCTGATCCCGATCGGCTTCGTCGGATTGCTCGCGGCGATCGCGGCCGGCAAGGGGATTCGCAATATACCGGGCGTGGAGGAGTTCATCGCCGAATACCCGGGTAGCACGCCGTCGAGCAAGGTCGAAGGCGGCCTGCCCGCCTGGGCCGGCTGGACGCACTTCTTCAACCTATTCATGATGATCTTCATCATCCGGTCCGGGATTCAGATCCTCTGCGACCACCCGCGCTTGTACTTCAGCCGCAACTCGACACCCGGCAAAGATGAGTGGCTGCGCGTGGGCCCGCCGGTGCCGGACGACCCGTACTGGACCGCCAACGCCGATACCGTCGCACTGCCACCGCAGTTCGGACTGCCGGGCTTCCGGCACTCGATCGGTTTGGCCCGCTGGTGGCACCTGGGCTTGGACGTGCTGTGGCTGCTCAACGGCGCAGTGTTCTACGTCCTGCTGTTTACCACCGGCCAGTGGCGCCGCATCGTGCCCACCAGTTGGGACATCATCCCGCACGCCGGCTCGGTGATGATCCAGTACATGTCGCTGGACTGGCCGGACGACCACACCTGGACCAACTACAACGCGCTGCAGTTGATCTCGTACTTCGTCACGGTGTTCATCGCCGCTCCGGCCGCGTTGATCACCGGGCTCGGCATGTCACCGGCGCTGTCCCAGCGACTCGGACTGATCAGCAAGCACCTGCGGCTTAACATTCAGATCGCGCGTTCACTGCACTTTTTGGTGCTGGTTTACTTCCTGATGTTCATCCTGGTGCACGTAACGATGGTGTTCGCCACCGATGCCTTCGACAACCTCAACCACATGTTCGCCGCCCGCGGATGCGCCGAAGGCGCAGGGCCTGAATGCCACAGCGCCACCGGGTTCTATGTCTTCTGTGTGGCCGCGGCACTGTGCACGGCCGCCTGGATCGCCGCCACGCCGCTGACGCTCAAGTACCCGCGCGTGGTGCAGAAGATCGGCTACGCCCTGGTCGGGCCGTTCCAGCGTTCGCTGGAGAAACTCAACCCCGAGCCGGGCACGTTCACCGAGGACGACATCTCCCCGTTCCACTGGCGCAACGGGCGACTGCCGGAGACCGTCGAGTACAAGGAACATGAGGCCACCGACTTCACCGACTGGAGCCTTCGGGTCTACGGGCTGGTCGAGAACCCGATGGAGTTCTCGCTGGAAGACCTCAAGGCGCTGCCCTATCACGATCAGATCACCCAACACTTCTGTGTGCAGGCGTGGTCGGGGGTGGCCAAGTGGGGCGGCGTATCGATGTCGACGATCATGGACATCGTCAAGCCGCTGCCGGAGGCCAAGTGGGCGGTGTTCTACTCCATGGGCCTGGGCGCCACCGGCGGGATCTACTACAACGCCCACCCGGTCGACCAGATGTGGCACCACATGTCGATGCTGGCCTACAACATGAACGACGAACCGCTGCCCTACATGCACGGCCGGCCGCTGCGACTCCGCAATGAATTGCAGCACGGCTACAAGCTGGTGAAGTGGATCAAGGGCATCGAGTTCGTCGCCAGCTACAAGGAGATCGGCAGCGGTCACGGCGGCTACAGCGAGGATCACAAATTCTTCGGTCGCCACCAGACGATCTGACGAACGCTCGACGAGTGAGGGGTCGGCCGCTAAGGCCGGCCCCTCACTGCATTCCACGGCCGGCGCACTCAGGTACACGGCATCGAACCCCCATGACACTCGCAGCCCCGCCGGTTAGTATCCCGCATGTTGATGCGTTTTATTGCGGGCGAGAAGGGGCGAGGAATCGGGGCATGGCATACGCCGACGAGAACCACCGGGCCGGTCGAACAGCGCTGGTGAATCACCGCGACGAGCTCAAACCCGCCGGCGACGTCGTGGATTTTGAGACGTGGGCCGGTGGCTTGGACCAAAGCAGACGCGCCATCGCACCGCGACTCCGCGTCGGGCGCGACCGGTGGTTCAACCTGCTGTGGCTCATCCCCATCGGTTTCGTCGCACTGGTCGCCGCAGTGGCGGCGGCGAAGTACCTGGTCGGCTTCTCCGCGGTACAGGACTTCATCCACCGTCACCCGGGCACCGTGGTGGCTGCCGGAAGCGAGCCGGGCATTCCGGTCTGGGCCAACTGGACGCACTTTTTCAACCTGTTCCTGATGACGTTCATGGTCCGGTCCGGCATTCAAATCTTTGCGGACCACCCTCGGCTGTACTTCACCCGCAATGCCACCCCGAACAAGCACGACTGGCTGCGGATCGCGGAACCGATTCCGGACGACCCGATGTGGACTGCCAAAGCCGACTCGGTCGGCTTGCCCGACCAGTTCGGGCTGCCCGGGATTCGACATGCCATCGGACTGGCCCGCTGGTGGCACCTCGGTACCGACGTGCTGTGGTTGGTCAACGGCGCCATTTTCTACGTGCTGCTATTCACCACCGGGCACTGGCGGCACCTGGTGCCGACCAGCTGGGACGTTTTCCCCAACGCAATGTCGGTGGCGCTGCAGTATCTGTCCCTGGACTGGCCCACCGACAACGGCTGGGTGGCTTACAACGGTCTGCAACTGCTGGCCTACTTCGCCAC
>JBDTEP010000077.1:0-14300 GCA_039922455.1 Mycobacterium sp. | reverse complement strand
TGATAGCCGGGGATCTGCTCGATGGTGGCACGGCGGGCCAGTTCGTGGCGAAACCCCACCGCGTCGGCGTTGGCGACCAGCACCCCGGCGTCGAGGCATTCGCTCAGCGCGCCCGCCGCACCCGGCGCTACCGCCTCGAGCAGGGCGGGGTGGGCCCGCGGCCCGCAGATCGCGGCGGCCTGCGCGGTCTCGCGCCCGGCCGCCGACAGCCTCGCGAGCCTGCCCCGCACCACCTCGGAAACACTGCGCGGCAGGCCGCCATCGCCCAGCGCATCAGCCCCGGCGGCCAACACCTCCGTGACGAAAAACGAGTTCCCGCCGGTAAGCCGATACAACGCTTGGGCGTTGATGCCGGTACCGGCGGCCAACGTGGCCACCGCCGCGGCGCTGAGCGGGTCCAGCGCGATCCGAGTCACGGTCGCCCAGCTCGCCACGTCACCTAACAGCACGGCCAGTGGGTGGGTGGGGCCGATCTGGTCGTCGCGGTAGGACACCATCAGCAGCACCGGCAGCGTATCGATCCGCCGGGCCACATAACGCAGCAGATCCAAGGTAGCGCCGTCGGCCCAATGCAGGTCTTCGATCACACACACCAGGGGGTTGCCGTCGCCGACGACGCCGACCAGTCGGGCGTAGATCGCCTCGGTGTCCCCGGCGTCGATGGCTGCTCGTATCGCGGTCGCCTGATCCGCCGGAAGGTCGGCGAGCATGTCGATGAACGGGCCCAATGGCCGGGGGGTGGCCAACCCGTCGCACCAGCCCCGCAGCTCCCGCGTGCCCGGATCGAGCCCGGTGCGAAACCGGGCGATTACCGCGGTCTTGCCCACCCCGGCCTCCCCGCGAAGCAACACCATCTGCCCGCGACCTCGAGTGGCGGCCCGATGGCAACGATGAAGGGTGGCCAGCGCCGTGTCGCGTTCGAGCAGACGGTCCACCATGGCCACCCCCCTCCCGCCCCGGGCCCGGGACCGCGCATTGCGGAGCAAATATCGGGTAATTACCTGATGCGCCGAGGTCGACCCGCCCAGCACACTCCCAAGTGAGCGTGGCGGGCGGTCTGCCACGGGCATCAGCACACCGCCATCGGATCAGGATGCGGAAGAAAGCCTAGCCCGCCAGCCCCCGCCCGCGCCCACCAAACAGCACGAAACCAGGCACGTGACCACCAACAACAAAGGAGTACGGGTGAAGCGTTCAGTAATGGTTGTCGCAGCGGCGGCAGCAATCGCGGTCGTAGGTCTGTCTGGGTGCTCCAGCGACAAGAAGACGGAAAGCGCCCCCGCATCCTCCTCCAGTGGATCCAGCGCGTCGGTGAACGTCGGGGGCAGTGCCGCAAACGCGAAAGTCACCATCGACGGCAAAGACCAGAACGTCAGCGGCACGACCGTGTGCACGACGATGGCCGGCGACGTCAACATCGCGATCGGCGGAGCGACCACTGGCATCGCCGCAGTGCTCACCGACGCAAACCCCCCAGAGGTGAAGTCGGTCGGACTGGGCAACGTCAACGGTGTGACGCTGGCATACGCCGCGGGTACCGGTCAGGGCAACGCTGAGGCGACCAAGGACGGCAACGAATACAAGATCAGCGGCACCGCAACCGGGATCGATACGGCCAACCCGATGCAGCCGGTGAACAAGCCCTTCGAAATTGACGTGACTTGTTCATAGCCCGGTACGGCGTGTGGTAACCCGTTGCGCCGGTCGGGCCCCGTTCGTTGACGGACTCGGACGGTCCAGCTAGGAGCACCATGCCAACTCCGGCGGTCAGCATGCCACGGCAGATGCTGCGGCGCCGGCCGGTAAGCGGTGCGCCGGTCGCCGACGGGGGCTCAAACCACCTGCGACGCAGTCTTGGCGGCTTTCAGCTCACCATGTTCGGCGTCGGCGCGACGGTCGGCGCAGGCATCTTCTTTGTCTTCCCGGAGGCGGTACCGCAAGCCGGTCCGGCAGTGGTCGTCTCGTTCATCATGGCCGGGGCCGCAGCGGGTCTGGCCGCGATGTGCTACGCCGAGTTGGCGTCGGCGGTCCCAACTTCGGGGTCGGCATACTCGTATTCTTATGCCACCCTCGGTGAATTCGTGGCCGTGGTCGTCGGGGCGTGCCTGCTGCTCGAATACGGGGTGTCCACCGCGGCGGTGTCAGTTGGGTGGAGTCAGTACCTGAGCAAATTGTCGCTCAATGTCTTCGGATTTTCGGTACCGCAGGCGATTTCATCGGGTCCATGGGAGTCGCAGGGTGGCGTCGTCAACCTGCCGGCCATCATCTTGGTGACAATTTGTGCGGTTATGTTGATCGGCGGCGCCAGTGAATCGGCCAAGCTGAATGCCGTAATGGTGGTGATCAAGCTCGGTGTGCTGCTGATGTTCGTGGTGATCGCGGCAACTGCGTTCAGAGCGGACCGCTTCACCGACTTCACGCCTTTCGGAGTCTCGGGAATCAGCTGGGCAGCGGGCACGATCTTCTTCTCCTATATCGGTCTTGACGCGGTATCCACCGCCGGTGAGGAGGTCAAAGACCCGCAACACACGATCCCGCGGGCAATCATCGCGGCACTGCTGATCGTGACCGGTGTCTATGTGGTTGTAGCGGTGGCCGCGATGGGCAGCCAGCCTTGGCAGGACTTCGAGGGGCAAAACGCGGGGCTGGCCGTGATTGTGGACCACATCACCGGAAACCGCTTAGGCAGCACTGTCTTGGCGGCGGGCGCTGTGATATCGATCTTCTCTGTCACTTTGGTGACGATGTACGGCCAGACCCGCATCCTTTTCGCGATGGGCCGTGATGGCCTGCTGCCGGCGACGTTCGCCAAGGTCAACCCGCGCACCAGGACACCCATAACCAATACCGTGATCGTCGCGGTCGTGGTGGCAATCCTCGCGGGCCTGGTACCGCTGCAGCGTCTGGCTGAAATAGTCTCCATCGGCGCCTTGACCGCGTTCATCGTAGTGTCGGTGGCGGTGGTTGTGCTGCGTGTCCGGGAACCGGATTTGCCCCGCGGATTCAAGGTGCCCGGCTATCCGATCACACCGATCTTGTCGGTGGCGGCGTGTGGATGGATTCTGTGCAACCTGCACTGGTACACCTGGATTGCATTCACCGGCTGGGTAGCGGTCGCGTTGATCTTCTACCTGGTGTGGGGTCGCCACCACAGTGCACTCAATGGTGGCCAGAACGGCGGCACGGCAACGGCGCAGGCTTACGTGAGGTCATAGCTGACCCGGCGCCCCAACGACAGTTGTTGCACCACAGTGACGCCGACCAGCACGGCGAACAGCACCAGTGCCATCACCGCGGCCCGGCCGATCGCCGCCGCGCCGAACGCTTCGTCGTAGATGCGGTGCGCGATCAGGTCGGTGCGGCCGCCCGGCCCGCCGCCGGTCAGCGCGTACACGGTGTCGAATACCTGCGCCGCGCTGACCACCCCGGTGACCAGGACGAAGAACATGGTGGGCCGCAGCATCGGCAAGGTGACTCGCCAGAACCGCTGCCAGCCGGTCGCCCCGTCGATGCGTGCCGCCGACAGCACCTGGGCGGGGATGGCCAGGATTCCGGCCAGGAAGAACAGGGCGACGTAGCCGACGTTGGTCCACACCACCACCGCCGAAGTCACCGGCAGCGCCAGCCCGGGATCGGTCAGCCATTCGATCCGGTGGCCGGCCAGCGTGCTCACCGCGCCGTCGGTGGGGCTAAGTATCCAGCGCCACAGCACCGCGATCGCCAGCGGAGCGCAGATCCACGGCAGCACATACACCGTGCGGAACGTGCCGCTGCCGGGCAACTCGTGGGACAGCAGCACCGCCACACCCAGCCCCAGCAGGGTCTGGACCGGAACGACGATGGCCACGAAAAACACCGTCACCGCAAGCGAATTGCCGAACACCGGATCGGTCAGCACCGAACGCCAGTTATCGGCGCCCACGTAGCTGATCGGGCCCAGCAGGTCCCAGCGGTGCAGACTCAGCCACACCACCACCAACATCGGCAGCAACAGGAACGCCACCACCCCGAACAGGCTGGGGGCCAGCAGCGCGTAGCCGAGCCTGGTGGAGCGCCGCTGGCGGGTGCCCGGCGAGTCTGCCATGCACGTATTAAAGCCGGTCGTTACCGTGGACCGGTGACACCGAACCGGCGGATCGATGCCGAATTTGTGGCTCTGCCCCGCTACGAGCTGGCTGATGCCGCGCTGTCGGCGGCCATCGCGGCCGGCGCCGACCACGCCGACCTGCGGATTCATCGGATCGCCACCGAGGTCGTCCGGCTCCGTGACGGCGAGTTGGAGACCGCCGTTGTCAACCGTGAGCTGGGGCTGGCCGTACGGGTGATCGTCGACGGCACCTGGGGCTTCGCCTCGCATGCCGAACTGGCTCCCGGTGTTGCCGCCGATACTGCGCGCCGTGCGGTGCAGGTGGCCAAGACGCTGGCCGTCCTCAACGCCGAACGTGTCGAGCTAGCCGCCGAGCCGGTGTATCGCGACGCCAGTTGGGTGTCGAACTATCGGATCGACCCGTTCGACGTGCCCACCCCCGACAAGATCGACGTGCTGGAGGACTACTCGGGGAGGCTATTGGCGTCCAAAACAGGAGGGGCCGGGGTGGACCACGTGTCCGCTTCCGTTACCGCGGTCAAGGATCAGTCGTTCTACGCCGACACGTTCGGGTCGTCGATCACCCAGCAACGGGTGCGGTTGATGCCGGTCTGCGAGGCGGTGACGGTCGGCCCGGATGGGTTCGACTCCATGCGCACGCTGGCGCCGCCGACCGCCCGTGGCTGGGAGGCGGTGGCCGGCGACGACGTGTGGGACTGGTCGGGTGAGCTGGCGCAGCTGCCGGTACTGCTCGCCGAGAAGATCAAAGCCCCCGGCGTGACACCCGGGACCACCGACCTGGTGATCGACCCGACCAACCTGTGGCTGACCATTCACGAATCTATCGGTCATGCAACCGAATACGACCGTGCCATCGGCTACGAGGCCGCGTATGCCGGTACGTCGTTCGCCACACCGGACAAGCTCGGCACGCTGCGCTACGGGTCGCCGGTAATGAATGTGACCGCAGACCGCACCGTTCAGCACGGGCTGGCCAGCATCGGCTACGACGACGAGGGCGTGGCGGCCCAGAGCTGGGACCTGGTGCGCGACGGGAGGTTCGTCGGCTACCAGCTGGACCGGGTGTTCGCGCCGCGGCTGGGCCAGGCCCGCTCCAACGGCTGCTCATACGCCGATTCGCCGCACCACGTCCCGATCCAGCGGATGGCCAACGTTTCGCTGCAGCCGGGCACCGAGGACCTGCGCACCGCCGACCTGATCGCCCGGGTCGATGACGGTATCTACATCGTCGGGGATCGATCATGGTCGATTGACATGCAGCGCTACAACTTTCAGTTCACCGGGCAGCGATTTTTCCGGATCCGCGACGGCCGGCTTGACGGACAGTTGCGCGATGTGGCCTATCAGGCGACCACCACCGACTTCTGGAATGCGATGGAGGCGGTCGGCGGCGCCTCGACGTGGCGGCTGGGCGGGGCGTTCAACTGCGGCAAGGCCCAGCCCGGTCAGGTCGCGGCGGTCAGCCACGGCTGCCCGTCGGCACTGTTCCGGGGGATCAACGTGCTCAACACGCGTAGTGAGGGGGGCCGATGATCGGCGCGCAGCAGGTGATCGACCGAGCCCTGGACGCTGCGGCCGGACGATCGGGAGTGGAGACCATTGTGCTGGTCACCGACCGGGCCGAGGCGTCGCTGCGCTGGGCGGGTAACTCGATGACCACCAACGGGGTATCGAACAGCCGGACCACCACCGTGGTCACGATCGCCCGCGACGACGAGGGCCCGCGGGTCGGCTCGCTGTGTTCGGCGGAGGTAGACCCGGCACAGATCCCGGAACTGGTGGCGGCCTCGGCCGAGGCGGCCGCGAGTGCGCCGGAGGCCCGTGACGCCGCGGACCTGGTGGGCGGCAACGGTGTACCGGACGACTGGGACGAGCTCGTGCCGGGAACCGGCGCGGAGGTCTTCGCCGATCTGGCCGGCTCCCTGAGCCGCGGTTTTCGCGGCGCCGACCAGCTGTACGGCTTCGCCCGCCACGAAGTGGCGACGACGTTCCTGGCCTCCTCGACCGGGCTGCGCCGGCGCTTCACCCAGCCCACCGGAACGGTGGAGATCAACGCCAAACGTGGTGGCGCCAGCGCCTGGGCCGGGGTCAGCACCCCGGATTTCGTTGACCTGAAGACAGGCTCACTGCTGGATCAGCTGTCCACCAGACTGGGGTGGGCGGCGCGCAGCGTCGAACTGCCGGCCGGCCGCTACGAGACGCTGATGCCGCCGTCCACGGTGGCCGACATGATGATCTACCTGGGCTGGACGATGAGTGGCCGCGGCGCCCAGGAGGGCCGCACCGCGCTGTCGACGCCCGGCGGCGGTACCCGGGTGGGGGAGCGGCTCACCGACCTGCCGTTGACGTTGTACTCCGACCCGCACGCGTTCGAGCTCGAGTGTGCGCCGTTCGTGGCGACCGGTACCTCCTCGGAGACGGCTTCGGTGTTCGACAACGGCCTGGATATCGGCTGCGTGGACTGGATCCGCGGCGGAGTGATCAACGCGCTGGCCTACCCGCGTGCCACCGCCGCAGAGTTCGGTGTCCCGGTCGCGCTGGCCGCCGACAATCTGTTGATGACGGGCGGTTCGGCCAGCATGGACGAGATGATCGCCTCGACCGAGCGCGGGCTGCTGCTGACCACGCTGTGGTACATCCGCGAGGTCGACCCCACCACGCTGCTGCTGACCGGGCTGACCCGCGACGGTGTCTACCTGGTCGAGGACGGCAAGGTGAGTGCGGCGGTGAACAACTTCCGGTTCAACGAGAGCCCGTTGGACCTGTTGCGCCGGGCCACCCAGGCCGGGATCGCCGAGCCGACGCTGCCGCGGGAGTGGGGGGACTGGGCGACCCGAGCGGTGATGCCGTCACTGCGCATTCCCGACTTCCACATGTCGTCGGTGAGTCAGGCGCAGTGACAGGGCAAGTCACTGAGTCTCAAGCGGCGGCGTCGATTGGCTGAGTTCGTCGAATCTGGTGAGCGCGGCGTCGCGGTCTGTCTCGTCGAACAGCTCACGACGATTGCCAAATTATCGTCGACGGTCAGTAGTTGGGTGTCCCGCCACTCGGCGCGGAGCCCCTCTTGTGAAATCCCATGCGCCACGTGGATGACGACCGCTCCGATCTTGCTGAGCCGATGCACCGCTGCGATGTAGATTCTGGTGTCAGGCGAGTCGTTCCATGCCGCTTGGATGTACGCGATCATGTCGCCGGGCGCGAAGGCCGCCCCGCGGCGGTAGTCAACGTTCACCCAGTCTGGTGTGTAGCGGCGAACTCGCGTCGGTTGAACGCGGCATAAGCATCTGTGACGAGCGACCACGTGTGCGCGTGGGCGGCCGCTTCACCGGCGAGGTATCGCGCATCGAGCTCCGCCAAGGCAGCGTGGATGTCGTCCGGATCGAAGTTCACCGCGTACAGCATCAGCCCGCGTCGGATCGGGTCGGGTCGTGACGCGGGCGCAGCGGCTTGGCCCCCCGAGGAGCACGACGAAGCGGTCGGTAAAATTTCAGTCTTATGAGCGCACGTGTAGAGCAGTTAGAGTTTCAGGCCGAGGCCCGTCAGCTGCTGGATTTGATGATCCACTCGGTCTACTCCAACAAGGACGCATTCCTGCGGGAGCTCATCTCCAACGCCTCCGATGCGCTGGACAAGCTGCGGCTCGAGACATTCCGCAACAAAGACCTCGATGTCGATACCTCCGACTTGCACATCGAGATCGAAGTCGACAAGGCGGCCCGCAGCCTGACCGTCCGCGACAACGGGATCGGCATGTCGCGCGACGAGGTGGTGGACTTGATCGGCACCCTGGCCCGCTCCGGCACCGCCGAACTGCGCCAGCAATTGAGGGAAGCGCAAAACGCCAAAAACGAAGCAGCATCCGAAGAGCTGATCGGGCAGTTCGGTATCGGGTTCTACTCGGTGTTCATGGTCGCCGACCGAGTCGAGATGCTCACCCTCAAGGCCGGCCAGAGCGAGGCCATCCGGTGGGAATCCAGTGGTGATGGCACCTACACCATCGAAGCCGTCGACCCGGGCGAGCAGGCTCGGCCGGGAACGTCGATCACCTTGCACCTCAAGCCCGAAGATGCTGAAGACGAGCTGCATGACTACACCGCGGAGTGGACGATCCGGGGCCTGGTCAAGAAGTACTCCGACTTCATCGCCTGGCCCATCCGGATGCAGGTCGAGCGCCGGACCCCGCCGGCTGATGAAGGTAAAGACGAGACGGTCACGCTGGAGACCGAGACGCTGAACTCGATGCAGGCGCTGTGGGCGCGGCCCAAAGACGAGGTGTCTGAACAGGAGTACAGCGAATTCTATAAACACATCGCGCACGCCTGGGACGACCCGCTCGAGGTCATCGCGATGAAGGCCGAGGGCACCTTCGAATACCAGGCGCTGCTGTTCATCCCCTCGCACGCCCCGTTCGACCTGTTCAACCGGGACGCGCAGGTCGGAGTGCAGCTGTACGTCAAACGCGTGTTCATCATGGGCGACTGCGACCAGTTGATGCCCGAGTACCTGCGCTTCGTCAAAGGCGTGGTCGATGCAGCGGACATGTCGCTCAACGTCTCCCGCGAAATCCTGCAGCAGGACCGACAGATCAACGCGATTCGCCGACGTCTGACAAAGAAGGTGCTGTCCACCATCAAGGAGCTGCAGTCGCAGCGCCCGGAGGACTACCGGACCTTCTGGACCGAGTTCGGCCGCGTCGTCAAAGAAGGACTGCTCTCCGACTTCGACAATCAAGAGGCACTGCTCGGGATCAGCTCCTTCGCCTCGACCCACAGCGAGTCCGAAGCTACCACCTTGACCGAGTACGTCGAACGCATGAAAGATGGCCAGGAGCAGATCTTTTACGCCACCGGCGAGTCCCGCCAGCAACTGCTGAAATCGCCCCACCTGGAAGCGTTCAAGGCCAAAGGCTACGAGGTGCTGCTGCTGACCGACCCGGTCGACGAGGTGTGGGTGAACACCGTCGCCGAATTCGCCGGGAAGCCCCTACAGTCAACGGCCAAGGGTGAAGTGGATCTGGACTCCGAGGAGGACAAGACCGCGCACGAGGCGCAGCGCAAGGAGCAGGAAAAAGATTTCGCCGAGCTGATCGCCTGGCTTGAGCAGACCCTGACCGAACACGTCAAAGAGGTGCGGCTGTCCACCCGGCTAACCGAGTCACCGGCCTGCCTGATCACCGATGCCTTCGAGGTGACCCCGGCGTTGGCACGCATTTACCGCGCCAACGGCCAGGAGGTTCCGGTCGGCAAGCGAATCCTCGAACTGAACCCGGGCCATCCGCTGGTCACCGGGTTGCGCCAGGCGTACAGCGAACGGGGCGAGGATGCCGGGTTGGGCGAGACGGCGGAATTGCTCTACGGCACAGCGCTGTTGGCCGAGGGCGGGACGCTGGAGGATCCGGCGCGGTTCGCCGAGCTGCTGGTGCATCGGCTGGCTCGCACCGTGTGAGCTCGGGAACACCTCGGCTTGACTTCAGGGCACCAGCACCACCTTGCCGACGTTTTCCCGCGCTGCCAGGATGCGGTGGGCCTCCGGGGCTTCCGCGAACGGCACCGCCGCGTGAACAATCGGAGCCGCGGTCCCGTCGGAGAGCGCCTCTGTTAGCGGGGCGATCCAGGGTTCGAGCGTGCCGCGGTCGTCCCACAGGCGCAGCATGTTCAGACCGATGACGGTCTTGGATTGCTCCATCTGTTTGATCGCATTGAAGCCGCGCAGCATCGCCAGCGCCTGCGGCGCCGCCCGCAGTAGCGACCGTTTTTCGCCGTGCTGCAACGACGAAAGGCCGTAGGCCACCAGCCGTCCGCCGGGGCGCAACAAGCCGAACGACCGCCGCAGCGACGTGCCGCCGAGGGCGTCGAGCACGAGGTCGTAGGGCTGCAGGCCGTTCCACCAGCCCTTGCGGCGGTAGTCGATGGCGCGATCGATGCCCAGCGCGGCGAGCTGGTCGTGCTTGCCCGGTGACGCGGTGCCGTGCACGATCGCGCCAGCCGCCTTGGCCAGCTCAATCACCGCGATGCCGACGCCACCGGCCGCGGCGTGCACCAGCACCCGCTCGCCGGCGCGCAGTGACCCGTAGCCGTGTAGCGCGGCCCACGCCGTCGCGTAGTTCACCGGTATCGCGGCACCCTGTTCGAAGCTCATCGACGGCGGAAGTGCGACGGTGTCGGCGGCGTTGGCATTGACGATCTCGGCGTAGCCGCCGAAACGCGTCCCGGCTAAGACCCGCTCGCCGACGCGGGCCGGATCGACGCCGTCGCCGACGGCCTCGATGGTGCCGGCCACCTCGTAGCCGACCACGCTGGGCACCTTCGGCGCCTCGGGGTACAGCCCGACCCGGGCGAGGTGGTCGGCGAAATTAACCCCCGCCGCGCGCACCGCGATGCGCAGCTGGCCGCTGGCGGGCGGCGGTGGGTCGGGTCGATCCTGCACCTGGAGCACCGATGGGGGTCCGTGTCTGGTGATGACGACGACGCGCACAAATTCTCCAAAGTTCGACAGTTGCAGCAGAATGGGGCTCAGCCTATGGCTGTTGCGTTCATAATTCTTGGGGTGGACATTCTTGACGAGTTGAACACGCTGGTGGCGCGCTCGGATGGTCGCCTCGGCGCCCTGGTCCGCGAGGTGTGCGGGCGGACGCTGGGCTTGCCGCCGTTGCCGGCGGAGGTGGAGTTCGGCCAGGCCCGTGACGGTGATCTCGCGGTGACGGAATTTGCCGAGCAATTCAGTATCGACGTCTCGATGATCACCGATGCGCAGCGGGTCCTACTGCAGGAAGCCTTGGGGGACGGGGACTTTGGCGCCGTCGTGCAGATGTACGTCGCCGATTTCGTCCCACGAGTGCGGGCCGGACTCAATGCGGTGGGGGTGTCGGTGCCGTGGCCGGACACGATCGCGTGGGACCACTCGGGCCACGCCGCCAGCGCCCTGTTCAACGGGTTTATGCCCGCCGTCGCCCGGCTGCGGTCGCTGGACGCGGTGACCTCCGAGGTGGTGCGGTTGCGCGGCGCGGCCCAGCACAACTGCCGGTTGTGCAACTCACTGCGGGAGACGACGGCTCTGGACGCCGGCGGATCCGAGCCCCTGTATGGCGAGATCGAGCATTTCGAGGATTCGCGGCTGCTCAGTGAGCGCCAGCGGGCGGCGCTGCGTTACGTCGACGCACTGATCTGGACGCCGGCACACATCGACGCCGAGGTGGCGGCAGGGGTGCGCCGGCACTTCACCGACGATGAGGCGGTCGAGCTGACGTTGGACGTGATGCGCAATGCCGGCAACAAGATCGCGGTGGCGCTGGCCGCCGACGCGCCGCGGGTGGCCGAGGGCACCGAGCGCTACCTGCTCGATACCGACGGCCAGACCGTGTTCAGCTGAGCTCAGTCGATGTGGCGGGCCAAAAAACCCAGGATGGCATCGGCGAAGACGTCGTTACGATCACCGGCGACCATGTGGCCGGCGCCGGCGACATCGACGAACTCCACCTGTGGGAACCGGGCCAGAAACGCCTCGGCGTTCTCGGCGCTGACCAGATCGCTGAGCTGGCCCCGCACCAACAGCATCGGCACACCACTGTCGAGGATGACCTGCACTGCGGCGTTGAGCCGGTCGACGTCGTGGATCTCGTTGGGCCCCTGTTCGGCGGTGCCGCTGAGGAACAGCGGATCCCAGTGCCAGTACCAGCGATCGCCTCGCCGGCGCAGGTTGGTGGCGAGCCCGTTCAGGTCGGCGGGGCGGGGCCGGTGCGGGTTGTAGGCGGCGATCGCGTCGGCGACCTCGTTGAGGGAGTCGAAGCCGGTCTCCATGTTCTCGGCCATGAACGCCTGCACGCGCTCCGCGCCGGCAATGTCCATGTTCGGCACGATGTCGACCAGCACCACTGCGCTGGCGGCACCGGGAGCCAGTTCACCGCCGAGCAGCATCGCGGCGCACCCGCCTAAGGAGGCGCCGACCAGCACCGGGTCCGGCGGTAGGGTGCGCAGCACCTCATGGACGTCGGCGGCGAAGCTGACCAACCGATAGTCACCTTCGGTCGCCCAATCCGATTCGCCGTGGCCGCGCAGGTCGACGGTGACCGCCTGCCAGCCGCGCTCGGCCACGGCCGCGGCGGCCCGGCCCCAGGAGCGGCGGGTCTGCCCACCGCCGTGCAGGAACACCACCGCCGGTGCGTCGGGGTCACCGTGACGATCGGCGATGATGCGCACATCGCCGGGTACGTGGGTGACGAACGTTTCCGCGGTCATCCGCCGATGGTATGCCGGTACCGATGAGCGGTGATCAATTGCCCAGGAAAAACCTCTGTTGAGCTGCGGGAATGAGGACTACACTGGCGAATCATCGCTCCGGCAGGTTGCTCGGGAGGTTGCTATGGCCCGTTATTTCGCCGTCGGCTACGCGGCATTCAACTATCTCGGCTTCCTCGTGGTATTCCTGTACGCCGTCGGCTTCGTCGGCGACCTTGTCGTGCCGCGCAGCGTCGATCACGGTCTGCAGGCGCCGCTGGGGCAAGCGATCGTGGTCGATGTCCTGCTGCTGGGCCTGTTCGCCGTGCAGCACAGTGTGATGGCGCGCCCGGCGTTCAAGCGGTGGTTGACGCAAGTGGTACCTCCGGACATCGAGCGCAGTACCTATGTTCTGGCATCGAATCTGGTTTTGGCCCTGATGTTTTGGCAGTGGCGACCAATCCCGACGATCATCTGGGACGTGACGACGCCGGCTGCCCGTATAGGGCTGCAGGTCTTGTTCTGGCTGGGCTGGGCCACGGCCGTGGCGTCGACGTTCATGATCAGCCACTTCGACCTCCTGGGGCTACGCCAGGCGTACTTCGCATGGCGGGCACAGCCGTACACCCCTATCGGCTTTCGCGCCCAAGCGCTGTACCGGGTCGTGCGGCACCCGCTGATGCTGGGTTTCGTGATCGCGTTCTGGGCCACACCCACCATGACCGCCGGCCACCTGCTGTTCGCGGCGGCGACCACCGGTTACATCCTGATCGCACTGCAGCTGGAGGAACGCGACCTGACCGCGGCCATCGGCGACGAATATCGGCAGTACCGCGCCACGGTGCCGATGCTCATCCCCGTGCGCAGGCCCGGTGCGGTGCCGCGGTAGCCACGGTGACCACCCCGTCGCTGGCGATCAGCACGGGCGCTACTGTCATGGTCGTGCGCAGAGGCCTTGCGCCGATGCCGGCTGACGATCGTGAGCAGCTGCTATCCGCAGCTAGTCGGCGCCGGGGGCGGTAGCTCAGTTGGTTAGAGCCGCGGACTCATAATCCGTAGGTCGCGGGTTCGAGCCCCGCCCGCCCCACTACGTTGCTGTATTACGTCGGCTGATGCTTGACGGTGTTTCGGTTGACTCTTGACAGCTGATTCGGTTGAACCGCGACACTCCCTAGACGGCGCCTCTCTGTGTCAAGTGCCTGGCGCGTTCGTCGGTTGTAAGGTGGCGGCTGGCGGGTCCGGGAAGTGACTTGTCCGAAGCGTCAGCATGCGGGGTTCGAGCTGGCCGCGCTGGACTGTAGAGCCGCCCCCGAGCGTCCTCCCGGGCCTGCCCCAAGTCTGGCCGCGTCGTGGAGCAGTTTGCGATAGACGACGTCGGACAGACGGCGTTTGAGGCATCGCATCGCTTCCTTGTGACCTTTGCCCTCGCTGCGCTTGCGCAGGTAGTAGGTCCTGCCCGCGGTATCCTGCCGGATTTGGGTGAGGGCCATGACGTGGAGGCAGCGGTTGAGTTGGCGGTCCCCGGCGCGGGAGAGTCGGTGGCGGACGGTGTCTCCGGAGGACACGTCGATCGGAGCCGCGCCGGTGTAGGTGGCGAACGCGGCGGCGGATCGGAACCGTCCGATGGTTCCGACGCGGCCAAGGATTGTGCCCGCGGTCAAGGCGTCCACTGTGGCCAACGTCGCGGTCGCCCGTGAGCTGGCCGGCTGGTGCTGGTCGCTGGCGGTCATGGACGGCTGACCGCCACCTGACTGCTTCCTTGCGAGCCTCGGTGGTGGCAGCGCGTGGATAGACCCGCGACTCAACTATGAGCAGACCCCTCCGGGTCGACGCTCGACCCTAGACAAGCCGATGCGATCCAGCCGAAACCCCGTCCTGCGGTAGCTAACCCGCGTATATCAGTCTGACCGCGCGTCGTCAACGACACGCTCACCACCCAGACCCCCGAGGAAGCAACGAGGCGCCGTCGGGGTAGCTCC
>JBDTEP010000076.1:0-20541 GCA_039922455.1 Mycobacterium sp. | reverse complement strand
GTCGGCCCCTGGCCGACTGGCATGCAGGTGTTGGTGCTCGGTTCCCAATACTGGCCGCCCGGGCAGTTCATTGGCGCCGCCGATCCGACGGCGGGCACCGTGATCGCTCCTACCGCCAGGGGAGCCGCCGCCAAAGCGACGGCGGTAGCCAGGCCACACGCAATGTTTTTCATCGGCCAAACCTTCCCTCAAGAATCTCGACCCCCCGTTTCCCCGACAGCCTAAGCCCGCGAACAGTGGCTCCGGATCGCTGTGGTGCTATCCAATGGCACACTGGTGGCATCCCAGCGGCCCGTCACACGTGGTCCGGTGCCGAAGACCAGATACAGACAAGTTGAAAGATCGGTTGCTGTCATGAACAACATGGTTGCTTTCCTGCCGCTGCTCATTGTGATGGGCGCATTCATGTTCTTCGCCTCGCGGCGGCAGAAGCGGGCGATGCAGGCCACCATCGACCTGCACGAGTCGCTGCAGGTCGGTGATCGGGTCCACACCACCTCCGGGCTGGAGGCCTTGATCACCGGCATCACCGACGACACCGTCGAGCTGGAGATCTCGCCCGGCGTGGTGACCACCTGGATGAAGCTGGCGATCCGGGGCAGGATCGAGCCGGAGGACTTCACGGCCGAGGCCGCGATCGAACAGGCTGCCGAAGGCGCGTAGTTCCCGACGCGCGGAACGTCCGCCCAACGACCAAGCCTGCCAGTCGGGCACGTACCCTTTTGCGGATGCAGTCGAACTGACCGTCGCGGGCGGACTCACCGTGGACCAGCCCCGACGATCGCGAGAACGCATCGCGCAATGAGCGAAGGAGACTCAACAACGTGGCATCGCCTTCGGCGCCGGTGCACCCTGCCCGCAACCTGGCGGTGTTCCTGGCCATGCTCATCGGCGTTTTCCTGCTGGTCTTCCTGACCGGAGACAAGGTCGCCGAACCCAAGCTCGGCATCGACCTGCAGGGCGGCACCCGCGTGACGCTCACCGCCCGTACACCCGACGGTTCGGCTCCGACCCGCGAAGCGCTCAGCCAGGCGCAACAGATCATCAGCTCACGTGTCAACGGCCTCGGAGTGTCCGGCTCCGAGGTGATCATCGACGGCAACAACCTGGTTATCACCGTCCCGGGCAGCGACGGCAACGAAGCCCGCACCCTCGGGCAGACGGCCAGGCTCTACATCCGCCCGGTGATCAGCGGGATGTCCGTACAGGAAGCCAGCCAGGGTGCCGGCCAGATGCCCGGACTTCCCGGCGGACCCGGTGCACCCACTCGGCCCGGCCTGCCCCCGGGGATGCCCGGCGTCCCGGGCTTTCCGTCCGGCGCCCCCGGTCTGGCGCCGGGTGCCCCCGGAGTCCCAGGCGTTGCGCCGGGTCTGCCCGGCTCGCCGGCCACCGGCGGCCAGTTCGCTCCGGGCGATCAGGGTCTGCCCGGCGGGTCCGGTATCGGCGGTGAAGGTGCTTTCGGCGGGAACGGCGAGTCGGCCCCGCAGCAGTCCCTGATGCCCCCGGCCCAGCCGCGTCCCTACCCGCTTGAGCCGACCCCGACTCCGGGTACCACATCGGAGGGGCCCGGGTCCGAAGACGCCTCGGCGACCACCACTCCGGCGACCCCGGCGACCACCCAGCCCGGCTCGCCCGCCGAGATGCCGAATCCCGGTGGGCAACTCCCGGGCATGGCGCCGGGCATCCCTGGCATCCCTGGCATCCCCGGAATGCCCGGCCAAGCCGGCCAGCCGCAGGGCCTGGCGGCCCGCATCGCCGCGGAGAAGCGGCTACGGCAGAGCGACAACAAGGTGGTGCAGGCGCTGGCCCTGCAAATCCAGGCCGGTCGGTGCGACAAGGAAGACATCCTGGCCGGCAACGACGACCCGGACCTGCCGCTGGTGACCTGCTCCCAGGATCATCAGACCGCGTACCTGCTGGCCCCGTCCATCATCAGCGGTGACCAGATCGCCGACGCCAGCGCGGGCATGGACCAGCGCAGCGGCGCCAACATCGTCCAGGTGCAGTTCAAGAGCGCCGCGGCCGACATCTGGGCCGACTACACCGCGGCCCACATCGGCACCCAGACCGCGTTCACGCTGGACTCGCAGGTGGTCAGTGCGCCGCAGATTCAGGAGGCCATCCCCGGTGGCCGTACCCAGATCAGTGGCGGCTCACCGGGATTCACGACGGACACCTCGCGTCAGCTGGCCAACGTCTTGAAGTATGGGTCGCTGCCGCTGTCGTTCGAGGCCTCGGAAGCCGAAACCGTATCGGCCACACTGGGAATGACGTCGCTGAAGGCGGGGCTGATCGCCGGCGCGATCGGCTTGGTGCTGGTGTTGATCTATTCGCTGCTCTACTACCGGGTGCTCGGGGTGCTTACCGCGCTATCGCTGGTGGTAGCCGGTGCAATGGTTTACGCAATCCTGGTGCTGTTGGGCAGATACATCAACTACACGCTCGACCTGGCCGGCATCGCTGGTCTGATCATCGGTATCGGCACCACCGCCGACTCGTTCGTGGTGTTCTTCGAACGCATCAAGGACGAGATCCGGGAGGGCCGGTCGTTCCGCTCCGCGGTGCCACGCGGGTGGGCGCGGGCCCGCAAGACGATCGTGTCCGGCAACGCGGTGACCTTCCTGGCCGCGGCGGTGCTGTACTTCCTGGCAGTCGGCCAGGTGAAGGGCTTCGCGTTCACGCTGGGGCTGACCACGATCCTCGACCTGGTGGTGGTGTTCCTGGTGACCTGGCCGCTGGTGTACCTGGCATCCAAGTCACCGACGCTGGCCAAGCCGGTCTACAACGGCCTCGGCGCGGTGCAGCAGGTCGCACGCGAGCGGCGGGCAGTGGCGAAATCGGGCGGCAGAACGGGTGCCAAATCCGGAGCCAAAGCGGGCGCGCGGGCGACCGCCCAGTCGACGGGACAAGGATAGCCAGATGGCCAAACCGAGCACCAAGGGCGTCAAGAAAGAGTCCGGCGCGGTCGAAATCACCGAGACACGCACCGCAGTGGATGAGACGGCCCGCAAAGCCGCCCGCCCTGCGGAGCCGCCGCAGCACAGCTTCCTGTCGCGCCTCTACACCGGCACCGGCGCGTTCGAGGTCATCGGCCGCCGGAAGATGTGGTACGCAATCAGCGGCGCGATGGTCGCCATCGCCATCCTCAGCATCTTGATCCGCGGCTTCACCTTCGGCATCGACTTCGCCGGCGGCACCAAGGTGTCGTTCCCGCGCGGCGAAACCACCATCAGCCAGGTCGAAGAGGTGTTCCGCGGCGTTGTCGGCAGCAGCCCCGAATCGGTGGTCGTGGTCGGAAACGGCACGTCGGCAACCGTGCAGATCCGCGCCGAGACGCTCACCAACGACAAAACCGAGGAGCTGCGCGACGCCCTGTTCGACGCATTCCAGCCCGTCGGGCCCGACGGGCAGCCCAGCAAGCAAGCGATCAGTGACTCTGCGGTATCGGAGACCTGGGGCGGGCAGATCACCCAGAAGGCCGTGATCGCGCTGGTGGTGTTCCTGCTGTTGGCGTCGTTCTACATCACGGTGCGCTACGAGTGGTACATGACCATCTCGGCGATGGTCTCGATGGTCTTCGACGTCGCTGTCACCGCGGGGGTGTATTCGCTGGTGGGATTCGAGGTCACCCCGGCCACGGTCATCGGCCTGCTGACCATTCTCGGGTTCTCCATCTATGACACCGTCATCGTGTTCGACAAGGTCGAGGAGAACACCCACGGCTTCGAGCACAGAACCCGACGCACATTCGCCGAGGAAGCCAACCTGGCGGTCAATCAGACCTTCATGCGGTCGATCAACACCAGCCTGATCGGGGCGCTGCCGATCATCTCGCTGATGGTGGTTGCGGTGTGGCTGCTGGGGGTGGGAACCCTTCAGGACCTCGCGCTGGTGCAGTTGGTCGGCGTCGTCGTCGGTACCTATTCGTCGATCTTCTTGGCCACGCCGCTGCTGGTCAGTCTGCGGGAACGCACTGAGCTGGTGCGAAACCACAACCGCCGGGTGATGCGGCGGCGCAACGCCGCGTCCAAGTCGAAAGCCGTTGCGGCCTCCGAAGACGACATCGCCGGTGACGAGGATGAGGACGAGGCGACTGTGGCCGCTGATACGTCCGCGGCGGCCGCCGCCCCGGTGCCGGGCGCTAAACCCGCACGGCCCACCAGCCGGCGCACCCAGCGTCCGACCGGCAAGCCAGGCGCCGGACGGTAACCGGCGATGGCGGCCCGCTGTCAGCACGCCGGGGCTCTGCTGGTGGCGGTCGTCACCGCGCTGGGCGCCGCGATGGTGTCGGCGTGTACCAGTGCCACCGTCGATCAGATCGACTACGCCGTCGACGGCGGTCTGAGCACTTACAACACCACGTCGGTGGCCGGTGCGGCCTCAGCGGGGCCGCAGGCGTTCTCCCGCACCCTGACCGGCTTCGGTTACCACGGGCCGGACGGGCAGATCCTCACCGATCATGACTTCGGCAGTATCTCGGTGGTCGGCCGCGCCCCGCTGGTGTTGGACTACCAGATCGCCGAAGCGGCGGTGTATTCCGATGGCAAACCGATCACCTGCGACGATCTGGTGCTGGCATGGGCGGCGCAGTCGGGACGGTTCCCGGGCTTCGATGCGGCCAGCCGAGCCGGTTACCTCGACATCGACCACATCGAATGCCGGCCCGGCCAGAAAAAGGCTCGGGTGTCGTTCTTCCCGGACCGTAGCATCGTGAACTATGAGGAGCTGTTCAGCGCTACGTCGATGATGCCGTCGCACGTCATCAGCGACCAGCTCGGGGTGAATGTCACCGAGGTGGTGCTGGGCGAGGTCGGGCCCGCCGACGACGTGATTGCGAAGATCGCCCAGGCCTGGAATACCACCTGGCAGCTCGATCGTGGTGCCGATCTGCGGCATTTCCCGTCGTCGGGGCCCTACAAGATCGACTCGGTGCTCGAAGGCGGCGCCGTGGTGCTGGTCGCCAACGACCTGTGGTGGGGCGCCAAGCCGGTCACCAAGCGGATCACGGTCTGGCCGCAGAACACCGACATCGCCGAACGGGTCAACAAGCGCATCGTCGAGGTCGTCGACGTGGCGACCGGGTCGGCCGGGTTGCTGATCACCCCGGATGACTACCAGAGCAGCGACACCCCGTCGGGCGGTATCGAACAGCTGATCTTCGCGCCGGCCGGGCCGCTCTCGGAGATCCCGTTGCGCCGGGCGGTGGCGCTGTGCACCCCGCGCGACGTCATCGCCACCGACGCGGGTGCGCCGCTGGTGAACTCGCGGCTCAACACCGCCATGGACGACGCGTTCGATCAGGCCGAGAACGTGCCCGAGGCCGGCCAGTTCGCGCACGCCGACCCGAACGCCGCTCGCGACACGCTGGCCGGTAGACCTCTGACGGTGCGAATCGGTTACCGCGGGCCCAACACCCGGCTGGCCGCAGTGGTCGGCGCGATCACCAATTCGTGCGCGCCGGCCGGCATCACCGTCACCGAAGTGGCGTCCGACGGAATCGGGCCGCAGGCGCTGCGGGAGGGCCAGATCGACGTGTTGCTGGCCAGCACCGGCGGGTCCACCGGCAGTGGGTCGACCGGGTCGTCGGTGATGGATGCCTACGAGCTGTTCAGTGGTAACGGCAACAACCTGTCGGGCTACCGCAACGACCAGATCGACGGCATTATCTCCGCGCTCGCGGTCACCGCCGACCCGGCGGAGCTGGTCCGGCTGCTGACGGAGAGCGCCCCGGTGCTGTGGGCCGACATGCCGACCCTGCCGCTGTACCGCCAGCAGCGCACGCTGTTGTCGTCGAAGAAGACCTACGGCGTCGCCGCCAATCCCACCCGGTGGGGCGCCGGCTGGAACATGGACCGCTGGGCGCTGCAGCAATGAATCGGGCGGGGGCGGCAGGCGACGCCGCCGAGATAATTGCGTCGCTGACCCGCGAGGTGGCCGACTTTCCGGTCGCCGGCGTTGCGTTCAAAGATCTGACCCCGGTGTTCGCCGATGCCGGCGGGCTGGCCGCGGTAACTGACGCGCTGGCCCGGACGGTGGCCGGGGCCGACCTGGTGGCCGGCATCGACGCGCGGGGGTTTCTGCTGGCCGGAGCGGTCGCCGAGCGGCTCGGGGTGGGTGCGCTCGCGGTCCGCAAGGGCGGCAAACTGCCGCCGCCGGTGCTCTCCGAGACCTACCAGCTCGAGTACGGCAGCGGCGTGCTGGAAATCCCGGCCGACGGAATCGAGCTGACCGGCCGTCGGGTGGTGATCATCGACGACGTCCTGGCCACCGGCGGCACCGTGGCTGCGGCACGGCGGCTGTTGCGCCGCGCCGGAGCCGACGTGGTCGCGGCGGCGGTGGTGTTGGAGCTGGCCGGGCTGGGCGGCCGCGCCGCGGTGGCTCCGTTAGCGCTTCACAGCCTGCGCCTGGTTTAGTCGATAGTCTCGTGGTCGGAGGTGAATAAAGTGGGCTCGGATCAAAGCTCCGTGCCGCGCTCCGATCAGGGACCGGGCCAGCACGACGTGGTGTCGGAGTTGCCGACCCCGGACGCGGCCACCGATCGCATCGATCTGCTGAAGGTCCCCACCAGCGCCTCCCGGCGGGTGCGGGCTCGCATCGCCCGCCGGATGACCGCCCAGCGCGGAGCGCTGAGCCAGGTACTCGAGCCGCTGGTCGCGGTGCACCGGCAGTACTACCCGAAGGCGAACCTGGCGCTGCTGCAACGCGCCTACGAGGTCGCCGAAGAGCGGCACGCCACCCAGTTGCGCCACTCCGGCGACCCCTACATCACCCACCCGGTGGCGGTCGCCACCATCCTGGCGGAGCTGGGCATGGACACCATCACGCTGGTGGCCGCGCTGTTGCACGACACCGTTGAGGACACCGGCTACACGCTGGAAGCGATTGCCGGTGAATTCGGCGACGAGGTCGGCCACCTGGTCGACGGGGTAACGAAGTTGGACAAGGTGGTGCTGGGCACCGCGGCCGAAGCCGAGACGATTCGCAAAATGGTCATCGCGATGGCGCGGGACCCACGGGTGCTCGTGATCAAGGTCGCCGACCGGCTGCACAACATGCGCACCATCCGCTTCCTGCCGCCGGAGAAGCAGGGTCGCAAAGCCCGCGAGACACTCGAAGTCATTGCGCCACTGGCGCATCGACTGGGTATGGCCACCGTCAAGTGGGAGCTTGAGGATTTGTCGTTCGCGATCCTGCACCCGAAGAAGTACGACGAGATCGTTCGGCTGGTGGCCGATCGGGCGCCGTCGCGAGACACTTACCTGGCCAAGGTACGCACCGAGATCGTCAACACGCTGGCGAAGTCGAAGATCGCCGCGACCGTCGAGGGCCGGCCGAAGCATTACTGGTCGATCTATCAGAAGATGATCGTGCGGGGCCGGGATTTCGATGACATCTATGACCTGGTGGGTCTGCGGATCCTGTGTGACGAGATTCGTGACTGCTACGCCGCGGTCGGCGTGGTGCACTCGTTGTGGCAGCCGATGGCCGGCCGGTTCAAGGACTACATCGCCCAGCCGCGATACGGGGTCTACCAATCGCTGCACACCACGGTGATCGGCTCGGAGGGTAAGCCGCTGGAGATCCAGATCCGTACCCGCGAGATGCACCGCACCGCCGAGTACGGCATCGCTGCGCATTGGCGCTACAAGGAAGCCAAGGGCCGCAACGCTGTTCCGCATGCCAACACCACCACTGAGATCGACGACATGGCCTGGATGCGCCAGCTGCTGGACTGGCAGCGGGAGGCCGCCGACCCCGGCGAATTCCTCGAGTCGCTGCGCTATGACCTGGCCGTCAAAGAGATCTTCGTTTTCACCCCCAAGGGTGATGTGATCACCCTGCCTACCGGCTCGACCCCGGTGGACTTCGCCTACGCCGTGCACACCGAGGTCGGCCATCGCTGCATCGGTGCCCGCGTCAACGGCCGGCTGGTGGCGCTGGAGCGCAAGCTGGAAAACGGGGAAGTGGTCGATGTTTTCACCTCCAAAGCCCAGAACGCCGGGCCGTCGCGGGATTGGCAGCAGTTCGTGGTGTCGCCGCGGGCCAAGGCCAAGATCCGGCAGTGGTTCGCCAAGGAGCGTCGCGAGGAGGCGCTGGAATCCGGCAAGGACGGGATCGCCCGCGAAGTGCGCCGGGTGGGCCTGCCGCTGCAGCGCCTGGTCAACGGTGAGTCGATGGCCGCGGTGGCCCGCGAACTGCACTACAGCGACGTATCCACGCTCTACACCGCGGTCGGTGAGAACCACATCTCGGCCCACCACGTCGTGCAACGGCTGGTGGCGCAGCTCGGTGGGGTGGATCAGGCCGAGGAGGATCTGGCCGAGCGCTCCACCCCGCTGACCCTTCCGCGCCGCGAGCGCCACACCGACGACGTCGGTGTCGCGGTGCCCGGCGCGTCTGGCGTGCTGGCTAAACTGGCGAAGTGTTGCACGCCGGTTCCCGGCGACACGATCATGGGCTTCGTCACCCGCGGCGGCGGGGTGTCGGTGCATCGCACCGACTGCACCAACGCCGATGCACTGCGCGAGCAGGCCGAGCGGATCATCGAGGTCAAGTGGGCACCGTCGCCGTCGTCGGTATTCCTGGTAGCCATTCAGGTGGAGGCGCTGGACCGGCACCGGTTGCTGTCGGATGTGACCAAGGTGCTCGCCGATGAGAAGGTCAACATCTTGTCGGCCTCGGTCACCACGTCACGGGACCGGGTGGCGATCAGCCGCTTCACCTTCGAGATGGGCGATCCGAAACATCTCGGGTACCTGCTCAACGTGGTCCGCAACGTCGAGGGCGTCTACGACGTCTACCGGGTGACGTCGGCAGCCTGAGGCGGTTCAGCTTATGGCGGCGACCCGCGGCACGTGGCTTCGCCACGATTGCGGTCGGCTTGGCTTATGGCGGCGACCCGCGGCACGTGGCTTCGCCACGATTGCGGTCGGCTTGGCTTATGGCGGCGACCCGCGGCACGTGGCTTCGCCACGATTGCGGTCGCCGCTAGCTACCCGGCGGGCGCGAAGCTGTCGGGGTCGGCGATCGCCCAGTCGGTCTCCCACGAGGCGGGACGCTCGGTCAGCAGCTGGCCCGGTTGGAGCCATTCGTAAATTTCGGCGTAGGTCCGAACGATCGACGGCGAGACCCGCTTCCGCAGCATGTGCGGGCTGAGTTGTGCCGGCCCGTGGGCCCCCAGCGAGGCGATCATCTGCATCGCCTGGTGCACGGTCGAGGTCTGGTAGCGCTGCACCCGCACACTCTTGTCGGCGACGTTGAGGGCGCGCGCTCGCCGGGGATCCTGGGTGGCTACGCCGGTGGGGCAGGTGTTGGTGTGGCAGCGCTGAGCCTGGATGCAGCCGATCGCCATCATCATCGCGCGGGCTGAATTGGTGTAGTCGGCGCCCTGGATCAGCCGTTTGACGATGTCGGTGGCGGCGGCAACCTTGCCGCTGGCGCCCAACCTGATCTTGTCGCGCAGACCCATCCCGACCAGGACGTTGTGGACGGTCATCAGCCCGTCGGTGAGCGGCATGCCGACGTGATCCTCGTATTCCAGCGGCGCGGCCGCGGTCCCGCCTTCGGCGCCGTCGACGATGATGAAGTCCGGGGCGGTGCCCTCGTCGACCATCGCTTTGCAGATCGCGAGCACATCGGTGCGGGTGCCGACGCACAGTTTGAACCCGGTGGGCTTGCCGCCAGCCAGCTCACGCATGTCGGCGATGAACCGGATCAATTCCCGCGGGGTGGAGAACGCCGAGTGCGCGGCGGGGCTGACGCATTTCTGATGTGGGGGAACGCCGCGGTAGTGCGCGATCTCGTCGCTGACCTTGGCGGCCGGCAAGACGCCGCCCAGCCCGGGTTTGGCGCCTTGGCTCAGTTTCAGCGACACACATTTGACGTTCGGGTGGGCGGCCTTGTCGGCGAACTGGCCGGGGTCGAAGCGGCCGTCGGCGGTGCGGGTCCCGAAATATCCCGAACCGATCTCCCACACCAGGTCGCCACCGTGCTCCAGGTGGTACGGGGTCAGGCCACCCTCGCCAGTGTCGTGGGCGAAGCCACCCAGCGCGGCCCCCTTGTTCAGGGCCAGGATCGCGTTGTTGGACAGCGCCCCGAAGCTCATCGCCGAAACATTCAGCAGCGCCATCGAATACGGGTGTTTGCAATCCGGCCCGCCCACCAGCACCCGGGGTGGGGTGTCGGGCACCGGTGCCGGCGCGATCGACTGGGCGAGATGCTCATAGCCGACCGCGTCGATGTCGCGTTCGGTGCCGAACGCCTGCTCGCTGTGCACGCCCTTGGCGCGCTCGTAGATGATCGTTCGGCGGGACCGGTCATACGGGCGGCCGTCGAAGTTGCGTTCGATGAAGTACTGCTGCAACTCGGGGCGTAGCGCCTCCAACAGATAGCGCAGGTGGCCCAGCACCGGATAGTTGCGCAGGATCGAGTGCCGGGTCTGGACCAGGTCGTAGGTCCCGACGGCCGTCAGCAGCGCGACGGGCACGGCCAGCCACCACCAAGCCGGTGACACGGTGACAGCGGTGGTGGCCGTGGCCAGGGCGATAACGCCCAGGGCGGCGACTGCGATGAATCGGTACATGCCTGCCACCACTATCTGCTGTTGTGTGTTCCCGCTTGTGGGCGAGCGTGCGTGTCCCCGGCTCGACACGCCGGTAGGACACCGGGAATACGCACGGTCGCGCTGACGGATTGCCCGCGTTAGTCGGCGCGAACGGACTTGACGGTCACCTTAGTGGCCGGCGGGCCGTCGCTACCGCCGCCTCTGACGCCGGCCTCGGCGATCTTGTCGAGGGTCGCCAGCCCATCCTGCTGAATCTTGCCGAACACCGTGTACTGCGGCGGCAGCAGCGAGTCCTTGTACACCAGGAAGAACTGGCTGCCGTTGGTGCCGGGTCCGGCGTTGGCCATCGCCAGGGTGCCGCGTGGGTAGGTCACCGGCCGCTGGGCTGAGGAGTCGTCCGGCGTGTACTGATCGGTCGGGTATTCGTTGACGAACTCGTAGCCGGGACCGCCGGTGCCGTCGCCGGCCGGGTCACCGCACTGCAGCACGCTCAGCATTTCAGATGTGGTCAGCCGGTGGCACTGGGTACCGGCGAAGTAGTCCTTGGCTGCCAGGCTGATGAAACTATTGACGGTGCAAGGTGATTCAGCGTTATTGAGCATCAACCCGATGGGGCCCTGGTCGGTCAGCATGGACACGCTGACCTCGGCCGGCTCGGTTGGGACCTTGCCGGAGCGTGGCGGCTCGACTGCTTTGCTGGCCGGGCGTGCCTTCGGGTACTGGCAGTTGGCGCCCAGCGTGGGCGACGCGGTGAACTTCGGCAGTTGTCCGGCGCCACCGGTCGGTGCGGCGGGAGCGTCTTCGTCATCGGGGGTGTTTGCGCTCGCGGAGTTGCCGGCGTTGACGTTGCCCGAATCGCCCTGGTCGCGTAACACCACGAACACCACACCAACCAGCAGTAGCACGGCTACCGCCGCACCCGCGATCATCAGCACCCGGCGTTGGGCGCGAGCCGCCTGGGCGCGCTGCTCTACCTGTTGGTCGAGATTCTGCTTGGCGCTGGCGCGTCGTTCCTCGTTCGTGGGCACCGCCGGTAACCTCCGTGGCTCGCTGATTGAGTCAGGTGCCAAGTCTGCCAGAGGCTGCCCGCGCCGCCCGAGTCACCGCCGCAACGGCGCACAATGGGAAACTGGTCTACGTGTTGGTCACCGGATTCCCCGCCGGAATGCTGGCGTGTAACTGCTACGTGCTGGCGCAGCGGCAAGGCGCCGACGCGATCGTCGTCGACCCCGGCCAGCGCGCGATGACCCAGCTGCGCCGCGTCCTGGACGAGAATCGGCTGACGCCATCCGCGGTGCTGCTCACGCACGGCCACATCGACCACATCTGGTCGGCTCAGAAGGTCTCCGACACCTACGGTTGCCCCACCTACATCCACCCCGAGGACCGCTACATGCTCACCGACCCGCTGCGCTCGCTCGGTAAGTTGCCGGGCCAGGCGCTGTTCGGCGCGCTGAGCAAGGTGATGTTCTCCGAGCCCAAGCAGCTGGTCGAACTCGACCGTGACGGCGACAAGATCGGTCTGGGTGACACCACGGTCACCGTCGATTACACCCCCGGACATACCCGTGGCTCGGTGATCATCCGGGTCGAAGGTGATGCTGCTGAGGTGGTGTTCAGTGGAGACACCCTGTTCCAGAACTCGATCGGTCGCACCGACCTGCCCGGCGGCAGCGGCCGTGATCTGCTGACCTCGATCGTGGGCAAACTCTTGAGCCTCGACGACGCGACTGTGGTGCTGCCCGGCCATGGACCTAAGACCACCGTCGGCGCCGAGCGCCGGCACAACCCGTTCCTGGAAGGACTGAGCTAGTGACGGCCTTCACCGCACCCAAGGGGGTGCCGGACTATGCCCCGCCGGCCTCGGCAGCTTTCGTTGCGGTGCGCGACGGGCTGCTGGCCGCCGCTCGCCGCGCCGGATACGGCGACATCGAGCTGCCGATCTTCGAGGACACCGCGTTGTTCGCCCGCGGGGTGGGGGAGTCCACCGATGTGGTCGCCAAGGAGATGTACACCTTCGTCGACCGCGGGGATCGTTCGGTGACGCTGCGACCCGAGGGCACCGCGGGAGTGATGCGCGCGGTGATCGAGCACGGACTGGACCGCGGCCAACTGCCGGTCAAGCTCTGCTACGCCGGACCGTTCTTCCGCTACGAGCGCCCCCAGGCTGGCCGGTACCGGCAGCTGCAGCAAGTCGGCGTGGAGGCGATCGGTGTTGACGATCCGACGCTGGACGCCGAGGTGATCGCGGTTGCTGACGCGGGTTTCCGCTCGCTGGGGCTGGACGGTTTTCGGCTGGAGATCACCTCGCTGGGCGATGACACCTGTCGGCCGGCCTATCGAGAGTTGTTGCAGCAGTTTCTGTTCGGACTGGACCTGGACGCCGAGACCCGACTCCGGGCCGAGATCAACCCGTTGCGTGTGCTTGACGACAAACGCCAGCAGGTGCGTGAGATGACCGCCGCTGCGCCGCTCATGCTCGACCACCTTTCCGATGGCGCCAAACAGCACTTCGACACCGTGCTGGCGCATCTGGATGCGCTGCAGGTGCGCTATGTGGTCAACCCGCGGATGGTGCGCGGTCTGGATTACTACACCAAGACCACTTTCGAATTCGTGCATGACGGGTTGGGCGCACAGTCCGGCATCGGTGGCGGCGGCCGCTACGACGGGCTGATGCGCCAGCTGGGCGGGCAGAACCTGTCCGGGATCGGCTTCGGGCTCGGCGTGGACCGGACCTTGCTGGCGCTGGCCGCCGAGGGCAAGACGGTGGGGACGACGACCCGGTGCGACGTGTTCGGGGTGGGGCTTTCCGAGGCGGCCAAGCTGCGGCTGGCAATGCTGGCCGGGCAGTTGCGGGCGGCCGGGGTGCGGGTGGACCTGGCCTACGGGGATCGCGGGCTCAAGGGTGCGATGCGGGCCGCGGACCGCTCCGGAGCCGCGGTGGCGTTGGTGGCCGGTGACCGTGACATTGAGGCCGGCACCGTTGGCGTCAAGAATCTGGCGACCGGGGAGCAGATCGACGTGCCGATCGACGGTGTGGTCGCCGAGGTGCTGCGCCGAATGTCGCTTTGATGCACGGTTATCCACAGAACACGTGACATAGGCGGACACTCGGCACGCGGCTTACGGGCTGAGGCATCACTCCGGCCTCATGCGAGAAGCAGGGTGGCCTTTTGTCGGCACCGAGGAGCTTGCGGCGGGCCGCGTCACCAGACGGACACTGCGCAGTCGCCACCGGATGGTGTACCGCAATGTCTACCTGCCGAACGGCCAGGAGCTCACGCCCGTCACCCGCGCGGTGGCCGGCTGGCTGTGGTCGGGCCGAACCGCCACGGTCGCCGGGGTGTCCGCAGCGGCTCTGCAAGGCTCGCGGTGGTTGGATCCGGACCGCATTCGACATCGGGCGCCGGAACGGGTTGGCTACCGCTGTCAGCTGTCTCGACGCACTGGCCAATGCGACCGGGCTTGTTCCGGGCGAGGTTGCCGACGTGTCCGAAAGGCACAGCGGTGCAAGAGGTCTAGTGCAGTTACGGCGAGGGATGGCGTCGATGGACGGAGGTGCAGAGTCCCCGCAGGAGACCCGGACGCGATTGTTGCTGGTTCGTGGCGGGCTGCCACCGCCGACGACCCAGACCGTGGTGCGAGACGGTTTCGGGCATCCGTTCGCCCGGATCGACATGGGCTGGCCCGGATATCGGTTGGGCGTGGAGTTCGGCGGCGCGCAGCACTGGACCGATCCGCGGCAGCGGACCGCAGACATCGACCGCTATGCCGAATTGGCAGCGCGCGACTGGGTGGTCGTCGGGGTCAGCAGCGACCTGCTTCGGTATCGGCCGGCTGTGGTGCTGTCGCGGGTCCGTGCCGCGCTCCGGTCGGCCGGTTGCACCTGGACTGCGCCGAATGTCGAGTTGCTGCACCCTCAACGCCTCGGAGCGTGACATAAGCCGCCACTCGGCAACGCCGACCAGGCACCTGTAACGCTCCGGTAGCGTGGCCGGGTATGACGACCATGCGAAATGCGACAGTCAGGTTCGGGACGGCGTTGCTGATGGCAGCCGCCGGAGTTGTAGTCAGTCACGCGACGGCGTTTGCAGACCCGGAGACCTCGACGGCACCTTCGACCGCACCTTCGACCGAACCTACGACCGAACCCACGACCGAACCCACAGCCGAAGCGCCGAAGAAGAGCCCGGCCGGGGGCCACGAGGTCACCTACACGATCACCGCCACCAGCGACCTGACCGGCAACGTTTCCTACATCAAGACCGACCCGCCCAGCATGTCGGCCTACAACGCCAACTCCTCGGACTACCTGGAGACCGTTCGGGTGCCGATCGGTGGGGGACAGCCGCTGGTCTACACCACCACGTTGGCCGACCCGAGCCAGTGGGCGTTGGTCACCGCCAGCGGCGGCCTGCGGATCAACCCCGAGTTCCACTGCGAGATTGCCGTCGACGGCGAAGTGGTGGTGTCGCAGCAGGGCGGCAGCGGCGTTACCTGCTCGACGCGCCCCTGGTAAACCCGGCTCAGTCGGCGGCGACGACGACGACCTCGGCAGGTTGTGAGCCCACCGTGCGGATCCGGTGGCTGATCGAGGCGTCGAAGTAGGCGCTATCGCCGGCAGTCAGGGTCCAGGTCTGGTCGCCGTACTCCAATTCGACCGCCCCGGCGTGCACGAACACGAACTCCTGACCGCCGTGCAGGGCATGGGCGTCGCCGGTGGTGCGCTCGTTGGGGCGTACGACGAAGGGTGACATCGACTTTCCGAGCATTCCTGATGCCGCCGCCCGGTAGCGTTGCCGGTCCGTGCGGCGATCCGCGGCGCGATCGACGGCGATCTTGTCCTCGTCATCGCGCTCGGAGAACAGTTGCGCCACATCGACGTCCAGTGCTTGGGCCACCTTGATAGCCGTCGCAATGGACGGTGTGCTGCGGCTGCGTTCGATCTTGGACAGGTAGCTCTTGGTCAGCCCGGTCCGTTCGGCGAGGCCTTCGAGGGTGAGTCCCCGCTGCCTGCGGACGGTGCGCAACAGTGCCGTCATGGGCTCATGATGGCATAGGATAATGACACAAGGTGTCCTCTAGCATATAGTCGTGTCATCACCTGCGTGACCGAGGAGCTGCCATGGGCGCCACATTCGACGATTCCAAAACCGACCTGATGCAGCGCGCGGAGCAACGCTTCGCGGAGAATTTCATCGAGACTGCGTGGTCAACCCGCCAGAAGGTCGCGCTGACCTGCCGGATCCTGTCGGACCGCGGCCACGACTCGGGCCTGGCCGGCCAAATCACCGCCCGCGCCGAGGCGCCGGGCACCTACTACACCCAGCGACTCGGCCTGGGCTTCGACGAGATCACCGACGGTAATCTGCTGCTCGTCGACGAAGACCTCGAGGTTCTCGAGAACTCAGGGGTGCCCGGGATGGCCAACCCCGCCAACCGATTCCACAGCTGGATCTACCGGGCGCGCCCGGATGTGCAGTGCATCGTGCACACTCATCCGTTCCACGTCGCGGCGTTGTCCATGCTGGAAACGCCGCTGGTCGTCTCGCACATGGACACCACTCCGCTCTATGACGACTGCGCCTTCCTGCCGCTCTGGCCGGGGGTTCCGGTCGGTAATGAGGAGGGCGAGATCATCTCCGAAGCCATCGGCGACAAGAAGGCGATCCTGTTGGCGCACCACGGCCAGATAGTGGCCGGCGCCAGCGTGGAGGAGGCGTGCTCCCTGGCGGTGCTGATCGAGCGTGCCGCCGCCCTGCAGTTGGCGGCTATGGCCGCCGGGACCATCCGGGAACTCCCGGAGAAATTGGCCCGCGAAGCCCACGACTGGACTCTGCTGCCCAACCGCAGCGTGGCCAATTTCGCCTACTACACCCGCCGCGCACTGGTCGGCCACCCCGACGTGATCACCCGATAAACAAGGAGCCCCTCTTGGCAGCACAGTTGTACGGCGTCATCGGCTATCCGGTGACACCGTTTCGTGACGGTGCCGGTACGGGCATCGACATTGCCGTCCTGGCCACCGTCATCGACCGACTGGTCGATGCCGGGGTGCACGCTATCGCCCCGTTGGGCAGCACCGGCGAGCTCGCCTACCTCAGCGAGGGCGAATTCGAGACCGTCGTCGACGCCTCGATCGCCGCGGTCGCGGGCCGGCTGCCGGTGTTGGTCGGGGTGTCGGACCTGACTACGGCCACCACGGTTCGTCGCGCCCGCTACGCCGCGCTTGCTGGCGCCGACGCGGTGATGGTGGCGCCGGTTTCGTACTGGAAGCTCTCCGAGCGGGAGATCACCACCCACGACGCGGCCGTCTCCGATGCCATCGAGATCGACATCGTGGCCTACAACAACCCGGCCACCTCCGGCGTGGATATGAGTCCCGAGCTGCTGGTCGGGATGTTCGAGCGCATCGAGCGCGTCACCATGGTCAAGGAGTCCACCGGGGATCTGACCCGGATGCTGCGGATCGCGAAGCTCTCCGACGGGCGTCTGCCGTTCTTCAACGGCAGCAACCCACTGGTGCTGGACGCGCTACGCGCCGGAGCCACCGGCTGGTGCACCGCGGCGCCCAACCTGCGCGCACAACCGTGCCTGGACCTCTACACCGCGGTCACCACCGGCGATCTGGCTCGGGCACAGGCGCTCTATGACGACCTCAAGCCGCTGCTGGAGTTCATCGTGGCGGGCGGACTGGCCACCACGGTTAAGGCCGGCCTGGAGTTGCTCGGCGTGCCGGCTGGGCCGCCGCGGCGCCCACTGTTGCCCCTGGATGACGCCGGTCGTACCGAACTGCGCGGCCTGCTTGCCGGCTAGCCCAGGTCTAACCCAGGGCTAACCCAAGTCCGAGGCGGCGAAGGTGTCGCACTGGTTGGGGTCGCCGGTCTGATAGCCGACAGTGAACCAATGCTGACGCTGTGCCGACGCACCGTGAGTCCAGGACTCCGGGTTGACGTGGCCGGTGGCGGCCTGCTGGATGCGGTCATCACCCACCGACGCCGCCGCCGACAGCGCGTCGCGAATATCGTCGTCGCTGAGCGGCTGCAGGAACGGCACCCCGGTGCCCTCCTGCTTGGTCACCGCCGCATAGTGCGCCCAGACCCCGGCGTAACAGTCGGCCTGCAGTTCGGTGCGCACCCCGGCGCCGGTAGCGCCCTGCGCGCCGTGCTGGGCCCGGCCGAGCACACCGCGCAGGTTCTGCACGTGGTGGCCGAACTCGTGGGCCACCACGTACTCCTGCGCCAGCGGCCCGTTGCTGGAACCGAACTGGTCGACCAACACCTGGAAGAAGTCGGTGTCGAAGTAGGCGGTCTGGTCGGAGGGGCAGTAGAACGGCCCGACGGCGCTGCTGGCGACCCCGCAGCCGGTGTTGGTCTGGCCGCTGAACAGCTGGACCTGCGGGCGGGTGTAGCCGCGCATCTGGTCTGACCACACCGCGTCCACCGAGTTGGCGGTGGCCACCACCCGACATTGCACGTACTTATTAGCGTCCTCACCTGTGCGGCACTTGTTGAGGTCGAAGCCGGGTGCCGTGTACTGCCCGCGGTCCACCGGCTGCTGGCTCAGAACGTCGCCGGGATCGGCGCCCAGCAGCAGCGCCACCACCATGATCACCAGGCCCGCGACCCCCCCGCCGATAGCGATCCCTCGGCCGCCGCCGCCGGACGACGTGGTGCTGGTATCGATCTGCACACCTTCGTTGAAGGTCATCGCACGCTCCGTGGGGTTGTCCGTTGGTCCTCTGGTGGCCGGCCGACCGGCTTGCGGGCAACATTAGCTTTGCACACCCGAAACGGCCGGAACCCTGGTTGACTGTGCCCAAACCTGGAGCTTCGTTAACCGAATGCAGTCTTGTCTGACCAGTTGCCAAACCTTTACTGAATGTTTGTCTTGGTGCTGTACGACGCGGCTGTACTGGTGTTACGTTCTGGATCCGGCTGCTGTGGGGACCACACCCGCAACGGCCGCCACAGCTATCTAGGGAGGTTGGCTGCTTGGTGAACGCGTCAGCTTGTTTAGGAGCGATCCGGTGCGCGCTGGCACCGGCATCGGTTAGCACACCTTTATCAGACCGTTATCTCCGCTAGAGTGACCTGCGTCAATCAGTGACGCCGACTTCGACCGCGCACCACCACCGACACGCTTGCACGTTCCAGGAGGATCACAGATGTCATTCGTAACCGCTCAGCCGGAGCATCTGACGGCGGCTGCCGGCAGCCTGTCGGGGATCGGTGACTCTATGACTGCTGGTGTGGCGGCGGCTGCCGTCCCCACCACCGGTGTGATACCGCCTGCCGCCGACGTCGTGTCGGCGATGACCGCTGCCCAGTTCTCCGCCCACGGACAGCTGTTCCAGCAGGTCAGCGCCCAGGCCGCGGTTGTTCACCAGCACATCGTGGCCACCTTGAGTGGTAACTCGAATGCCTATGCCATCGCTGAGGCCGTCAACGCCACCTCCGCCGGCTGAGTCGGGCGCATCGATGAGCTTCAGTCTGTTTCCACCGGAGATCAACTCCGGTCTGATCTATTCCGGGGTCGGTTCGGCGCCACTGCTTGAGGCGGCGACGGCGTGGGCCAACCTGTCGGCCGAACTGCTGACGTCCGCGACGGCGACGCACAGCGTGATCACCAATCTGGATGCGACCTGGACGGGCATGGGGTCTGCGGCGGCCAGCACCGCGGTCGCGCCCTACGTGGCATGGCTGCAGCAGGCGTCGGCCACCGCCGCCATGAACGCTCAGCTGGCCTCCCAGGCGGCTGCGCTCTTTGAGACGGCTCGCTCCGCGTCGGTGCCGCCGCCGGTGATCGCGGCCAACCGGGCGATGCTGCTGGCATTGATCTCGACCAACTTCTTCGGCCAGAACTCCACGGCGATCGCGGCGACCGAGGCTCAGTACGAGGCGATGTGGGCAACCGACGGTGCCACGATGGACACCTACAGCGGGTCGGCGGAGGCCACAACCATGTCGCTGCAGCAGCAGCAGCCGCCGCCGCAGTCGGCCAACGCGACGCAGCCTGGCTCGGCCGAGGGAGGTCCGCAACCCGGCACCGGCGGTACTCCCAATGTCCCCGGCAATGTCCCCGGCACCGGCGGCTACGACTTCTCCACCGTCGGTGGGCTCCTCGACGCGGCCGGTCTAAGCCCGGCGATACTCGGCGACAAAGTCGCGGCCACCTCACTTAGCTCGCTGAGCTCGCCACTGACCATGGGTAGCTCCTTCGGCACGATGGCGATGCGGATGATGATGATGCTGCCGCAGCTCGCCCGGATGGGGGCGATGGGGGGCGCCGGGCTGGCCGGTCAGACCGCCGGCGCAGCAGGCGGCACCGGCACCCTGATGACCCAGATCGGCGACTTCGTCAACGACAAGCTGCAAGGCGCGGTTGGCGTGCTGTCGGGCCACTTCTCCTCGGCCACCAGCGCGATCTCCGCCAAGCTCGGCGAGGCCGCCTCGATGGGCGCGCTGAAGGTGCCGCAAGCCTGGTCGATGGCTGCTGACGGCATGGCCCGAGCCGCCCCGGTGCTGCCGGTCACGACGGTCAGCGCCCCGATCCAAACCATGGCGGCGTCGTCGGGCATGCCCGGCGGCGCGTTCGGCAACGCGCTGATGGGCGCGATGGCCGGGCGCGGACTCGGTGCAGTCGCCGCCAAGGCGCCCAAAGTTATGCCCCGTTCGCCGGCTGGCGGGTAGCGGAGGGGGCCTGAACACACACGTGTCCGCCGGGTCGGTGCCCGGCATCACAACGAATTCCGAGAGAGGGAGAAATCATGGCTACACGTTTTATGACCGATCCGGACGCGATGCGTTCGATGGCGGGCCGTTTCGATGTGCACGCGCAGACGGTGGAGGATGAGGCGCGGCGGATGTTTGCGTCGTCGACCAACATCTCGGGTGCGGGATGGGGTGGTCTGGCGGAGAAGACCTCGATGAACACCATGGGTCAGATGCAGACGGCGTTTCGCAACATCGTGA
>JBDTEP010000075.1:0-26579 GCA_039922455.1 Mycobacterium sp. | reverse complement strand
TGAGCTGCAGGCCGAGGGGCGCACGGTCGCGATGGTCGGCGATGGGGTCAACGACGCGCCAGCGCTGGCCCAGGCCGATGTCGGCATCGCGATCGGCGCCGGCACCGACGTTGCGATCGCCTCGGCGGGCGTCGTACTGGCCAGCTCGGACCCCCGCTCGGTGCTGTCGGTGATCCAGCTGTCCAAGGCCGCCTACCGCAAGATGAAGCAGAACCTGTGGTGGGCAGCCGGATACAACCTCATCTCCGTTCCGCTGGCCGCCGGCGTTCTTGCCCGGATCGGCTTCGTGATGCCGATGTCAGTGGGCGCGATTCTGATGTCGTTGTCGACGGTCGTCGTCGCGCTGAACGCCCAGCTGCTGCGTCGCCTCGACCTGCGGCCTGCGGCCAGCACTGCTGCGCTGCTAGGTGAACCGGCTACCACTGGTGGCAAACAAACGATGCGAAGCTAACCACCGCGACAAGGACTTCTGGGACCGCGTCATCGTCATCACCCACCATTACCCCGAAGTGGCATAGCTGGGCGCGACCTCTGCAACACCGGCCCCCCATACCCGGGACCGTGCGCCGCCGCGGCAGTTGTCGCTGAAAGCCGGGCACAACACACATGGTCAAAACTCGTGACATACCGGCCGACGCTCGACCCACCGGCCAAGCCACCGGCCACTGCCGCATCCGCCACGACCCCAACTACTGGCCCAACCAACAGAAAACCCCGACAATAAGCCGGGGTGATCTGTATCCGATGACGCTACTCATCACATGGCGGTGGCGGAGGGATTTGAACCCTCGGTGGGGGGTTACCCCACACACGCTTTCGAGGCGTGCTCCTTAGGCCGCTCGGACACGCCACCGCGGGACAGCCTACCCAACGCCGGTGCCGTCATCCCAATCGCTGCCGGGCAAAGAACTCCTCCAGTGATACAGCGCACTCGGCGGCCAACACCCCGCCACGTACCTCCGGGCGGTGGTTGAGCCGGCGATCTCGCACCACGTCCCACAATGAGCCAACCGCCCCGGTCTTGGGTTCGAAGGCCCCGAACACCAGCCGCGCAACCCGAGCGGCCACCAACGCCCCCGCGCACATAGTGCACGGCTCGAGAGTGACAGCCAGGGTGGCTCCGGTCAGCCGCCAGCCGTCGCCCAGCACCGCGGCGGCAGCGCGGATCGCCAACAACTCGGCGTGCGCGGTCGGGTCGCCGAGGGTTTCGCGGGCGTTCGCGGCCCGGGCCAGCACGGTGCCGTCGGGGCCGACCACCACCGCCCCCACCGGAACGTCGCGGGGACCGGCGTGCCCGGCAGCCGCCAATGCCAGGCGGATCAGCTCGTCATCGGCCAGCAGACCGGTCACCGATCGCGTCGCGGCAGCGCCGCGCGGAGCTGCTCGTCGAACCCCATCTCGCTGGCGATCCGGTGCAGTTGCTCTTCGACGGCCTGATCGGACTCGTCGAGGATGACGCCGAGCACTGCGGCGGGCAGCCCGATATCGGACAGCAACCCGAGATCACCCTCCTCGAAGGGCTCCGACTCCTCCAGGTCTTCGGCGTCGATGTCGGCGTCCAACTGCTCGAGCACCTCGTCGGCGATGTCGTAGTCCAACGCAGCCGTCGCATCCGACAGCAGCAACCGGGTGCCGGCCGGACCCGGTCGAACGATCACGAAGAATTCGTCGTCGATGTCAAGAAGGCCGAAAACTGCCCCCACACTGCGTAATTCACGCAATTCAGTCTCGGCTACCGAAAGACTGGTGAGCGCCGCAGCGCGCATCGCCGTGCAGCGCCACTTGCCGTCTTCGCGCACAACAGCGACCCCGAAGCCGTCCAGCGTGTCCGCCGGCCGGCCCTGTGCGGACGCGCCCTGTGCTCCCATGGCCGCCTACGGTAGTCGCCGTTTACGGCCTTGACCAGCGTGTGCCAACCTGGACAGGTGGCGGGAAGCGCAAGAAAAACACCGGTTTGTGTATTGGGGCTCGGCCTGATAGGCGGCTCGGTGCTGCGGGCAGCCGCGGCGGCCGGCCGCGTGACGTTCGGTTACAACCGGTCCGCGGACGGAATGAACGCCGCAATCGCCGACGGTTTCGACGCCACCACCGACCTGGAGGTAGCCCTGGCGCGCGCCGCACAGACGGCCGCGCTGATCGTGCTCGCCGTACCGGTGCCTGCCCTGCCGACACTGCTCGACCACATTCGCCGGCTCGCACCCGAGTGCCCGCTGACCGACGTCACCAGCGTCAAGAACGTCGTTCTCGACCACATCACCACAGCCGGCCTGCAAGACCGCTTCGTCGGTGGCCACCCGATGGCCGGAACCGCCCACTCCGGTTGGCCCGCCGGGCACGCCGGGTTGTTCGAGGGCGCACCGTGGGTGATCAGCGTCGACGACCACGTGGACCCGACGGTGTTCGCGACGGTGCTGGACTTGATTCTGGACTGCGGCTCGGTGGCGGTGCCGGCCCGCTCCGAGGAGCACGACGCGGCCGCGGCCGCAATCTCGCATCTGCCGCACCTGCTGGCCGAGGCACTGGCCGTGACCGCGGCCGACGTACCGCTGGCCTTCGCGCTGGCGGCCGGATCTTTCCGGGACGGCACCCGGGTGGCCGGGACGGAACCGGAGCTGGTCCGGGCGATGTGCGAGGCGAACTGGCTGCACCTGCTGCCGGCGCTGGACCGGATCATCGAACTCTTGAGCGACGCGCGGGATTCACTGTCGGCCTCCGACTCGGTGGCCGAACTGGTCAACCATGGCCATGCGGCCCGGACCCGCTACGACAGCTTCCCGCGCAACGAGATCATCGCCGTGGTCGTCGGCGCCCACGACTGGCGCCGGGAACTGGCCGCCGCCGGCCGAGCCGGCGGGGTGATCAGATCCGCGCTGCCAATCCGGGATAGTCGATGACGAATCCGTCGGTGTCGACGGTGAGGGTGCTGCCACCGGGGTCGGTGCCCGGAGTGAGCACCGTAATCCCGGCGCCGGGACCGGCGCTGGTGTAGCTGGCGGCCGCCGCGGTCACCGACATCTCAGGCAGGCCCAGGTAAATCATCGGGAGGGTGACCGCCGCCGCCTGCTGGTGCAGCCGTACCCGGCGGATCGGCAACGTATTGAAAAACGGGCTGAGCACCATGTCGATATCCAGCGCCCCGTCGTAGCCGGCACGTGACTGCCCGCGGGCCTCGGTGACCAGCCACATGTTCTCTTCGTCACGAGCGATCACCAGCTGGCGTTCCCGTTCGGCCACGGTGACCGTCAGGCCCAGCCGCTTGGTGGCCCCGGACTCATCGGTCTGCAGATCGTAATAGGCGCTGAACGCCGGGTGCTTGTCGGTGGCCGCCGCCACGATCCGGCCGTTGGCCCTGATCCGGTTACCGGACAACTGCACCCGCACCGACTCCATCCGCGGCGCGTCGGGCGCCCACCAGGTCAGGATCGCCGGCCACGAACCGGTCGGGGCTACGCTCACCGGACCACCGTAAGCGACCGGCTGTCGATCCGCAGCCTCGCACCCCCGATGCGAAAACTGACGAGAACACACATATTTGCGCGTGGGAACCGGCAAGATGGAACCCATGAGCAGCGACCCCACCGTGCCAGGCGACCCGCGGGGCGAAACCGGCGCACCCGCGCCTTCTCCTGCCGCGATGCCCTTGACCCGCGCCGGCGCCCTGTGGAGTGCGCTGATCGGCGGCTTTCTGATTCTGATCGTGCTGCTGGTGTTCGTCACACAGAACACCGGTCCGGTCGACCTGACGTTCTTGGCCTGGACGTGGAGCCTGCCGCTGGGGGTGGCGATCCTGCTGGCGGCGGTCTGCGGCGGACTGCTCACCGCACTGGCCGGCACGGCCCGGATCTTCCAACTGCGGCGCGTCGCCAAGAAGTCGTTCGCCGCCCGGCGGTAACCAACCCGGTCAGCCGGCTGCGGCGGCGCCGTCATCACCGCCGGGCAGCTGCGGCCGGTTGCGCGGCAGCAGGTCCCAGACGTGCTCGGTACCGTTCGCGGACGCCACCGCGGCCTGCCCGGACCGCGAATAGAGCAGCCGGGTGACCGACACATAGTCGATCGGAAACGACAGCAGGCGCGGCGTGCCCAGGATCTGGTGCAGCACCACGTTGATCACGCCGCCGTGGCTGAACACCGCGACCGTGTCGTCGGGCTCGGCCGCGGCCACCACGTCGGCGACCGCCGCGGCGACCCGCGAACAGAAGGCGGCCTCGTCAACCTCGGCGGGCAGGTGACCCTGCGCCAACCGGGCCCAGTCCTGCGGCCGCTCGGTGCGCAGCTGCTCGATGGGTAGGTAGCCGGCCAGATTCCGGTCGTATTCGGCGAACCGTTCGTCGATGTCGACGGTCAATGCGCGCTTGCCGGCGAGTGGTTCGGCGGTCTGAACGGCGCGCCGCTGCGGGCTGCTGACCAGCCGGGTGATCGGGAAGCGCGCTAAAGCATCGGGCAATCGCTGGGCTTGCTCGAGCCCGGTCTCGGACAGCTCGGGGTCCGAGCCCTGGCCGTACTCGCTGCGCAGCGGCAGCGCGTGGCGGATCAGCAACAACTGCACGGTGTCACCTTAGGGGGCGCGTTTGACCCGCGTCACGGGGTGATGATGTTGAAGTCCGGGTCTGCGCGCTCGAGTACTCCGAGCAGTTTCGCCAGAGCCGTCTGGTCACCGGTGATCTCCAATCCCCCGCCACCCAGTAACGCCGCGAGCAGCGCCGACTTGGTCTCCGGTGTGATGGTGGCGTCCGCGCTGTCCGGGTCCCCGGGCCTCTTCTGGTAGACCAGTACGCCGTTGCGCAGGGTGAGGCGGTAGTTGACGCCGGTGTCGACGAACGAGATATCCAGGGCCAGCTCGAGATCCCAGGCGCGCGGCCCGTCGACTCGGATGGCCAGGCTGTCGAGGAGTTGCTCCACGGTCAGCTGGGACAGCAGCGGCATCGACGTCAGCCTGACGGCGGTGCCGAAGTTTCCGGTGCGCAGTTCGACAGCCCCGGACAGGAAGAAGTTGCGCCAGGTCGCGTTCTCGGCGCCGTAGGCCAGCTGTTCCAGCGTATCCGCGTACAACGCCCGGGCCCCGGCATGCTCGCTGTCGGTGAATACCGCATGGTCTAGCAGCGTTGCCGCCCAGCGGAAATCACCCGAGTCGAACCCCTTCGACGCCAGTTCGACGACCCGGTCGATACCGCCCATCGCCTCGACGTAGCGCGGCCCCAACTCCTCGGGTGGATGCGGCCACAGCCGGGCCGGGTTCCCGTCGAACCAACCCATGTAGCGCTGATAGACGGCCTTGACGTTGTGGCTCACCGAGCCGTAGTAGCCGCGAGCATGCCAAGCGTTTGCCAGCGCCGGGGGCAGCCGGAAGCGCTCGGCGATCTCGGCCCCGGTGAGGCCGCGGTTGAGCATCCGCAGCGTCTGATCATGCAGGTACGCGTACAAATCACGTTGTAACGCAATATATTCCACGATCTGCTCGGCACCCCAGGTCGGCCAGTGATGGGAGGCGAAGACGACGTCGGTTCGCTCGGCGAAGGTTTCGATGGCCTCGGTGAGGTAGCCCGCCCAGGCGTGCGGGTCGCGTACCAGCGCGCCGCGCAGCGTCAGCAGGTTGTGCTGGGTGTGGGTGGCGTTCTCCGCCATGCACAGTGCTCGGAACTGCGGGAAGTAGAAGTGCATTTCGGCCGGCGCCTCCGTCCCGGGCGCCAATTGGAATTCGATCCGCACCCCGTCGACGGTGTGCGTCTGGCCGGTGGCGTCGATGGTGACGGTCGGGACGATGACGGCGACTTCCCCGGTGGAGGTGTTCTGCCCCAGCCCGCAGCCCACTTGGCCGTGCGGACCGCGCTCCAGTTCGGTGCCGTACATGTAGCCGGCCCGGCGCGCCATCGCGGTTCCGGCGTAGACGTTCTCCTGTACGGCGTGCTCGATGAAGCCCTCCGGCGCGATCACCGCGACCCGCCCGGCGTCGACATCGGCCTGCGAGGTCACGCCCAGCACACCGCCGAAGTGGTCGACGTGGCTATGGGTGTAAATGACCGCGGTGACGGGGCGGTCACCGCCGCGGTGTTGACGGTAGAGCGCCAGCGCCGCGGCGGCGACCTCCGTCGAGATCAGCGGGTCGATGACGATGACGCCGGCATCGCCCTCGACGAAGGTGATGTTGGAGAGGTCGAAGCCACGAACCTGGTAGATCCCCTCGACGACTTCGTAGAGCCCCTGTTTGGCCGCCAGTTGGGACTGCCGCCACAGGGCCGGGTGCACCGAGGTCGGCGCTTCCCCGGCCAGGAAGCCATAGCTGTCGTTGTCCCACACCACGCGGCCGTCCGCAGCGGTGATGACACACGGACTCAGCGCGGCGATAAAACCGCGGTCGGCGTCGGTGAAATCCGTTGTGTCCCCGAAGGGCAGCGTGGTCAGATGTTCGCGATGCGCGGCCTCAACCGCTGCGTGGACTGGCTGGTGTTCCATGGCGACCAGAGTGCCATTGATCTCGGCCGCACGGTGGGAGTTGATGCGTCAGCGGCGCCGACGGAACGCGCTCAGCACGTGGCGCAACCGGGTCCGCCACGATCGGTAGGCGACTCTGTTATGCGTCTCCCGCGCTTCGCGGGCGTAGTCGTCGATGGATTCGTCGCCTTCTTCAGCACGCATGGGTTCTCACTTCTCCGGCGGGTCTTCAGGCACCAGCCGCTCCGGCACTTCCTCGGGCACCAGCCGCTCCGGCACTTCCTCGGGTACCAGTCGCTCCGGCGACTCGTCGGGCACCTGCCGGTGGGGCGGCTCTTTCGGCCGGCCCGGTTCGGGTGGCAATTCTGGATTCATCTGGGTGGCCTACCCCTCGGGCGGCGGGCGCAAACCCCGCGTGCGCTCAGGGCGGGTCATCAGCGGAAGCTATGCGTCAACTGTGAACGGCAGGCGCACGGTGAATTCGGTGAATCCAGGCGAGCTTTGCACGCCGATAGTGCCCCGGTGGGCCTTGACCACCGCCGACACGATGGCCAGCCCCAGCCCGGTACTGCCTTCCTTACGGGACCGGGAGGTGTCGCCGCGGGCAAACCGCTGAAAGATCTCCGGCTGGAACTGTTCCGGAATTCCCGGGCCGTCGTCGGTCACGCTCAGCACCGCCCCGGCGTCATCGACAACCAATCGGACGGTGACCACGGTGCCCGGGCCGGTGTGCACGCGGGCGTTGGTGAGCAGGTTGGTCAGCACCTGGTGCAGCCGGGCCGCATCGCCGGGCACGGTCACCGGCTCGTCGGGCAGATCGAGCTGCCACTGGTGGTCCGGGCCGCCGACGTGGGCGTCGCTGATCGCGTCGACCGCCAGCCGCGACAGGTCCACCGACTCGTGTTCCAGCGGCCGGCCGGAATCCAGCCGGGCCAGCAGCAGCAGGTCCTCGACGAGGCGGGTCATCCGGTCAGCTTCGGAACCCACCCGGCCCAAGGCGTGTGCCACCGCATCGGCATCGTCAGGAACCCGTTGCGCCAGTTCGGTATAACCGCGGATCGCAGTCAGGGGGGTGCGCAACTCGTGGCTGGCGTCGGCGACGAACTGACGCACCCGGGTCTCGCTGGCCTGCCGCGTCGCCAGTGCGGTGGCGATGTGGTCCAGCATCCGGTTGACCGCGGCACCTAGTTGACCTACCTCGGTGCGCGCGTTGGTGTCGGATTCGGCGACCCGCACCGGCAGCGTCGCATCGCCACGGCCCAACGGCAGATCGGCGACTTCGCCGGCGGTCTCGACGACGCGGCGCAGCGGGGCCAGTGCCCGACGGATGACGACACTGCCCGCCGTCGCCGCCGCGACCACCGCGACCAGGGTGACCAAGCCGAAGATGAGCAACACCCGCACCATGGTGGCATCCACGCCGGCCAGCGGCAGCCCGGTGACGATGACGCCGTCGCCATGCCGGGCGGGCGTCGCGACCATCCGGTAGCGCCCGACGCCGTCCAGCCACCGGGTGACCGGCGTGACGTCGGTGGCGATATCGATCAATTGCGTTGTAGCGGAAGGGCTTAGAAATTCCCGCAAGCCCGGGGTGCTCAGGTAGCCGGCTTCGATCCGGCCTACGTCGTCCGGGCCGACCACCGCACCGACCATGCCGGCCGGCTGCCCAGGGGCGTCGAGGAAGTCCGGGCCCGGCCCCGGACGAGGCAGGTGGTGACGGTGCCACATCGGCGGCGGGGGGCCGTGCAGCCGCGCCGAGCGGCGCGCGGCGTCATGCAGCTGGTGGTCGAGTTGGCTTACCAGGTACTGGTACAGCGCCAACTCCGTCACCGCGCCGATACCGAGGCAGGCCACGGCGAGCAGCGCGATCTGACCGGCCAGCAACCGCGCCCGCAACGACCAGCTGCGCCGGGTGCCGGCTCGCGGTGATTTACGCAGCAGGCTTGAGGACATAGCCCGCGCCGCGCAGCGTGTGGATCATCGGATCTCGACCGTTGTCGATCTTCTTGCGCAGGTAGGAGATGTACAGCTCGACGATGTTGGCCTTGCCGCCGAAGTCGTAGTCCCACACCCGATCCAGGATCTGCGCTTTGGACAGCACCCGCCTGGCGTTGCGCATCAGGTAGCGCAGCAGCTCGAATTCGGTGGACGTCAACGTGATCGGGTCACCGCCCCGAGTCACCTCGTGGGAGTCCTCGTCCAGAACCAGGTCGCCGACTACGATCTGGGCCCCGCTGTCGGCAGTGCTCACCCCGGTGCGGCGCAGCAGTGCCCGCAGCCGCAACACCACCTCCTCGATGCTGAACGGCTTGGTGACGTAGTCGTCGCCGCCGGCGGTCAACCCGGCGATGCGGTCCTCCAGTGCGTCCTTGGCCGTCAAGAACAGCACCGGCAGCCGCGGGTTGATCTCACGCAGCTTGCGCAGCACGTCCAGGCCGCTCATGTCGGGCAGCATTACGTCGAGCACCACGACGTCGGGGCGTTCGGCTTTCGCCGCGGCGATCGCGGAGGCGCCGTCACCGGCGGTCGCGGTGCTCCAGCCCTCGTAGCGCAGCGCCATCGACACCATCTCGGCCAGCACCGTCTCGTCGTCGACCACCAGCACGGTGATGGGCTTGCCGTCGGCACGCGCCATCACGACACGTTCCACCGATCCTCGTGGCACAGTCATCGCGTTCCAGTATGTCGCTGGTGATTGGTCGTGCCTGTATCGACACTATGGGTGCGCTTTGAATTGATCCGCCGATATTGTCGTCGTATGGCACGCACCCCGCAGGAGATCTTCGACCACCACATCCAGGCTCTGATCGCCCTCGACGCCGACGATCTGCTCACCGATTACACCGACGATTCCGCGTTGATCACCGCTGCCGGCGTCGCCTACGGCCTCGACGGCATCCGGGCCGCGTTCAGCCAAGTGTCCGCAGCATTGGCCGACGCGGTGTTCGACATCAAATCGCAGAACTACCACGGCGACCTGCTGTTGCTGGAGTGGAAGCTCGACGCGCCGGGTTTTCAGGTCGACGGGGTGGACACCTTTGTATTCGGCGACGACTCGATCCGGGCGCAGACGATCTCCCAACTGGTGCGCCCCAAGAGCTGACACATGCATATGGACATGGCATCGGTAGCGAAGTGGATGTCCGGCCGGCAACTGGGTGAGGGCCCGCTCGAGGATGTCACGGAACTGTCCGGCGGTACCCAGAACATCATGGCGCGCTTCACCCGATCCGGTCGGAGCTATGTGCTGCGGCGCGGCCCGCGGCACCTGCGGCCGCGCAGCAACGCCGTGATGCTGCGCGAGACCCGGGTGCTGGCCGCGCTGGCCGGCACGGATGTGCCGCACCCACCGCTGATCGCCACCTGCGACGACCCGAAGGTGCTCGGTGACGCGGTGTTCTACCTCATGGAGCCGGTCGACGGGTTCAACGCCGGCGAGGAGCTGCCCGCCCTGCACGCCGGCGACCCGGCGATCAGGTATCAGATGGGGCTGTCGATGGCCGACGCACTGGCCAAGCTCGGCGCCGTCGACCATGTCGCGGTAGGACTGGCCGACTACGGCAAGCCGGATGGATTCCTGGAACGCCAAGTGCCGCGGTGGCTTTCGGAGCTGGACTCCTACCGACAGTTCGAGAATTACCCTGGACCCGAACTGCCCGGCATCGACGACGTCGCCTCCTGGCTGCAGCGCAAGGTGCCGGCGTCATGGCAGCCGGGCATCATGCACGGCGACTACCACGCGGCCAACGTGATGTTCTCCCGCACCGGACCGCAGCTGGCGGCGATCGTGGACTGGGAGATGTCGACCATCGGGGACCCCCTGCTGGACCTGGGCTGGCTGTTGGCCACCTGGCGTCAAGACGACGGGTCCAGCGTGTTCAGCCACGCCCTGACCAGCCTGGGCGGGCTGGCCTCGACCGACGACCTGGTGGAGCGGTACGCCGCAGGCAGCTCCCGCGATCTGTCACACCTGCGCTGGTACACGGTGCTGGCCTGCTTCAAGTTGGGCATCGTGATCGAGGGGACGCTGGCCCGGGCCTCGGCGGGCAAGGCGCAGAAGGAAGTCGGCGACCAGCTACACGACGCTGCGGTGTGGCTGTTCCAGCGGGCGCTGACGTTGATGGAGGGCTGACGCATGACCGAACACCTCGACGTGGCCGACCGGATCGTTACGGCTGACACTCCCCGGCTGATCGAGGTGTTCAAGGATCTGCACCGCAACCCTGAACTCGGCTTCGCCGAGGTGCGCACGGCACGGATCGTCGCGCAGGCATTGACCGATCTCGGGTTCACCGTCACCACCGGAATCGGGCGTACCGGGGTGGTGGCGACACTGGACAACGGCCCCGGCCCGATAGTGATGTACCGCGCCGACATGGATGCGCTGGCCGTGCCGGAAGCCACCGGCCTGGACTGGGCGAGCCACGACCCGGCGATCGGGCACATGTGCGGTCACGACGCGCACGTGACCTGGATGCTCGGGATGGCCAGGGTGCTCACCCAGACCACCGACGCCTGGGCGGGCACCGCGGTGTTGATCGGCCAGCCCGCAGAGGAGCTGATCACCGGTGCGGCGACCATGGTCGCCGACGGGCTCTACGACGTCGCCCCCAAGCCGGACTCGTTCGTCGCCTTGCACACCGCGCCGATCCCGGTGGGCATGGTGGTCGCCGTCGGCGGTGAGCGGATGGCCGGCACCGATCAGCTCGACATCGTGTTCCACGGCGTCGGCGGACACGGCTCGATGCCCCAGCTGGCCAAGGATCCGGTGCTGATGGCCGCACAGGCCGTCGTGCAGTTCCAGAGCATCGTCAGCCGCACCGTCGCGCCGCACGAGACCGCGGTGCTGACTGTCAGCTCGATCCAGGCCGGTTCCGCCTACAACGTCATCCCCGACCGGGCACTGCTGAGGGTCAACCTGCGCTGGTTCAACCCCTACGTGCGCGAGCAGATGCTCAGCGGAATCCGGGCGATCAGCGTGGGCATCGCCGGTAGCTGCGGTATGCCCGATGAGCTGCTGCCGACGATCACGATGGCCGGCGGCTCCACCCCGCTGGTCAATGACGCCGCCCTGACCGACCGGCTGGCCACCGCGCTGGGCGGAATGCTCGGCGAGCACAACGTCGTGACGCAGCTGCCGGCGGTGACCGGCTCGGAGGACTGCCACCTGCTCAAGGGCCACCATCACGACGTGCCGTTGTCCTACCTGATGGTCGGCGTCGCCGACCCGCAGGTATACGCCGACGCCGCCGCGAAAGGCCGGCTGTTCCCGTACACCCCGCACTCGCCGGACTACCTCGTCGACCTCGCGGCGATCCCGTTCGGGACCAGGATCGCGAGCCGTGCGATGCTGGAACTTCTAGGTGGCGGGTGAATTCCGGCGAATTTCGCCACGCCACCACCAGCTAACAACATTGTGTTGTCTACGAACGCGAGCTAAGGTTTAGAACTGTGGACGATCGTCACAAAGATCCAACCGTAGTGCTGCCTTATCTTGTCGGCAGGCCGCTCGGAGCGACCGAGGTCTACGAGGCATTCGGGTACCGCAAGTCCGCGTACTACAAGGCGGCGCATGAGGGTCGGCTGATCAGTGCGGACAACCTGATCAGAGTCGCGCGGTACTTCAGGTTGAACCCCGTTGACCTACAGGTCCGGTTCGGGTTGATCGAGCACGAAGCCGTTGCGGAATACCTGGAAACATCGTCACGTCCACTGCGCCTCGGTGATCTCAAGGCGGATCTGGACAAACCGCCGGTCTAAGCCGACTTCCGGGAAGTACCGTCGAGCAATGACGTCGGCCTTCATTGGTGCCACCGTGGCCGTGGTGCTCTACTGCCTGTGGGTGCGCCGCGACACCTGGTGGTCGCGCTGGGAGATCGGCGTCACTTCGGCCATCGCGCTGGAAGGTTGCGCGGCGGTACTGCTGTCGCCGTGGGCGGCGCAGACGCTGGGACCGGGGGTACACCGGGCCGCCCGAATATGGAACCTGCAGCAGCTGGCCGGCCACATCTGCATCGTCATCGCGATCGGGGCCAACGTCTACCACGTACTGCTGCGGCTGGCCGATTTCGACCGGATTCGACCGCTGTTCTGCCGATGGGTGAAGTGGCCGGCGTGCGTTGGCGTGGTGGCCATGGTGGTGGTGTTCGTCATCGCCGACGCGGGCTACCGCCCGGACGGCTTCGCTACGGACGGCGACGGCGCCTGGATGGACGCGTACTGGGTGCTGCTGTGCGGGCTGGTGATCTACCTGTCCGGCTACGCGACACGGCTGCTGTTGATGGTGCGATCCGATCCGCGCGCCAAGGAGACCGTCGAGCTCTACACGGCCTCGTCGGCGTTCGCGCTGGCTGCCTTTACTGCGCAGTTGAGCACCACCTGGACCAACACCGACGTCAGCCCGCTGGTCTGGTTCTTCGCGTGCATGTCGCTGGTCATCTTCGCCTACGGCTCAGCCCGTTCCTGGCGGGCCAAGGCGGCCTGGTTCATCTCCGGCGATCGTTCGGCCACCCGGGCCAACCCGCCGCGAACGCCATCTTGAGAGCACCCGTTGATTTCCGGATTCATCGTCGTAACGCTGGCGGTTATCGCCTACAGCCTGTGGGTTCGCCGCGACACCTGGTGGTCACGCTGGGAAGCCGGCGCCACGCTTGCGGTGGCGCTGGAGGGCTGCTCGCTGGTGTTGATGTCGCCGTGGGCCGGCGTCGAAGTGGGACGAGCGCTGCACCACGACCTAGGGGTGTGGAACCTGCAGCAGCTGCTCGGCCATCTCTGCCTGATCCTGGCGGTGACCGCCAACATCCACCACATGCTGGTGCGACTCGCCGATCCTGATCAGGTGCGCTCGATCATGCGCCGACAGCTCATGGTCCCGGTGTGGCTGGCCATCGCGCTGATGGTGCCGACCTTTCTGCTCTCCGATCAGGAGTACCACCCGGACTTCTTCGCCGCCACGGGCAGTGATTCCTGGCTGATCGTCTACGAGCTGGTGGGCTGCGCCGTGGTGCTCTACCTCAGCGCCTACGTCAGCCGGCTGATGCTGACCCTGCGGAAGGATCCGCGGGCCAAAACCACCATCGATCTCTACCTGGTCTCGATGGCCTTTGCCGCCGCGGCCTGCCTGATCGTGATCGGCTCGACGTGGGTTGACGGTCACGACGCCAGCCCGGCGATCTGGGCCTGTATCTGCTTGGCGGTGGGGATCTTCGCCTACGGGTCGGCACGATCCTGGCTGGCCAAGCGCGGATGGTTCACCTCCGGTGGCGGCACTGTGAGCGGCGCGTCATGACATCGGTATTCCTCACCGCCACCCTCGCGGTGATCGCCTACAGCCTGTGGGTTCGGCGCGACACCTGGTGGTCCCGCTGGGAGGCCGCCGCCACGCTTGCGGTGGCGCTGGAGGGCTGCTCGCTGGTACTGCTGTCGCCGTGGGCCGGGGTCGAGCTGGGCCCGGTCCTGCACCGCTGGCTGGGAATGTGGAACGTCCAGCAGCTGCTCGGCAGCCTCTGCCTAATCGTGGCGGTGCTCGCGAACATTTACCACATGCTGGTGCGACTCGCCGATCCCGAACAGGTGCCACTGATCATGCGCAAGCATCTGCAGGTGCCGTTGGGGCTGGGCGTCGTGGTGATGCTGGCAAGCTTCACCAAGATCGACCGGGGCCACGAGCCGGACATGTTCGCCGGCCTGACCGGCGATGGCTGGCTGACGGCCTACGAGGTGGCGATTTGCGGGATGGTGCTCTACGTGAGCGGCTACGTCGGCCGGTTGATGCTGACGCTGCGGCACGATCCGCGAGCCAGGACGACCGTCAACCTGTACCTGGCGTCAATGCTGCTCGCGGTGGCAGCCTGTGTGATCGCGATCGGCTCGATCTGGCTCGGCCACTACGCCGGTCCGGCGATCTGGGCCTTGATCTGCCTGTCGGTGGGAATCTTCGCCTACGGGTTGGCGCGATCCTGGCAGGCCAAGACGGCGTGGTTCTCGCCGAATTCCTCCACGCAGCGGTGATGCGAGTGAACGCTAGATTTGTGTGCGCCCGAAGGGATTCGAACCCCCAACCTTCTGATCCGTAGTCAGATGCTCTATCCGTTGAGCTACGGGCGCTGATCTTCAATTGTCGGCCGAGCAGGCTCAGCCGTTGCGGAGGCGAGAGGATTTGAACCTCCGGTCCCCCGTAAAGGGGACAACTCATTAGCAGTGAGTCCCATTCGGCCGCTCTGGCACGCCTCCTCGAACTCGTTGAGGGTACCGGATCGCTGCCCCGGGTCAGAAACCGCCGGGTTCATGCGGCGGTCCCAGACACATATGCTGTGGTCCGTGACCGTCCGCCTGCGCCCGGAGATCGCCGCACTGCCGGTCTACGTCGAAGGCAAGACGGTGCCCGGCTCGATAAAACTGGCCAGCAACGAGACGGTGCTGCCCCCGCTGCCCAGCGTGACGCAGGCCGTCGAACGCGCCCTGGCTGGCACCAACCGCTACCCGGACAACGGCTACGCCGCGCTGCGGACCCGATTGGCCGAACATGTCGGTTTCGGCCCGGAGCACGTGGCGGCGGGTTGCGGGTCGGTGAGCCTGTGCCAGCAGCTGATCCAGATCAGCACCGGCGCCGGCGACGAGGTGGTGTTCGGCTGGCGCAGCTTCGAGATCTACCCGCTGCAGGTCCGCACCGCCGGCGCGACACCGGTCGGCGTGCCACTGCGCGAGCACACTTACGACCTGGACGCGATGCTCGCGGCCATCACCGACCGCACCCGACTGATCTTCGTCTGCAACCCGAACAATCCCACCTCCACCGTCGTCGCACCCGATGCGCTGGCGCGGTTCGTGGCCGCGGTGCCGCCGCACATCCTGGTCGCCATCGACGAGGCGTACGTGGAGTACATCCGCGACAGCATGGCACCCGACAGCCTGGGGCTGGTCCGCGAACACCGCAATGTGGTTGTGCTGCGGACGTTTTCGAAGGCCTACGGGCTGGCCGGACTGCGGCTGGGCTATGCGGTCGGGGATCCGGAGATCATCACGGCGCTGGGCAAGGTCTACGTGCCGTTCACGGTGTCCAGCCTGGCGCAGGTCGCCGGGATCGCCTCGATGGATGCCGCCGACGAACTGCTGGCCCGCACCGACGCGGTGGCCGCCGAGCGGGTCCGGGTCTCCACGGCGCTGCGAAACGCCGGGTTCGAGCTGCCGGATGCGCAGGCCAACTTCGTCTGGCTGCCGCTGGCGGAGCGCACCGCCGACTTCGTGGCCACCGCCGCCGCGGCCCGCATCGTGGTCCGTCCGTACGGCGACGACGGGGTCCGGGTGACCATCGGCGCGCCGGAGGAGAACGACGCGCTGCTACGGTTCGCTCAACGTTGGATCTGAGGAGGAACGCTATGCATGCGACCGCTACCGCCACCGTCGCCGCACCCGCAGCCCAGGTGTGGGCGGTGCTCTCCGACTACGAGGGCATGTCCGCCTGGGCTCCTGGCCTGCAGGTCACCCTGGTCCGGCCCGGCGCACCCGAGCCCAACGGCGTTGGCGCCCAGCGCCGCATCAAGGCGGTGCCGGGGATGGCGCCGCTGGTGGAGGAGGTCGTCACGTTCGAGCCGGATCAGCGGCTGAGCTACCGGGGCGTCTCGGGCATCCCGTTCCGCAACTACGTCGGCGACGTGGTGCTGCGGCCGGCGGGATCCGGCACCCAGATCAGCTACACCGTCAGCGCCGACAACCCGCTGCCCGGGGTGGCCGCGGTGCTGGCGAACGGGCTGCTGTTCGCGCTGAAGCGGGCCGTCAAGAAGGCCGGCTGAGGTTCTCTCCGGGCGCCGAGCGTGAAGCTAGGTTCACGTTCGGCCCGCGAGCGTGAAGCTAACTTCACGTTCGGCGGGATCGGCAAGTTGAATGAGGGACCCCGAGGGAGGGTGACACATGAGTGACGAACTGGCCCGCACGACATTCCAGCGGCTGCGGGAGCGCCCCGACACCATTGCCGACGCCGAACTCGACGAATTCTGGGCGACGCTGCCGCCGGCCACCGTCGAGCAGATGATCGGCGACTGGCGCGGCGGGGAGTTCGTCACCGGCCACAAGATGAACGGGCAGCTGGAGAAGGTCGGCTGGTTCGGCAAGTCGTTTCGTTCTGCCACCGACGTGCAGCCGCTGGTGTGCTTGGACGCCGACGGCAACAAGTTCTCCAACATCAAGCTCGGCAAGGGCGAGGCCAGCCTGTGGGCCGAAGAGTTCCGCGGCGAGGTGGTGGCCACTATGGTCTACGACGGCCAGCCCACCCACGACCACTTCAAACGCGTCGACGGCGACACCGTGCTGGGCATCATGAACGGCAAGGGCGTGCTGGATAACGGCCGGTACTTCTACTTCTACCTGGAGCGGGTCTGACCGCTGCGGACCAGCTCATGGTCGGCGGCCGCGCGTTCCACCAATTCGATCAGAGCCGGCTCGTCACTGACCATCTGCCAGTACTTGGGGCGCAACGCAAGTAACTGATCGCACTCGGCGAGCAGCGTCGTGAAAATGCGTTCGCGCTCGGCGGCGCCGCGGGTGGGCTCGGAGTCCAGGTAGGCGTTGGCATGCCGGCGGGCGTTGACGATCGCGGTCTGGGCTCTGCCGCGCCCACTGAGCAAGGAGACGACGACGGTGACGGCGAGCACGCCGACGATCACCAGCAGCGACAGCCCGGTGCTGATCTCGACCGTCTGATTCGGGTCAACCGGTTCGCCGCCGTTGATGAACGGCACCGTGTTTTCGTGCAGGGCGTGCAGCACCAGTTTCACGCCGATGAATCCGAGGATCACTGACAGGCCGTAGGACAGGTAGACGAGCCGGTCGAGCAGGCCGTCGATCAGGAAGTAGAGCTGCCGCAGCCCCAATAGGGAGAATGCTGTCGCAGTGAACACGATGTAGGCGTTCTGGGTGAGGCCGAAGATCGCCGGGATCGAGTCGAGCGCAAAGAGCACGTCGGTGCCGGCGATGGCGACCATCACCAACAGCATCGGGGTCATCACCCGACGGCCGGCGACTGTGGTGCTCAGTTTGTCGCCGTCGTAATGCTCGCTGGTACGAATGACCTTGCTCGCTAGTCGGATGACGACATGGTTGCCTTTGAGGGACTCTTCGCCGCTCTCCGATTTGAGCATCTTGCCGGCCGTGAGCAGCAGGATCAGTCCAAAGAAGTAGAAGACCCAGGCGAAGGTGTTGATCAATGCCGCACCGAGGAAGATGAAGCCGGTCCGGGCCGTCAGCGCAAAGGCAATCCCGAACAGCAGCACCTTCTGCTGATTTTCGCGGGGCACCCGGAAACTCGCCATCACGATCAAGAAGACGAACAGGTTGTCAACCGATAGCGCCTTCTCGGTGACGTAGCCGGCGAGGTATTCCGAACCCACATCTGCTCCGCCGAGTACGAACACGCCGACCCCGAACAGCACCGCCACGCCGATGTACCCGCCGGACCAGACTGCGGCTTCCTTCAGCGTCGGAACGTGCGCCTTTCGGACGTGAAAGACGAAGTCGAACGCGAGCAATCCGATCAGGCCGACGATCGTCAGCCCCCATACCCAACCGGCAACGTTCATGTACTACCCACCGTAAGCGGCTTACACGACGCCGGCGTGGCGAGCAGGTTTCGAAGTTATGACCGGACGGTGAAGCCGAGCACCACCACGCTACGGTCTGGGTATGGCCGAGTCCTATGAATCCGTCACCGTCGAAACCAAAGACCACGTTGCCCAGGTCACCCTGATCGGGCCGGGCAAGGGCAACGCAATGGGCCCGGCGTTCTGGTCGGAACTGCCGGACGTGTTCGGCGCCCTGGACGCCGACCGCGACGTGCGGGCGATCGTGCTGACCGGTTCCGGCAAGAACTTCAGCTACGGGCTGGATCTGGCCGCGATGGGTGGCACCCTGGCCCCGGTGCTGGCCGAGGGGGCGCAGGCTCGTCCGCGCTCGGAGTTCCACGCTGAGATCCTGCGGATGCAGCAGGCCACCAACGCCGTCGCCGGCTGCCGCACCCCGACGATCGCGGCGATCAACGGCTGGTGCATCGGTGGCGGGGTGGATCTGATCTCAGCAGTCGACATCCGCTACGCGTCCGCCGACGCCAAGTTCAGCGTGCGTGAGGTCAAGCTGGCCATCGTCGCGGACATGGGCAGCCTGGCCCGGCTGCCACTGATCCTGTCCGACGGGCACCTACGTGAGCTGGCATTGACCGGCCGCGACATCGACGCCGCCCGCGCGGAGAAGATCGGGCTGGTCAACGACGTCTACGCCGACGGCGCGGCCTGCCTGGCCGCCGCGCACGCCACCGCGGCCGAGATCGCCGCCAACCCGCCGCTCACCGTCGAAGGTGTCAAGGACGTACTGGACCAGCAGCGCATCGACCAGGTGTCGGCCAGCCTGCGCTACGTCGCCGCCTGGAACGCGGCGTTCCTGGCGTCGAAGGACCTCAGCGAGGGCATCTCGGCGATCTTCGCCAAGCGCAAGCCCGAGTTCACCGGCGAATAATCCTGCTGCCCCGTTGACGGGCCGCAGGGTTCACACTCGGCGGGGCGGGCCGCCCGGGCCTACGGCATCATGACGGAGTGTCCTACCGACAACCGACCCTGGCTGACATCGTCGCCACCCTCGATGTCGACCAGACAGCCGAGCATCAGTTCGTCGCCACCCAGCTCGACAACCCGCACCACCACATCGTCGGCGGGCACATCGCGGGCCAGGCGCTGATCGCGGCCAGCCGCACCGCCCCGGACCGCACACCGCACAGCCTGCACGTCTACTACCTGCGAGCCGGTGACGCCCGACGCCCGGTCGACCTGCAGGTCGAGGTGGCCCGCGACGGGGGCACACTGTCGACGCGGCGGGTCACCGCCCGCCAGGACGGCCAGATCCTGCTGGAAGTGCTGTCGTCGTTCACCAAAGCCTTCGACGCACCCGAATACCAGCAGTCGATGCCCGACGTCCCCGATCCGGATTCGCTGATGCCGTCACAGCGCCAGCTCGCGGACTACGCCGATGAGCGGGGCGGCTACTGGGTCCAGCCGCACCCGTTTGACCTGCGCTACATCGACCCGCCGCCGCGACTGGCCCTCGACCTTCCCGAGCCGTCGCCACGAATCCGGCTGTGGTGGAAGCCCTCCGAGTCGGTGCCTGCCGACGCCACATTGCACAGCGCCCTGTTGACCTATCTGTCGGGCACGACCATGGTCGAGACGGCTGTGGCCATGCGGCGGGCCACCTCGGCCAGCGCATTCAATGCGCTGATCGACCATGCGCTGTGGTTTCAGCGGCCCGTCGATCTATCGGATTGGGTGCTGTCCGACCAGTTCTCCCCCAGCGGCATCGCCGGGCGCGGCCTGGCGAGTTCGACGATGTACAACCGGGCGGGGCAGCTGGTCTGCCTCGCCACCCAGGAATTGTATTTCGGCCGGGGCACTGATGAAGGACGGCGACCATGACTCCCGCGATTCCCGAGATGACGACACCCGACGGACGGATCCGCGTCCCCACCGACCTCGATGCGGTGACCACGGTTGGCGCGGAGGACTGCTCCGGGATCGACCCGGCGGCAGTGGAACGGATCTGGCAGGCCGCCCGGCACTGGTATTCGGCCGGCATGCACCCGGCGATCCAGCTGTGCCTACGTCACAACGGCCGTGTCGTGCTCAACCGCGCGATCGGGCACGGCTGGGGTAACGCGCCCACCGATCCCGCCGACGCCGACAAGATCGCCGTCACCACCGAAACCCCGTTCTGCGCATACTCGGCAGCCAAGGCGATCAGCTCGACCGTCGTGCACATGCTCGTCGAACGTGGCTGCTTCTCACTCGACGACCGGGTAGCCGACTACTTGCCCGGCTACGCCCAACATGGCAAGGGCCGCACCACGATCCGCCAGGTGCTGACCCACAGCGCCGGGGTGCCGTTCGCCACCGGACCGCGGCCGGACGTGCACCGCGTCGACGACAGCGACTACACCCGCGAGCAGCTGGCGAACCTGCGCGCGGTGTACCCGCCGGGGTGGGCTCACATGTATCACGCGCTGACCTGGGGCCCGCTGGTGCGCGAGATCGTCTCGGCGGCTACGGGTCGTAACATCCGTGACATTCTGGCCGAGGAGATCCTCGACCCGCTGGGCTTCCGGTGGACGAATTTCGGTGTGGCAGAACGCGATGTCCCTCTGGTGGCGCCCAGTCACGCCACCGGTCGCCCCCTTCCCGCGCCGATGGCGGCGGTGTTCCGCAAGGTGATCGGCGGCACCATGCACGAGATCATCCCGTTCACCAACACCCCGCTGTACCTGACCACCGTCATCCCGTCGTCCAACACCATCTCGACGGCGTTCGAGCTGTCGCGCTTCGCCGAGATTTGGCGTCGCGGAGGCGAACTCGACGGCGTGCGGGTGGTCTCGCCGGAGACGATGGCCGCCGCGACCGCCCAGTGCCGGCGGTTGCGTCCGGACGTGGCGACCGGCCTGGTACCGCTGCGCTGGGGCACCGGCTACATGCTGGGCTCGGACCGCTTCGGCCCGTTCGGCCACGGAGCGCCATCAGCGTTCGGGCACCTGGGTCTGGTCAACGTCGCGATCTGGGCGGACCCGGCACGCGGTTTGGCCGCCGGGCTGATTTCGAGCGGTAAGCCTGGCCGCGATCCGGAAGCCAAGCGCTACAGTGCGCTGATGGATCGGATCGCCGCGGAGATCCCTACGGTTTGATCCGCGGGTCCTTGTCGGTTGCGGTGATGATGGAGTGCCGTATCGCACCACCGGCGATCACTAATTCCTATAGTTGATCGATGGAGCTGCGGCACATCAACTACCTGCTGGCGGTGGCCGACCATCAGAATTTCACCCGGGCCGCCGAGGCGCTGCACGTCTCGCAACCGACGCTGTCACAACAGATCAAGCAACTCGAGCACACGCTCGGGGTAGAACTGTTCGACCGGGGCGGTCGCACCGTCCGCCTCACCGACGCGGGATCGGCCTACGTCGCCCATGCCCGGCTGGCGCTGCGGGAGCTACAGGCCGCCGAGCGGGCCGTGCACGACGTGCGGGATCTGTCCCGCGGCAACCTGCGGATCGCGATGACACCCACCTTCACCGCGTATCTGATCGGCCCGCTGATACACAGCTTCCGGGTGGCATACCCGGGCATCAGGTTGACGGTCCTGGAGACCAATCAGGACCGGATCGAGTCCGATCTGCTGGCGGACCGACTCGATGTCGGGATCGCGTTCGCCGGCTCGCACGCCGCCGGGATCGACGCCCGGACGCTGTTCACCGAGACGCTGGGCCTGGTGGTCGGGTCTGGTCATCCGCTCGCGACGGCCACCGTTCCGGTGCCGATTTCACAGCTGGCCGGCGAGCCGCTCGGCCTGCTCAGTTCGGACTTCGCCACCCGATTGCACGTGGATAGCTACTTCACCGATTGCAAAGTGCCGCAGAATATCGCGGTCGAATCAAATTCAATCAGCGCGTTATTGGAACTGGTGAGGCGCGACGTCGTCACCACCGTGTTGCCAGATGCGATCACCCGTGAAAGCCCTGACCTGCACCCGGTGCCCCTGGATCCGCCGCTTCCGACCCGCACCGTGCAACTGCTGCAGCGTGCCGGCGTGTACCGGTCCGCCGCGGCACGGGCGTTCGACGCGACCCTCGATGCCGTGGTGGCCGAGCGGCGGGGCCCGTCGGGCAGGTATTGGTCGTACCAATAGTTCAGCGTGGATCTGTGTATTGGACAGCACGTTCGTTTGCTTCCATGCTGAATGTCATCTGAGTGAACGCTTTTCAAAACAGGTGGAATGTGCGATGCAATTTTTGAAGTTCAACTTGATCAACAAGCACGGGGTCTCGGACCGACACGGCGAGGTGCTGATCACCGCGTCTGAGATCGAATCGGTGCGCGCGCTCATCCACACCGACCACATCCTGTCGCACCACGAGATCGGCGCGATCATCACCACGAAGACCGGTGACAAACACCATGTCTCACAGCACACCAACGAGATCGCCGAGATGCTGCGCATAGCCGCCGAGCGCGAGGAAGGCTGGGTTACCGCCCGATGACGACCGCCCTGTATTACGAGACCGCAAGCGCACCGAGCCTGGCGCAGCTTGAGCAACGATTGAATATCACCCGCGGTCGTAGTGTGGCGGTGATCAATGCACCGCACGAATCGGCGTTGCGACTGTTGGCAATCAGTCGCACCAATCCGGATGACGCCGACGTGGTCATCGCGTTCGCGACCCGGCGGGTGGACCTGGCCTGGCTGAAGGCGGTCTACAGTGCCGCCGGCTCCGGCCGAACGGGCTGGGTCGTGTACTCCGAGCCGGGCCAGCCCGGGACCGACCTGCGTTGGGAGTGGTTCATCGCAGCGTTGCGCCAGTACGGGGTCCAAGCGGTGCAACAGGTTCCGATCGACGGAGTCTGGTCGGCGGTTCTTTTGCAGCGGATCCGCAACGTCGACCCGGACGAAGTCCTGGTGGGGCATCCGGTGCACTGAACCAGTTCGGCGGCAACGGAAGTATACGAGTTCACGACATCGTTGACAGCTGCGTCTCGCGATCGGTGACAGCCGTGGTTGATGTCCAAAGCCCGGGTGGCCGTCCTAGACGTCCTCAGCGGCCCAGCGGCCGGCTCAACGCCACCGCCGCAACCCGCACCGCCCGCCCCCGGCCCGCCCACCTAACCCGGTAAGATTTCCCGCGGTGGCGTGGCAGAGCGGCCTAATGCACTCGCCTTGAAAGCGAGAGTCGGCTAAAACCGACCGCAGGTTCAAATCCTGTCGCCACCGCCAATGTGCCTAACTTTCGTCATCTGTTGGTTGGGTCAGTAGCTGGTTTCGACCAGGTGGTGTTGCGCCCGACTCTCAGCGACAACTGCTGCGGCGGCGGGGACTTGACGGGAGTCGCGCCGCTCGGCGAAATCCAATCCGGACGGGTCGCTCGCCCGGCGGCGATCACCGCATCGCATTACGCGACGCTAAATGACCTGCCGTGACCGCGCATTTCAGTGCGAGAACGACCCGAAGAAGAGGAATCGGTCGGTAGTAGCGTGGGCGGCATGCATGCCATTGTCGCCGAATCCGCCGAGGTGCTGTCCTGGCGAGAGATCCCTGACATCCAACCGGCCCCGGGCGAGGTGCTGATCCGGGTCGCCGCGGCCGGGGTGAACCGGGCTGACCTGCTGCAGGCGGCGGGTTTGTATCCGCCCCCACCCGGGGCGAGTGACACCATCGGGCTGGAGGTGTCCGGTGCCATCGCCGCGGTGGGTGACGATTTGCTGGATTGGACTGTTGGACAACAGGTTTGCGCGTTGTTAACCGGGGGCGGCTATGCCGAGTATGTGGCGGTTCCCACCGCGCAGGTAATGCCGATCCCCGACGGCGTGGACCTGCTGGACGCGGCCGGCCTGCCGGAGGTGGCCTGCACGGTGTGGTCGAATCTGGTGCAGACGGCGGGCCTGTCGGAGGGACAGCTGCTGCTGGTGCACGGTGGCGCGAGCGGGGTGGGTAGCCACGCCATCCAGGTGGCCCGCCAACTCGGGGCGTGGGTGGCCGTCACCGCCGGATCGGAGGCCAAGTTGGCGTTATGCCGTGATCTGGGCGCCGAGATCACCGTCAACTATCACGACGAGGACTTCGTGGCGCGGGTCCGCGAGGCCGGCGGCGCCGACGTGATCCTGGACATCATGGGGGCGGCCTACCTGGACCGCAATATCGACGCGCTGGCCAACGACGGGCAGTTGGTCGTCATCGGGATGCAAGGCGGGGTCAAGGGCGAGCTGAACCTGGGCAAACTGATCGGCAAGCGCGCCCGGGTGATCGGCACCGCGCTGCGCGGCCGGCCGGTGGAGGGCCCGCACGGCAAGGGCGCCGTCGTCGCGGCGGTGACCGACAAGGTCTGGCCGATGATCGGCGATGGCCGGATCAAGCCGGTGATCGGTGCGCGGTTGCCCATCGAGCAGGCCGCCGAGGCGCACCGGCTGCTGGCGTCGGGTGAGGTAGCCGGGAAGGTTGTGCTGACGCTCTAGGGGCCGAACGTGCGCGGTGTCATCGTGGGTATTTCGGCGCTGCCACTCGCAAGTCAACGTAGCATCATTGGCGAACCCATTGGCGACGGCGTTGCCGTCAAAGGATTCCCAGGAGGCACTTGCAATGGTTACCGAAACCGATTCAGCTACATCGGATTCGGGTGCAATATGAGTGCGCGCATGCCGCGGCAACGGCCTGACGTGACTGACGAGATCCGCGCGGTTCCGCCGCCGCCGCTGCCGGTGTTCCCCGAGCCGTACAGCGTTCGTTTCGCAGACCCGGACGGCGACGCCGAGATGATCTCGGAGTGGATGAACCGGCCGCACCTGGCCGCAACCTGGAGCTACGATTATCCGGCCGATGAATGGCACCGCCACTTGGAGATTCAATTCGAGGGCAGCTACTCGCGTCCCTACATCTTCAGTATCGACGGGCGGCCGATGGGCTACATGGAGTTGATCCGGGCCGCTCAGGACGACATCGCTACCGTTTACGACGCCCATCCCTACGACGTGGGCTTGCATGCCGCCATCGCCGAACTCGACATGGTCGAGCACGGACACGGTGCGATCATGTTCCGCGGGTTTGTTGACAGCGTGTTCGAGATCGAACCGGAGTGCCGACGGATCATCGGAGACGCCCATGCCGGCGACGGCTCGTATGGGCGCCGCTTCTGGGAGCGACGAGGCGGCGTGTTCCTCGGAGAGCACTACATGGCCAAGTGGGATCAGCGGATCGCGCTGTTCGCTTGGCCGAGAACACCCGAGGATGTCCCGGCCTACCGCAACACGCCGTAACGCTGGCCGGCGGCGGATCATCATCCGTCACCGCCCTTGCAGTTGGTGCCTTTAGCACCGCCATCGAGCCCGCGGGTGCCGTCACCGAACGTGCGCAAACCCGGGAGTTTTCCCGGCGTGTCGACCGGGGACACGCACGCTCGCGGGAGAGAGCGGGTGCCCTAGCCACGTTCGGAGCGACCGAGGCTACCCGGACTGGCGAGTTATCACGGTGCGCCCGTACCGCCAGCGCCACCGGCGCCGCCCACACCAACGGTGCTACCGCTGGAGTTGCCGCCGAGGACACCGTTAGCACCTGAAGAACCGGCTACGCCGTCGCCATTCGTACCGCCGGTACCGCCGTCGCCACCGTTGCCGCCCCTGCCGGCAAAGCCGGCCTTGCTGGGCTTGGAAGCACCGTTAGAGCCCTGGCCACCCTTGCCGCCCTGACCACCGGAGCCGGCCTCGCCGTTGGTGCCGTCGGTGTTTGCACCACCTTGACCGCCGGTGCCACCGACGCCGCCGTTGCCGCCGGAACCGCCCGCACCGCCGCCACCGGTGCCCTGACCGGCCAGGCCGTTGTAGCCGGCGCCGCCCTTGCCGCCCGCACCGCCGAGTCCGGCGTTACCGCCCAGGCCGCCCTTACCGGCGACACCAGCGGCGCCATGCCCACCGGACTGACCGTCACCTAGCGCGACACCACCGGCGCCGCCTTCACCGGCGTTACCGCCGACGCCACCATCGCCGCCCTGGCCGCCCTCGCCGCCGGAACCGCCTTGGCGCCCAGGCAAACCGAGGCCACCGGCACCACCATTACCGCCGACACCGGCGTTGCCGCCGGTGGCGCCCTTGCCGCCGATCCCCCCGGAACCACCGAGGCCGCCCTGGCCACCGTCGCCGGTAGCGGTGCCACCGGCACCACCGGTACCGCCGAGACCGCCCGCACCACCGGCGAACCCGGTAGCGCCCTTGGCGCCATCGCCGCCGGTCCCACCGGCCATGACCTGGCCCTGGGGGTCCTTCGGCGCGTTGACGCCGGCGGCTCCGGTCGCGCCAACCGAGGTGTTGGTACCGGCCACACCGCCGTTACCGGCGTTACCGCCGTTACCACCGGTACCGTGCTGCCCGGCCGACCCGCCGGTACCGCCGTTGCCGCCGGACGCGCCGGCACCGTTCGCGGCGTTGGTTCCCGAGGTGCCGGCGGCGCCGTTGCCACCATTACCGCCGAGGCCACCGTTGCCGTACTCGGCCGTGGAGCTGCCGCCGACACCGCCGTTGCCGCCGGCCTGGGCGAGGCCACTGCCCAACGTCACGCCGTTGCCGCCGTTACCACCCGTGCCACCAGCGGCG
>JBDTEP010000074.1:0-16172 GCA_039922455.1 Mycobacterium sp. | reverse complement strand
ACTCGTCGTCGAGACGGAACTCGGCCAGGTGCCGGCGGGGATTGACCCCGGCGGCGGCGTACTGACCCGTCAGCGGCTTGTTGATCTTGCGTGGACTGATCTCGCCATAGGCCAACTGCACCGCGCTGTACCCGTCAACCTCCGGAGTACGGATGCGGGTCACCACGTTCGGCCCGGCCTTGACGACCGTGACCGGCACGACCTTGTTGTTCTCATCGAACACCTGCGTCATGCCCAGCTTGGTACCCAAAATACCTTTACGTGCCATGGTTTTTCGGTGCTCCTACTGAATATTGACGTCGACGCTGGCCGGCAGATCGATGCGCATCAGGGCGTCAACGGTCTTCGGCGTGGGATCGAGGATGTCGATCAGCCGCTTGTGGGTGCGCATCTCGAAGTGCTCCCGCGAGTCCTTGTACTTATGCGGCGACCGAATGACGCAGTAGATGTTCTTCTCGGTCGGCAGCGGCACCGGGCCCACCACGCTGGCACCCGTGCGGGTGACGGTCTCGACGATTTTGCGCGCCGAGGCGTCAATAGCCTCATGGTCGTAGGCCTTGAGCCTGATGCGGATCTTTTGTCCCGCCACGCTTCTGCTACCTCACTCCTGCAAAGGGGGTCCGTTTCCGAACCCGATGTGCCCCCGCGCGCCGGGGCCCGTTATGGGCCCGTATGACACTGCGCTGGGCGCTGCCGCCGCTGTTTACCTGTCGTGATACTCCGGTCCCCGCGGTCGGGCGTGTCGCCCGCACACGGCCTCGCTCACGGTGAAAAAACTCCGCGCTGCGAGAGTGGGACCGGATGCGCCCGGGTGGGCGCTGGTCGTATGCCCGGCCAGGGACAACCCCGGCGCAGGCGAACCTGAACAGTATGCCCCAGATCGGGTCATCGGCCAAATCTCAGGTCGTATCGCCGGCGGGCCGGTGAGCGGACCATTGAGGTGCCGCCCGACAGGTGATCTTACTTGTCGGTAAGGTACGTCGATGTGACCGGACCTACCAGTACTTATCAGATGTGGCGACGCCTCGTGGGCGTTCCCGGCGGCACCCGGCTGTTCTCCGCCGCGGCAATGGCCCGGGTCCCCTACTTCGCCTCGGTGCTGCCGCACGTGGTCCGGATGGAGCCCGGGCTGGCCGAGGTACTGGTGCCGAAGTGGCCGTTCGTCTACAACCACTTGCACACCGTGCACGCGATCGCCTCCTGCAACGCCGCCGAGGCGGCGATGGGGATGTTGATGGAGGCCACCGTGCCGCGCAGCCACCGCTGGATCCCCAAGTCGATGAACGTGCAGTACCTGGCCAAGGCGACGACGTCGCTGCGGGCCACCGCTCGACTGGACCCGCCGGACTTCAATGCGATGACCGCTGGCTCGCAGAAGGGGTTCGAGGTCGTGGTTCCGGTCAGCGTCACCGACCGCAGTGGGGCCGAGGTCGTGCACGCCGACATCACCACCTGGGTGACGCCGGCCTGACCCTGCTCCATCCCCGCCGAACGTGCACTCAGTGCGAGTTTTCACGTGATTTTTCGCGCTGAATACACGCTGGGCGGCGACTAGCGGCAACTATCGCAGGGTCGCCCAGAACTCGCACTGGTGCTCGGTGGCGTAGTCGGTGATCACCCGGCTGCCGTCGGGCCGCAGTGACATCCACCGCCGGTCGGTTCGGCCCGTTCCGATCGCGGGCCAGTCGGGCTGGCCGACCCCGACCGGTGCGCCGGTGACCACGAACCCCGTCCAGTACTCGATCATCTGGTCGGACAGCCGGCGCTGCGCCGGGTCCATGGGCGGAGCTCCACCGATGTCGAACAGGTAGCGCATCTCCAGCGAGTGGGTGGCGCCGATCGGGAACGGCACCTGCTCGTACAACTCGGGGGCCGGCGCGTGCGGGTCGTCGAACTCGTAGGCGTAAACCGGCCCGTCGGCGGCCGCCAGCCCCTCGGCCATCCGGTCGGCCGGGCAGGCGAAGATGTCGTCGGTCGCGGCGGCCGCGTACGCCAGCGAGACGCTGCCGCCGAACCGGGCCGGCGGATAGCGATCGGCCACCGCGGCGCCGTCGCTGAGGCCGAAGGTGTCCTTGAGCTCGTCGGGGTATTCCGCGGCGGTGATCTCCCGGCCGACCCGCAGATAGCGCAGCGCGACGAACATGGCGAACTCGTGGCGGTTGGCGCCCAACAGCACCGGCACCCGGGCGGGCTGGCCGTCGCGGCCGTCGTCAAACACCCGCATCGGATCCGTTGGCAGCAGTGAAGTTCCGAGCACCGGGCCGCTGAGGCGGTCGGTGCCGAACCGGGCATACCAGAGCGGCTTGGTCAGTCGCTCGGCCGGCAACGCGCGCAGGCACGCGGCGAGACCCGGGTCATCCGGCTCGGTGCACCCGACCGCTTCGGTGTAGTCGCGGCTGATCCGCCGGGCCTCGGGCGCCTCGACCTGCGCCTGGCACGGCCCGCTCTGGATGATCGCGGCCCGGAACAGTCCGGCCGAATCCGGTGCGACCAGGTGGTCGCAGACCGCCATGGCGCCGGCCGATTCACCGGCGACGGTCACCTTGGCCGGGTCGCCGCCGAACCCACTAATGTTGTCGCGGACCCAGCGCAGCGCCGCCTGCTGATCGGCCAGCCCGTAGTTGCCGGCCTCACCCAGTGCGGCGTCGGCCAGAAACCCCAGGGCTCCCAGCCGATAGTTGATGGTGACGACGACGACCCGGCCGCGCACCGCCAGCCGTTGCGCGTCGTAGATGTCGCCGGCGCCCCGCTGGAAACTGCCGCCGTGGATCCAAACCATGACCGGCAGCGGTTCGGCGGCCGAGCCGGTCGGCGTCCACACGTTGAGGGTCAGGCAATCCTCACTGGTCGGGTCCACCTCGGCGGTATCCGGCTGGATGCACCACGGCCCGCGTTTGACGGCGTCGCGCACCCCCGGCCATGCCGGCATCGGCGCCGGCGGCTGCCAACGCAGCGGCCCGACCGGTGCCGCGGCGTAGGGAATCCCTTGGAAAAGCCGGTGATCCGGGCCGACAGTCCCGCGCAGCAGCCCGGCACCGGTCCGCACCACGTCGGCGTTGAGCGCGACCGCGCGGGCGCTGACGCCCGGTTGGGACGCGGCTCCGTCGGAGCGAGCACAGCCGGCGACCAGCGCCGCGATCACCGCCAGTGCGGCAACGCCGGCCCACAGAACCCGGCGCCGCCTTGATCCGGTCAACATGACTGCAAATCCTAATCGGCCCAATCAGCGCAAAGCGCCGCCGCGACGCGAAACATCCCCGACACTGAAACTCGAGCTGACACGTGTCAAGTAATTCGCCGCGCAAGGAGCAAACCGTTGAGTGCACCGATAATCGATGAGGCCGCCAGGATCTTCGCCGACCCGAGCGCCTACGCCGACGAACCGCGGTTGCACGCGGCACTGACCCATCTGCGCGCACATGCGCCGGTATCCCTGGTGGACTGCCCGCCGTATCGGCCGTTCTGGGCGATCACCAAGTACGACGACATCATGGACATCGAGCGCGACAACGAGTTATGGATCAACGAGCCGCGTCCGGTGTTGGCAGCCGCCGAAGCCGACGACCTGCAGCGGCAATTGCTGGAAGACGGGATGGGGTTGCGCACCCTGATCCACATGGATGATCCGCAGCATCACAAGATGCGGGCCATCGTTGCCGATTGGTTCCGCCCCAAGGCAATGCGCGCGATGAAAACCCGCGTCGACCAACTCGCCAAACGCTATGTCGACCGGATGGCGCAGATCGGTCCGGAGTGCGATTTCGTTGCCGACATCGCACTGAACTACCCGCTCTACGCCATCATGTCGCTGCTCGGGCTGCCCGAAGAGGACTTCCCCCGGATGCTGCGCCTCACCCAGGAACTGTTCGGCGGCGACGACGACGAATACCGGCGCGGCTTCACTCCCGAGGAACAACTGCCCGTCCTGCTGGATTTCTTCGCCTACTTCGGCACCCTGACCACCGACCGCCGCGCCCATCCGACCGACGACCTCGCATCGACCATTGCCAACGCCCGGATCGACGGCGAGCCGCTGTCCGACGTCGACATCGCCTCCTACTACGTCCTGATCGCCACGGCCGGCCATGACACCACCAGCGCGGCGATCAGCGGCGGGCTGCGGGCGCTGATCGAAAACCCCGATCAGCGGGATCGGCTGCGCGCCAACCCCGATCTGATGCCCACCGCGGTCGACGAGATGATCCGGTGGGTCACCCCGGTCAAGGAGTTCATGCGCACCGCGACCGCGGACACCACGGTGCGCGGGGTGCCGATCGCCAAGGGCGAGTCGGTCTACCTGTCCTACGTCTCGGCCAACCGCGACGAAGACGTCTTCGCCAACCCGTTCACCTTCGACGTCGGCCGCGACCCCAACAAGCACCTGGCGTTCGGGTACGGGGTGCACTTCTGCGTGGCCTCGGCACTGGCCCGGATGGAGATCAACAGCTTCTTCACCGAACTGCTCCCCCGACTGGACTCCATCGAGTTGGCCGGCGAACCGCAACTGATCTCGACGACGTTCGTCGGCGGCATCAAGCATCTGCCGATCCGATACCGGCTGCACGGCTAACCGAGCAGAAACCTCGCCGCCCGATGCGCCAGCATCGCGATCGTCGCGTGCGGCCCGCGGCTGGTGATCCGGGGCAGCACCGAACCGTCGATCACCCAGAGTCCCTCGATGCCGCGCACCCGGCACTGCGCGTCGACCACCGCGGATTCGTCGTCGTCGGCGCCCATCGGCGCGCTGCCACACAGGTGCTGAGAGGTCGCCCAACGCGGCTCGGCGGCATCGGCTTTCGTACTCAGCAGCTCGGCCACCAGGCCCACGCCGCGGCGCAGTGCCGCGGTGTCGTCGGGCTCGGTGTCGTAGCGGTGTTCAATCCGCGGCGGCACCCGCGGATCCGCGGAGACCAATGTCAACCGGCCGCGGGCCCGTGGCGTCATAAGTGCCACCCCGATCTGCGGTGGCTCCGCCGACCCGGAAGCACCGACCATGGCGGCGAAACCGGTGCTGTACGGGCGGATTTCGAGATCCTCGTGATGCAGCACCGCCTCAAGCGCTGACCGGCCCGGTGTCCCGGGCCAGTCGACGGCTACCAGCCATTCCGGGTGGTCGCCGCAGTGCGCCCCGACCGGCAGCGCCGACCGCACCACGATGCCGACCTTCCGCAGCATCGTTTCGTCGCCTACGCCGGATAGATTCAGCAGATGCGCCGACTCAATCGCCCCGGCGCACAAAATGATTCGATCCGCCCTCAGCCGCATCGGGCCCTGCGGACCTACTACTTGCACCGCCACCGCGCGATCACCGGCGATATCCACCCGCACGGCGCTGACCTCGGTGAGCACGGTCAGGTTCGGCCGGTCGAGCGCGGGCCGCAGGTAGGCCGCACCCGGCCCGATACGCTCGCCGGCAACGATATTGAGCGGCACCGCGCCCACCCCGGGTTGCGAGGTCATCGTCGCGTCGTTGAGGTCGGCAATCCGGCTGAACCCGGCCCGCTCCGCGGAATCGATGAATCTGCTAGTACCACCGCACAATTCGCGGGTGCGCTGAACCAATATCGGACCGGTGTCGCCGTGTTGGGCACCTGCGAAGTCAAGGTCGGTCTCGATGGCCCGAAATGAGTCCACTACGTCGGGCCACGACCAGCCGGGCGGCCAGCCGTCGAAGTCGCCGGGCAGCCCCCGGCAGAAGTAGCCGCCGTTCACCGCGCCGGAACCACCGATGGTCGCACCGCGCATGATCGTCACCGTGTCGTCCGGGCGGCCGGTCAACTCGGCTTCATACCGCCGCACCAGCCGACTGTCGGGACCGATGGGCAGCAACGTAGCGTTCGCCACCTGCATAGCCAGGGCCGGATCGGTCAACCCGACCCCAGCTTCCAGCACTGTCACGGTGCACGCCGGATCCGACGAAAGCCGCTCGGCCACAATGGACCCCGCGCTTCCAGCACCAACGACCAGGGCATCGCTGTGCACCACCGGATCAGCCAAAACGACCTAACTGCGAATCTGCGGTTTGAGCGCAGACAGGTTGCCCTCCCGCAGCACACCGCCCCACAGGCCGGCACCGTAGGCCAGGTCGTCCACTCGCTTGAGCAGCAGGTAGGCCGGAAGTCCCAGCGGGCGGACGTCAGCGCTGTCAGAGCGCGCGTGTCGCAGCCAGTCCACAATTCCGTCGCTGATCGCCGCCAACAGCACCACCCGGCGGCAGCGCTGCGACACCAGGGCGGCCAGCAGTGCGATCGGCCAGTAGTGCCGGCACAGGGCCGAGGCGATCTGTAGCCCGGCGGCCGCCAGACCGCGCAGGGTGACCGCCAGCACGTCCTCCGGTGCGGTCTCCGGGCCCCGCATGGCCTTCGCGACCCGGAAGCCGGTCAACGCCGCCAGCGCCAACGAGACCAGGTATCCCAACGCCGAACCCAGCGCCACCAGCGCCCAGCCCGCCAGCGCCGAACCGGAGATCACCATCGGCGCGGTCTTACCCGGGTGGCGGGCCGCCAGCGGCGCCGCCGAGCCACCGTAAAAAGCTTTGCGCGCAGCCCAATCCCACGTCGTGACCCGGTGATCGTGCGAAACCAGGGCGATCGGCTCGTAACGCAGCCGGCTACCGGCATCGACCAGCCGCCAGCACAGGTCGACATCCTCCCCGGAGCGCAACTCTTCGTCGAAGCCGCCCAGAGCACGCAGGGCCGTACAACGGCAGATGATCGCCGCACTCGGGACGTAGGCGACCTTGCCGTAGGGGACCACGGGTGCCTCGCGGCCGCCGAGGTCCAGCGACGAGCGGATGGCCTCGTATCGGGCGACCATGTGGTCACTGCCCCCCATGCCGACGATGCGCGGGGCGACCAGCGCCACAGTGGGATCGCAAAAGTGTCCCAGCAGCGCCTCCAGCCAACCCCGGCGCGGCACCACGTCGGAGTCCAGAAACGCCACGAACTCCGTCTTGCAGGCCGCCAGCCCGGTGTTGCGCGCAGCCGCCGGCCCCCGGCTCTCCCGGTGGCGAAGCACCTCCACGTCGCAACAGTGCGTTGCGGTCAGACCCTCTCGGCAGACCGGGACCTGCGACCCGTCGTCGACCACAATGACGCGCAGGCCGCGCAGCGAAGCCATCAGCCGCTCGAGGCCGAAGCTATTGTCCCGCACCGGAATAACGACCGTCACATCCCGATGCGACGGCCCGCCGGCCGGCCGCGGGTGGGCAACGGTGGCGTCCAGCAGGGTGCGGGCCAGTTGGGCGCTGACCGCGTCGCGTACCTCCAGGCGGCCGTCGAACAGCATCCCCTGGGCCGCTGGCGCCAGCCGGAGCAGCCGGGTGGGCGAACCCCCGAGCAGCGCCGACCCGCGACCCAGCACCCGCACCCTCCGGTCGACCTGCACGGCGAAGCCGTCGGGCAGCCGAGCCGCGGTCACCGCAGCATCCCGTCCGGCCCAGGGGCCCAGGCGTCGATCGCCGCGACACCGCCGTTGACCATCTCGGCGAACAGTCGTTGACCCTCGTCGGCGCTGGCGGTAGTCGGGTCACCGAGCACCCCGACCGCACTTACTGCGGCGATACCGCCGAGGCGCATCTGAGGCAGCAGCTGCGCCAATGGGGCGCTGTTACCTGGCCGCGCCCGGTCAAACCGCACCTCCTCTGGCGAAAGATGCAGCAGCAGCGATGTTTCAGCGTGGCCGGCGTGGGCATCGGTGCCCGCCGCGGCACACGGCAGCCAGACGACGTCGCGCGCCTCGAAGCGCAGCAGACCCACCGCGTCGACCAGTGCGGGCACGTTGCCGCCGTGGCCGTTGACGAATACCACCCGCTGCGCCCAGCAGCAGGCCGAGCGGCCGTACTCCACCAGCAACCGCGTCAGTGCGTCGGTGCCGATCGAGATGGTTCCGGGAAAGCTTTGGTGCTCGCCGCTGGCGCCGTAGGCGACGGCCGGCGCAACCGGCCAGTCCTGCCCGGTCTGCGGCGCGGCCAACCGCTCCGCCACCGCTCGGGCGAGCGCCTGCGCGATCCGGGTGTCAGTGTCCAGGGGCAGGTGGGGTCCGTGCTGTTCGGTCGACCCCACCGGCACCAGAAGCGTCAACGACTGCCCCTGCAACTGGCCATTTAGCTGGCTCGACGTCGAACTACCGAGCTCGCCGCAAACCGCCATCGGACGATGGTAAGCGAATTCACCTGCCGTGCACCAGTTGTTGGTGATTACGACAACCACAAATTTTCCACATCCCCCCCGGGTCGGTCCCGGACTATCACGCCCGTCCCGTCCGCCACGGGCGTACCAGGATCGGCACTGATTTCGCAGCTGGCGACCCGCCCAGGCTAGCGGCGGTCGCAAGCGCGGCGGAGCCGGGCGCAGCGGGCCACCGCCATTTGACTAGCGGTCGCCGGCCGGCACGCCCAACGCTCGGGTGAAACCGGCCGGGATCAAAATGTCGTCTGGCGACAGATCGTGTACCGAGGCCCGCCCGAGGCCCATCAGGGCCGAGTCGATACCGCTGCGCAGGATGTCCAAGACGTTCTCCACCCCGGGCTGGCCGGCGGCGGCCAGACCCCACAGGTAGGCCCGCCCGATCATCACCGCCCGGGCACCCAGGGCCAGCGCCTTCACCACGTCGCTGCCACGGCGGATACCGCCGTCCAGCAGCACCTCGACCTGGTCGCCGACCGCCGCGGCCACCGCGGGCAGCGCCCGGATCGAGGCTGGCGTCCCGTCCAGGTTGTTGCCGCCGTGGTTGGACACCGAGATCGCCGTAACACCGGCATCCACAGCCCTTTTCGCGTCGTCGACGCGCATCACACCCTTGAGCATGAAGGGTCCGCCCCACAGTTCGCGCAGCCAGGCGATGTCCTCCCAGGTGGGCGGTGGGGTGCCCATCCACTCGCCGTAGGCTTGGAAGAACGGCGGCCCCGGTTCGCCTTGACGGCCCTGATTGGGCACCCGCAGGGTCGGCGGGTGCATGGTCTTGGCCCAGTGCAGGAACCAGCGCGGCCTGGTCAAGGCCTCGGGCATCATCTTGATGATGGTCTTGAGGTCCATCTGCTCCGGGATCTTCGGGCTACCCCAGTCCCGGCCGTGCGAGAAGCTCCAGTCGGTGGTGGCGATCAGCCCGACCGCCCCGGCCGCCCGGGCGCGCTCGACACGTTCGGCGATCGCCTCCCGGCCGCCCAGCCAGTAGATCTGGAAGAACAGCTTGGGGTTGGCCGCGATCACCTCTTCGATCGGCTTGCTGGCGAATGAGGACAGCCCCATCGCGGTGCCGCGGGCCGCCGCGGCCTTCGCGACTGCCACCTCGCCGTCGGGGTCGACGGCCTGCACGCCGGTCGGCGAAATCATCACGGGCAGTGAAAGCTCCTGACCCATAACGGTTGTCGTCAGATCACGCTCGGACCGCACGCCGATGACGTGTGGCGCGAAGCCCAATTCGCTGAACGCGGCGACGTTGTCACCGACGGTAATGCCTCGCTCGCTCGCCGAGATCAGCGACGAGTACGAGGATTTCGGCAGTCGCTTCTTGGCCCGTTCCTGGGCAATGGCGACGGTTTCGAACCAGACATCACGAGCCACAGTCAGATCGGACTTTCATCGCAGAGCCGCTTGGGCGGCTTGGCCGGAGTGACCACGGTCATGGATCGCGGTGCGCTACGGCCCTTTCCGCGTGAGTGATCGCTGCTCGGCCGCGGCTTCTGCCGGTCCCCAGCCAGCGCCTCCTCACCGAACCCGCGAACGCACTCCGGATCCGGACCGTCCATGGGTAGTCCGGTGAAGAACTTGGCCGCCATGCAGCCGCCCCGGCAGGTCTCAAACAGCGGGCAGCTGGCACAGGCGCCACCCACCTTCGGGTCGCGCAGTTCGTTGAACAGCTTGGAGTACTTCCACACGTTGTCGAACCCGCCGTCGGTCAACACGTTTCCGGCCAGGAACTCCTCGTGGATGGCGAAGGGGCAGGCATAGACGTCGCCGATCGGGTCGATCAGGCAGACCACCCGGCCGGCCCCGCACATATTCAGCCCGGCCAGCGCACCGGACTCGCCGAGCGGCGCTAGGTGGAAGAACGAGTCCCCGGTCAGCACGCCCTCGCCCTTGGCGACCAGCCAGTTGTAGAGCTGCCGTTGCTGGTCGGCGGTGGGGTGCAGGTCGTCCCAGACGTCAACGCCCCGACCGGACGGCCGCAGCCGCGTTATCCGCAGCGTGGCGCCGTATCGCTTTGCCAGCTCGGCGAATTCGTCAAGTTGGTCGATGTTGTGGCGGGTCGCCACGACCGAGATCTTGGTGTCGGCGAAGCCGGCCGCGGATAGATTCTCCAGCGCACGGATCGCCATGTCGAAGGAGCCTTTGCCGCGGATCGGGTCGTTGACCTCCGCGGTGGCGCCGTCTATGGAGATCTGGACGTCGACGTAGTCGCTGGCCGCCAGCTTGGCGGCCACCTCGGGGGTTATCCGCAGGCCGTTGGTAGAGAACTTCACCCCGACGTGATGGGCGGTGGCGTAATCCACCAGCTCCCAGAAGTCTTCTCGGACAGTGGGTTCCCCGCCACCGATGTTCACGTAGAACACCTGCATGCGTTCCAGCTCATCGATGATCTCTTTGCACTGCTGGGTGGAGAGCTCACGCGGGTCACGACGGCCCGACGCGGACAGGCAGTGCACGCACGCCAGGTTGCAGGCGTAGGTGAGTTCCCAGGTCAGACAGATCGGCGCATCGAGGCCGTGCTCGAAGTGCTCGACCAGGCTCGGGGCCACGGCTGGGGCGGTCACGGTGTCTCCTCGGGGTCCGCTGCGATCAGGATTTGGGACGCCGCCAGGACGCCCAAGGCACGTAGGTAGGTCGACTCGGCCGCGGGGTCGATCCCGGCGGCGCGACAGGCCGACCGGGCGTCTGGGTGCTCGGCCAGTGATTTCACCAGGGTGACCATGGTGAGGTTTTTCAGGAACGAGAGCTTGCGCGTTCCGAAGTGATAGAGCAGCGCGCCGAACGTCTCAGGCCGAACCGATACCTGCGGATGCAGGCGCCAGGCACGGTCCGGGTCGAAAGTGTCGGTGGCGCGTGCCGCTCCAGCGGCGACTGACACGGTCAGTAAACCCCGCACATCCCGTCGATGGACACCTCTTCGACCAGATTCTCCACGACGAGTTCGGTCTCGGTGCTGGCCTCGATCTGCTGGTCCTGCTCCATGGCTTTCGGCCTTTCGTCACGGTTCGGGTCGACAGGTGACTGTCGGATCGGTCACAATCTCGGTAAGGATATGGCATCGAGTGTCAGAACGGAAGTGGGTCGGAAGAAAGATGGCCGTGGCCAGATCGCGGGTGGAGCCCAAGCTCGGCCGTCGCCGTTCGACCACGCCGCAGAACATCACCGACGTGGCCATCGACCTGTTCGCCAACCGGGGATTCGGCGAGGTCAGCGTCGACGACGTCGCGCAGGCCGCGGGTATCGCCCGCCGCACGGTGTTCCGGTACTACGCCTCAAAGAACGCCATCCCGTGGGGTGACTTCGACGCACACCTGCAGCAACTGGGCGAGCTGTTGGACCGCGTCGATGCCGACGCCCCGCTCGGCGATGCGCTGCGCGCTGCACTGTTGGCGTTCAACACATTCGACGAGGGCGAGACGGCCCGGCATCGCCGTCGGATGCGGGTGATCCTGCAGACCGATGAGCTGCAGGCGTACTCGATGACCATGTACGCGGGTTGGCGTGGCGTCATCGCGGAGTTCGTGGCACGCCGGGTCGGCGCGGCCTCGAGCGACCTGCGACCGCAGACGGTGGCGTGGATGATGCTGGGGGTTGCGCTCAGCGCCTACGAGCGCTGGCTGGGCGACGAATCACTGGAACTGCCGCAGGCCCTTGGCGAGGCGTTCGACACCATCCGTGGCGGCTTGGACTGACACCCTCCAGGCGCGAGCGTGCGCAGTTGGACTCCCCCGCGGTGATTCGCGTACAAACACGCCCGCTCACGGGAGTGGGGCGGCCCCGGGAACTCAGGTCACGATGTCGCGGTAGGCGGCCACGACCGGCTCCAATTCGTCGGGGGTGGCGCCGTGCATGATCACCGCGTTTGCGCCGTGGTCGAACTCAGCGCGGATCCGGTCCACGCACTGGCGCGCCGACCCGGTCGCCGACGGTTCCAGCCATTCGTCGGGGAGCAGCGTCGCGATATGCTCGATCTGTTCGGGGCTGGCCTTGTGATCGATACCACCCGGGATCGACGTCACCACCGGGTCCTCCCGGAAGCGCTGCAGCACGGCGGGATCCCAGTTGTTGGTGCGCACCAGCAGATCGCCGTAGCCCTGTAGGTAGGTGGCCAGCCTGGCGACGGTCTTCTTGAGCCGCATCTCCTCCGGCAGATGATCACCCACCGTGGCAAAGCACGACCACACCCGCACTTCGTCCGGGTCGCGGCCGGCCTGCTCCGCGGCGTCCTTCACGGTTTTCACGCAGCGCCGCAGCGTGTCCGGGGTGAAGTAGGTGTGCAGGATGACGTCGTCGAACAGTCGTCCGCCCAACGTCAGCGTGTTAGGTCCGAACGCGACCAACGCCAACCGGATGTCCTCGCGGAAGTCGGGGTCCAGGAACAGCACCGGGTATTTGCCGATCGGCCCGTCGTGGTTGATGATGACCTCGCCGCGCCACAGCCGCCGCATCACCTGAGCCCAGTCGGCCATCTGCGCAGTGGTCACCGCGGGGATACCGAAGGCGGAGTACAACGCACCCACCCCGCGCCCGATGCCCAGGGTGAACCGCCCGCTGGAGAGCCGATGCATCGTCGTCGCCCAGGACGCGGTGATCAGTGGATGCCGCGTGTTGTGATTGGTTGCCGCGGTGGCGATCTGCATCCGACTGGTTACCGCGCACGCCGCACCGGACAGCGACGACGCTTCTTTGACGTTCCAGCGTTCGGAGATGAAGGCGGTGCCCAAGCCCAGCTCCTCACCCCGGCGGGCCTCGTCGACCAGCGTGGCCGGGCCTTCGCCGCCGGCCCCGGCCAGCAGGTAGTAGCCCAGTTCGTCGAGCACTCGATCGGATCGGCCCATGGTCAAGCTCCCTTGCATCCAGTCATGTTGCGGCACAACGGCGCTTCTGCTGGTTCCTATTACGGTAATACTGACCGGCGCGCTGTGTACGCACCGCAACGACTAGCAAGCCAGGTTCACCTGGACGGTCACCGGTTGGTTCGTGATCGGCTCCTTCAGACGCTGCGGTAGTACATACCACAATACTTACCATATTATTTACAGTAGAAGAACCTCAATCCCGGTTGACGACGGCGGGTACAGGTAGGTTTAACGGCGAAGAACCGGCCGTGCGACCAAGAACTGGAGGTACCTGCAGTGCCGAAGCAGCCAGTCGCGGAGAAACGTCAACGGCGCGAACGCGGATCCATCAACCCCGACGACATCATCGACGGCGCGTTCGAACTCGCCGAACAGATCGGTGTCGACAATCTGAGCATGCCGTTGCTCGGCAAACATCTCGGCGTCGGGGTAACCAGCATCTACTGGTATTTCCGCAAGAAAGACGAACTCCTCAATGCGATGACTACCCGGGCCTTGCGCCAGTACGTTTTCGCCACGCCCTACGTGCAGGCCAAGGACTGGCGCCAGACGTTGCGTAACCATGCCCACACCATGCGAACGACGTTCTTGGGCAACCCGATCCTGTGCGACCTCATCCTGATTCGGGCCGCCCTGAGTCCGCGAGCCGCCCAACTTGGCGTTCAAGAGGTGGAGCGGGCGATCGCCGGCCTGGTGGAGGCCGGGCTGTCGCCGCAGGACGCCTTCGACACCTATTCGACGATCTCGGTCCACATCCGCGGATCGGTCGTGTTGCGTCGGCTCTACGAGAAGAACCGGGCATCGGATGCCGACGGACCGTCGGACTTCGAACAGGCACTGGTCATCGACCCCGAGCTGACCCCGCTACTGGCACAGACCAACCAACTGGGCCACCGGATCGGCGCGGCCGACGATGCCAACTTTGAATACGGACTCAACTGCATCCTCGACCACGCCGCGCAACTGATCGAGGCGAACAGCAAACCGGCGCGGCGTCGCGTCGGCAACCCACCCAAGGCCCGCTAGACCTCGATCACCACGGCGCCGCCTTGACCGCCGCCGGCACACATCACTGCGACCCCGATACCGCCACGCGCCGCTTCTGCGGCGATCGGGTGACCGAGACTGCAGCCACGAATAATCGGGCCTTAACCCGCCGCTTTCACTTTTGCGAGTCCCCGTAGCCCAGCGTGCTCTTGGTCTCCAGGTATTCCTGGAATCCCGAGTCACCCCACTCGCGACCATTGCCGCTGCGCTTGTAACCGCCGAACGGCGCGGTCACGTCGAAGGCGTGGTTGATCGTCACCCAACCGGCCCGGATGCGGCGGGCCACTTCCCGCGCCTTGTGCAGGTCGGCGGCCGAGACGTAACCCGCCAGGCCGTAGTCGGTGTCGTTGGCGATCTCCACGGCCTGGTCCACATCGTCGTAGCCGAGGATGCACAGGACCGGACCGAAGATCTCCTCGCGGGCAATAGTCATCTGGTTAGTCACATTCGCAAAGACCGTCGGCTGGACGTAGTAGCCGGTGTCCAGCCCGGCCGGCCTGCCGACGCCGCCGGCCGCGACCGTCGCGCCCTCGGCGATGCCCTGCTCGATCAAGCCCTGCACCTTGTCGAACTGCGTCTTGGACGCCACCGGACCGATGGCGCCCGCATCGTGCGGATCGCCCACCTTCACCTGCCCGGCCGCCGCCTGCGCGATGGCGGCGGCCTCCTCCATCCGCGAGTTCGGCACCAGCATGCGCGTCGGCGCGTTGCAACTCTGCCCGGAGTTGATCATCATGTTCGCTACCCCGGCCGTCACGCTGTCGGCGAATGCTTCGTCGTCCAGCACGATGTTCGGGCTTTTACCGCCGAGCTCCTGGGTCACCCGCTTCACCGTGGGTGCGGCGTTCTCGGCCACCGCGACACCGGCGCGCGTCGAGCCGGTGAACGACACCATGTCGATGTCGGGGTGTCGCGACAAGGCCGCGCCCACCCCGGGGCCGTCACCGTTGACCATGTTGTAGACACCGGCCGGGACTCCTGCGGCGGCCATAATCTCGGTGAAGATGTAGGCCGAGAACGGCGCCACCTCCGAGGGCTTCAAGACCATGGTGCAGCCGGTCGCCAACGCCGGATAAACCTTCACCGCGATCTGGTTCAGCGGCCAATTCCACGGTGTGATCAAGCCGCACACGCCGATCGGCTCCCGCACCACCAGAGTCGAGCCGCGGTCCTCGGTGAACGCGAAATTTTTCAGCACGTCGATCGCGGTGACCAGGTGCCCGATCCCGAGCTGCACCTGGGCACCGGCGGCCAGGGCGGGCGGCGCCCCCATCTCTTCGTTCACCGCGTCGGCGAGATCGCCACTGCGCCGCTGGTATTCGGCGAGAATCGCCTGCAGCAGATCCAGCCGTTCGGCGCGAGATGACTGCGACCAGCTCGCGAAGGCCCGCCGGGCTGCGGCGACCGCGAGATCGACGTCAGCTGCCGAGCCGACCGAGATCGCGCCGCAGACCTGCTCGGTGGCCGGGTTCTCGACATCGAGGGTTTTCGGCACGGCCGGATCCACCCACTGCCCGTCGATGTAGAACTTGACGTATTGCCGCATCACAACTCTCCTTCGCGATCTGCGTGTGCCATACCGAAGCTGTACCTGATGTGGTCGCCGTGACCGCCCGGCACCACCGGGAAGAGCACCGGTGCACTGACATCCCGAATCTCCTCGATCCGTTCGGCGACCCCCTCGACGGTCCACGACGGCTGGTACACCCCGGGACTTTCGGCGACCACCGCCCGGGCTATCCGGCCCGCCAGGGCGATCAGCACTTCGCCGGTGACCGAACAGGATTCGTGTGCGAGCCAACCGACCACCGGCGCGACCAGTCGGGCTCCATCGGCGGGTAGCCGGAGGTGTCGATGCCCTCGACCACCCGCGTCACCGCCGGCGGCACGACGACGTTGCAGCGCACGCCGCCGGCGCGCACCCGCCAACCCCGCGACGTTGCTCAGCCCGATCACGCCCGCCTTCGCGGCCGCATAGTTGGCTACGTCCCGGTTTCCGTACAACCCACCGATTGACGAGGTCAGCACGATACGACCGTAGCCCGCATCACAGAGCACCGGAAAAGCGGCCCGCACC
>JBDTEP010000073.1:0-4950 GCA_039922455.1 Mycobacterium sp. | reverse complement strand
TCGGCCACGCCTTCAATCCGAGCCGAGCCGGCTTCACCGCCTGCCAGATGTCGACGTACGGGTGCCCGACGATCAGGGCGTGGGCACCGCCGGGTCCGCGGCGCACCGTCTCGGCGATGCGGGTCTCTTTGGAGCCGGTGACCAGGTGGTCGACCAGCACCCCGAGCCGGCGCCCGGGCCCGGGCGAGAATTCCGCCACGATGCCGGCCAGATCGTCGATACCGCCGAGGTATTCCACCACCACACCCTCGATGCGCAGGTCAGCACCCCACACCTGCTCGACGAGTTCGGCGTCGTGACGGCCCTCGACGTAGATCCGGCTGGCCAGCGCCACCTTGGCGCGAGAGCCCGGCACCGCCACCGAACCCGACGCGGTGCGGGCGGGTGCCCGGGACGCGCTGGTCCGCGATTCGGCCAGGATGATCGGTTTGCCGTCGATCAGGTAACCGGGGCCGACCGGAAAGCCACGGGTGTTGCCGTGGCGGTCCTCGAGGTCCATCCGGCCGTACTCCACCCGCACCACGGCGCCGACGTAGCCGCTCTGAGCGTCCTCGACCACCAGGCCCAACGCCACCGGCACCTCGGTGGAACGGATCTTGCGGGCGGCGTGCGGGTTGTCGGCGAAGATGTCGGTTCCATAGCGGTCGGCCACCCGAGCGAGCCTAGATCCCGGCAGCGGCGCCGAGCATGAACCGGCAGCGCGATTCCGGCGATTGTTTTCGGGGCCCGATCCACGGTCGCGGGCACTCCCGTCGCGCCCCTCCAGCATCATCAGTCACACCAACAACATTAGCCACTCAAAATACTCTTAATTATTAAGAAATCTCTCGCAACATACGTAACAATAACAACTTCATGAACTTGAGTAACTCTCGTTGACTTTTACCCCAGCTAATAACAACAAACTCATTTACATCGTTAGCTAGCCAAAATGTACAATTACCTCAATTGACGCGTTATGCTCACAAACCTCACTGGTAGACAACTATCACGGAGGTTGTGATATGCACCGGAACGCGGCACGGCGTGTCGTGCAGTTCGGCAGACGGCAGCTGGCATGGGCCGCATCCGGGCTGATCACCGGGGGGATCGTCGGAACACTGCTGGCGTCGACGGGGGTCGCGCACGCAGATAGCAACATGATGGGCTGGGACGCGGTCGCCCAATGCGAGTCGGGCGGTAACTGGGCCGCCGACACCGGGAACGGCTTCTACGGCGGCCTGCAGTTCAAGCCGGCGACCTGGCGCGCATTCGGCGGGATGGGGTCGCCGGCGAAGGCATCACGCGAAGAACAGATCGCCGTCGCCAATCGGGTCCTCGACGAGCAGGGTCCCTATGCCTGGCCCACCTGTGGCCCGGGACGCGTATTCCCGTCATCGGTGAAAGGCTGGGTACCGCCGGCCCTGCGCAGCCTGCTCAAACCGCTCTGGTGAGACGGCTATTTCGGCGTCAGCACCGCCTGAGTCTGGGTAACCCGCGGTGACAGTGCCATCACGCACCGCCCGGAAAAAATTGGCTTTCGATTCGATGGTCGAAGTGCTGGCGCCTTGGGCAGGTTGGCGACCGCACACACCGCGCCGACGGTATCGGCGAACGCCATCAGCGCTCCCCGTGCAAGATGCCGACTGTGGTGCACCCCGCTGCTGCGCCCACGCCATGGTCGCGCACCATGCCTGCCAGCCTCACGGATCGCGACACAGATGTCTACGACACCGGCCTCAGCGGGCTTGCGGTGCCGCGGCAACGCCGTCCATACCGGATTCCTTGCGCTGGGCGGCGGTGATTGGCGCCGGGGCGTCCGTCAACGGGTCGATACCGCCGCCGGACTTTGGGAAAGCGATGACCTCACGGATCGAGTCCACCCCGGCCAGCAGCGCCACCACCCGGTCCCAGCCGAACGCCAGCCCGCCGTGCGGCGGTGCGCCAAAGCCGAAGGCGTCCAACAGGAAGCCGAATTTTTCGGTCGCCTCCGCTTCGGCTAGCCCCATCACCTTGAAAACCTGCTGCTGGACGTCGCGGCGGTGGATACGGATCGAGCCGCCACCGATCTCGTTGCCGTTGCAGACCACGTCGTAGGCGTCGGCCAGCACCGCGCCGGGGTCGGACTCCACACTGCCGGCGTTCTCCGGCTTCGGCGAGGTGAAGGCGTGGTGCACCGCGGTCCAGGCGCCGGAGCCGACGGCGACATCCCCGGCGGCCGCAGCATCGCCGGCGGGTTCGAACAGCGGTGGGTCGACCACCCAGGTGAAGGCCCAGACGTTCGGGGCGATCAGGTCCAGTCGCCGGGCGATCTCGCCGCGGGCCGCTCCCAGCAGCGCCCGGGACGGTTTGGCCGGCCCGGCCGAGAAGAAGATGCAGTCCCCCGGCGCGGCGCCGACATGCCCGGCCAGCCCGGCGCGTTCGGCGTCGGTGAGGTTCTTGGCCACCGGCCCGGACAGCTCGCCGTCGTCACCGACCAGCACGTACGCCAGGCCTTTGTGGCCGCGCTGCTTGGCCCACTCCTGCCAGCCGTCCAGGGTGCGCCGCGGCTGCGACGCCCCGCCCGGCATGACGACCGCTCCCACATAGGGGGCCTGGAAGACCCGGAAGGTGGTGTCTTTGAAGAACTCCGCGCATTCGACGAGTTCGAGCCCGAACCGCAGGTCTGGTTTGTCGGAGCCGAATCGGCGCATCGCGTCGGCGTAACTCATCCGGGGTAGCGGCAGCGGCAGGTCATAGCCGATCAGCGCCCACAGCGCCTGGAGCACCTGTTCGGCGATACCGATCACGTCCTCGGCGTCGACGAAGCTCATCTCCAGGTCCAGCTGGGTGAACTCCGGCTGGCGGTCGGCGCGGAAGTCCTCGTCCCGGTAGCAGCGAGCGATCTGGTAGTAGCGCTCCATGCCGGCCACCATCAGCAGCTGCTTGAACAGCTGCGGGCTCTGCGGTAGCGCGTAGAACGAGCCGGGTTGCAGCCGCGCCGGCACCAGAAAATCGCGCGCGCCCTCCGGGGTGGAGCGGGTTAGGGTCGGGGTCTCGATCTCGACGAAATCGTGGGAGGCCAGCACCGCGCGGGCGGCCGCATTGACCTTGGAGCGCAGCCGCAGCGCCGCCCCCGGTCCGTCTTCGCGACGCAGGTCCAGGTAGCGGTGCCGCAGCCGCGCTTCCTCCCCAGCCGGCTCGTCGAGCTGGAAGGGCAGGGCCGCGCTCTCGTTGAGGACGGTCAGCGCCGTCGCGTTGACCTCGATCGCGCCGGTGGCCAGTTCGGTGTTCTCGTTGCCGGCCGGGCGCACCTCGACCACACCGGTGATCGCGACACAGAACTCCGACCGCAGTCGGTGGGCCTGCTCCAGCACCGTCGCGTCACGAAACACCACCTGTGCCACCCCGGAGGCGTCGCGAAGATCGATGAAGATGACTCCGCCGTGGTCGCGTCGGCGAGCCACCCAGCCGGCCAGCGTGACGCTCAGTCCGGCGTCGGTGGCCCGCAACGAGCCGGCGTCGTGGCTGCGCAGCACCAAGGGCCCCCTTGTTTGAAGACGGTTTGCTTGAACGGTCGAGTAACGGTTCGACGGTCGCCAAGTCTAGAGGCAGCGCGCAGCACTGCCCCGGGCCGGTCAGTGCTTTAAGCTGGCTCACTGTGACCAACGGCACCGATGACGTCGACTTCGCGTACGACGATGAGGACGACGAGGACGACGACGACGTCGCCGCGCCGAGGCAGGCCAACAGCCTCAAATGGGGGCTGATTGCGGTGGTCATCCTCGCCGTGGTCGCCCTTGTGTTGGTGGGCGTGGTGCTGCTGGGTGGCGACCCGGGCAAGGGTTCGCTGGCCGGTGCTGGCTCCAGCCGCGGTGCCGCCGCGTCGGGAATCGCCAGCGCCGACGACACCGGGCCGGTCTCGATCATCATGTCCGACCCCAGCTGCACCGCCTGGACGTCGATCAGCAGCAACCTGTCCGGCACGCTGTCGTTGCTGGGACACGGCAAGTGGAACGAGCGTGATCAGTCGATCCCGGCCACGGCGTGGAACGACGAACAGAAGAAGGAGTACTTGGCGGCCGGGCAGGTGGTGCGCAACGCTGCCGCACAGTCCGTCGGGTTGGTTAAGCTAACCCCGCATCGGGTGATGCGTGAGCTCTACGAGCAGTTCATCGCCTATACCCGCGCCTTCGTCGAGCACATCCCCACCTACACCGAGCGGGACGCCGCGCTGGCAGGCACCGCGCACAGCGCGGCCTCGGCGCTGGCCGCGATCTGCGCGGCGGCCAACAACGGGTCGGCAGCGACCCGCGGGCCGATGGTCGAGGCGCAATCCGCGCCCACCAAGACCGCCTCACCGGGGAACTCCACCAACCCACAGCGCTATCTGACTACCCCCAACCCGGTGTGCAGCGACTGGAGGGCGGCGCTGGACAAGTTCGGCGCCGACACCGCCGAATGGCGGGAGCTTGACCCGAGCATCCCGGCGACCTACTGGAACCCGCAGCAGAAGGCGATCAACCTGGCAGCCGGCCCGGTGATGATCAGCCTGGCCAACAAGATGCAGCAGTTGGGCCGCCGCAGTAACAACGCCACCCTGCAGGACTTCGCGGAGCTGTCCGCCCAGTACCGGCGTGCTTTCGTGCTGGCGCTGCCGACGTACGATCCGACCGACAACTATCTGGCCAACGCCGCCACGTTCCTGTCCACCACGGTGCTCGGCGGCTGCGCGTCGATATCAACGGCCGGCGGGTAACCGCCTCAACCTCTAACACAAGAACCGGCGCAGCCCGCAGGCTGCGCCGGTTCTTGGTTGGTACTGGCTTGGTCAGGCCCAGCTGGAGCCGACCGAAGCATCAGTGTTGGCCATGTTGTTACCGGCCGACTGCACCTTCTGACCATGCGCATTGGCCTGCTCATAGATCATCGCGAAGTTGCGGCCCAACTGCGACACGAACTCCTGGCACGCCACCGAACCCGACCCACCCC
>JBDTEP010000072.1:0-6960 GCA_039922455.1 Mycobacterium sp. | reverse complement strand
CAGGAGAAATATTCTCGACAGTCGGCGCGCAGGCATCCAACCGGCCCCGTCAAGAGAGATTATCGCAGTTCATCATCGGTTTCAGGCACATCTTAAGACGACGGGGATACACCGTATTATTGCCTGTGCGAACTGGACATACGGCGTGGAAAGCAATTATTTTTCGCGTCAGTTATTTGATTTTACAAGCCTGAAACAGAAGAAATTACCGTGCTCCACTTTGCGCGCCGGTAACACCGCGGAAAGGTAACTCTACTTATTTATTATCGTGTTAATTATTTGAATCAGCTAATCTGAAATAGCAGGAATTCGCTGCACCAAATACGAACCACCGGAGCGCCCCAAATTGGGATTCTTCAACCAAACCGCGACCAGATGGCTTGTTGACAGGCCTGCTGCAACGAGAGCCGAGTGCGCAGTGTTGCGGCGCACGCGGTAGAGCGGATCACCGCTGCGGTCCGCAGCAGCAGGCGCTGAAGCCGGGTCTTCCCCGCCCCACTCAGCTGGATAGCCACCGCGCGCTCGACCGCACCCGGAACCGAGCGGGAAGCCGACACTACGGTCTCGGTGCCACATGGACGGCGAGCCCTTGCGCTCCTGCACGTAGCCGCTGGTCCCACACGGCCAACATGATGTCGTCGGCACCGAACGCGAGCACCCTGGCGAGATGGACCGCGCCGGCACCGCGCAGCGCAGCCATCCCACAGCACCGCGGCGAATCTCGCTGCCGTCCTCCTCGACCAGAAGATCAAGTTATGCAATTTGTACGTCGCGAGGTGAGCACCGACCCGAAGACGAGAGTTGCCCGAGAACCGTCAGCCGCGCGTTTTACCCGCTTCCCGGGCCAACACCTCATCGACGTTGGCCTTCTTGTCTTCACCCTGGCCCGCGGCGGCGGCTTTGCTCCGCTTGCCGACGACCTGTTCGACGACACTGTTGAGCACCGACCCCAGCGGGAAGCCGACGTAATGCGTTATGAAGATGACCATCTCGCGCAGCTCGTCCTCGGTCATCTCGCCGTTGTGCAGCGCGGCGTTGACCTGAATCCCGGCCAGGTCCTTTTGACCAAGCGCGGTGACCACCGCCAGGGTGATCAGCCGCTTGTCGCGCATGGACAGCCCCGACCGGGTCCAGATCCGGCCGAACAGGTGGTCGGCGGTGAGCGCGAAGAATTCGCCCGGCATGTCGGGCATCTCCCAGGCGTAGACCTCATTCATCTTGTCCAGGCCGGTTCGGCGCAGTTCGTCCATGACGCCCTCTCTCAATCGGTTTCGTGCGGCACACCCAGGCCCGCCGCAAGTTTGCTCACGGCCAGCCGGGCCAGCGGAAGGTCCACCCCGGTCGCCTCCCCGAGCCCCAGCGCCAGCCGCAGGTCCTTTTCGCCGAGACCCCGGGTGTGCTGGAAAAGCCTATACAGGAAGTGATCCGGCGCCAGGGGACCCGCTGAGTCACGCAGGATGATCGCCCCCGGCCCGCCCGTCAACGCGTCGGTGTGGCGCACCACCCGGCCCAGCGCCTGCAAGTCCAGTCCAGAAGCTTCAGCCAACGCCATCGCCTCCCCGGCCGCGGCGTAGGCGGTGAACGTCAACATGTTGCGCGCCAGCTTCATCCGGGTCCCCGCCCCGGGTTCACCGGCGTGGATGACCAGCGACGCCCAATTCTTGAACGCAGGTTTAATCTGCTCGTAGATCGCCCGGTCGGCCCCGACCATAGTCGCCAGCTCGCCCTTGACCGCGGCGCCGGCGCCGCCGCTGACCGGCGCGTCGATGACATGAATCTGCTTGGGCGCCAGCTCGGCGGCCAGTTCCACGGCGGTGGTGTCGCTGATCGTGGAGTGAATCGCGATGACGGTCCCCGGCTCGGCATGCTGCGCGAGCTCCCCGACGACCTCGCGTACCTGCGCGTCGTCGACGACGGTGACACTGATGATGCCGGCGGCGGCCACCTCGGCGACGCTGGCGGCCGCGGTGGCGCCGGCTTTCACCATTGGGGCCATCGCATCGGTCCGCACGTCGAACACCGTCAGCCCGCCCGGCCAGTCGACCAGCCGCTGCGCCATCGGCGCGCCCATGTTGCCCAGCCCGATGTAGCCCAGCCGAACCTTCTCAGCGGGTGAACTCATGACCGGATGATCTGTCCGCCGTCGACATTGAAGATCTGGCCGGTGATCCACGACGCCTGACCCGACAGCAGGAACAGGCACATCGGAACCAAGTCTTCGGGGGTGCCCATCCGGGACAGCGGAATCTGCTGCACCATCTGTTTCACGATGGCCTGCGGGGTGGTGGTCCGGTTGGCCTCGGTGTCGATCGGACCCGGCGCGATCGCGTTGATACGGATGTTTCGCCAGCCCAGCTCGCGAGAGAGCTGCTGGGTCAGGCCATTGATACCAACCTTGGCCAGCCCGTAGAAGTTCGCGTAAACCCATGCTGCGGTGGATGATTGATTGACGATCGCACCGCCGCCACGCTTAGCCATGTGTTCGTAGACCGCCCGGGTGCAGATCAGTGCGCCGTCAAGGTTGACGCTCATGAACTTCTGGTAGTAGTCCCACGGCACGGTCAGCAGGCCGTCGAGCTTCATCCCGCCGAAGATCGCGGCGTTATTCACCAGGTAGTCGATCCCGCCGAATTCCGCCACCGTCGCCTCGGCCATGGCCTGCGCGGACGCCGGGTCGGAGACATCGACCGAGACGGCCAGCGCCTTGCCGCCGTCGGCGACGATCTTCTTGGCCACCTCCTGCGCACCCTCGGTGTTGATGTCGGCGACCACCACCGCGGCGCCCTCGCGAGCCAGCGCCTCCGCGTAGGCCTGCCCAATACCACCGCCCGATCCGGTGACGATGGCTACCTTGTTGTCGAACTGTCCCATAGTGTCGTCGTCTCCTAGTTCGCCGCTGTCGCAATCGATTTGATCTCCAGGTACTCCTCGAACCCGGCGATCCCCATCTCCCGGCCGTTGCCGGACTGCTTGTAGCCGCCGAACGGCACGTCCGCGGAGTACCACACCCCGCCGTTGACGTTGACGGTCCCAACCCGCAGCCGCGCTGCCACTGCCGCGGCGCGCTCCGGGTCACCGCCGTAGACGGTGCCGGACAGGCCGTAGGGCGAGTCGTTGGCGATGCGGACCGCGTCGTCGTCGCCGTCGTGGGCGATCACGGTCAGCACCGGGCCGAAGATCTCTTCGCGGGCCACCCGCGCCTCGTTGGTCAGACCGGCGATCACGGCGGGCTCGATGAAGAAGCCGGCGGGCTGGTCGGCGGGGCGCCCGCCGCCACAGGCGAATGTCCCGCCCTCGGTCAGCGCCAGATCCAGATAGCTCTGCACCCGGTCGCGCTGGCGCGCCGAGATCAGCGGACCGCAAATGGTGCCGCTCTTGGCCGGGTCACCGGGCTTGATCGAGCCCATGGTGGCCGCCGCAGCCGCGACCGCTTCGTCGTAGCGGTCCCGTGGTACCACCAACCGGGTAGTGATCGCGCAACCCTGCCCGGCGTGGATGCAGACGGAGAACGCCGCCACCGAGCAGGCGGCGGCCAGGTCCGCGTCGTCGAGCACCAGGAACGCCGACTTGCCGCCGAGTTCCAGGAACACCTTCTTGATGGTGGCGGCGGCGTCGATCATCACGCTGCGGCCGGTGGCCGTCGAGCCGGTGAACGAGACCATGTCCACCCGAGGGTCTTTGGCGAGCATGCCGCCCAGCGCATGGTCGGTGCCGGTGACGATGTTGACGACGCCCGGCGGGATATCGGTCTGTTCGGCGATCAGCTGCCCGACCACCGCGGCACACCACGGCGTGTCGGGTGCGGGCTTGAGCACCACCGTGTTGCCGGCCGCCAACGCAGGTCCGAGCTTGGCCAGATTGATCTGATGCGGGAAGTTCCACGGGGTGATGGCGCCGACGACGCCGACCGCCTCCCGGTTGACCGTGCGCCTGCTGGGGATCCCCATCGGCGTGGCCTGGCCCAGATCCAGGCTCCACTGGAAGTTCTCGGCGGTGTCCGCGGCGAACCCGAGGTCGTTGATCGGCCCCTCGAGCTGAGCGCCGGCGGTGAGCATCCGGGGCGCACCGGCCTCGGCGATCGTCATCTCCCGCAGGTCCTCGACATGGTCGAGCAGTGCGTCGCGCAACTGGCGCACGCAGCGCACCCGCAGTTCGGTGTTCCGGGACCAGTCGGTGTCGTCGAATGCCCGCCGCGCCGCGCCGATGGCTCGATCCATGTCGGCGGTGTCGGCGTTGGCGGCCTCCCCGAGCACCTCCTCGGTGGCCGGGTTGACGGTCGCGAAAGTACCCGCCGCACCGGCGACCAACTTGCCGTCGATGAGCAGGCGACTGACGCCATCGGCCGGTAACGCCATGTGCAACTCCCGGAATTTTTTAGAATGGACACTTGTCTAACTTTTCGAGTCAAACCTTAGCTGAGCTGAGCACGACGTCGCAAGACCACCGCCTAATTGCAATTGCCACCTGCTTACTTGCCGAACGGAACCCACTTCAGCTAGATTGGACAAGTGTCCAGTAAGGTCGTGGCGGTCACCACATCTGCAACCGAAGCCGAATCGGGTGGCCAGAACGTGGAACGCAATCGCCGCCAGCAGGAGACCTTCGCCAAGGTGCTGGCCGCGGGCGTCGAGATGCTGCGCGAGACGTCCTATTCGGACCTGACCGTGCGGGCGGTGGCCGCGCGGGCCAAGGTCGCCCCGGCGACTGCCTACACCTACTTCTCCTCGAAAAACCATCTGATCGCCGAGGTCTATCTCGACCTGGTGCGCCGCGTCCCGTACTTCACCGATGTCAACGAGCCCATGCCGAACCGGGTCAACCAGGCGTTGCGTCATCTGGTGCTGGTGGTGGCCGACGAACCCGAGGTAGCCACCGCCTGCACGACGGCGCTGCTCGGCGGCGGAGGTGAGCCGGCGGTGCGCCGGGCCCGCGACCAGATCGGCGCCGAGATCCACCGCCGCATCACCTCGGCGATCGGGCCGGACGCCGACGCCCGCACCGTCTCGGTGCTGGAGATGACCTTCTTCGGCGCCCTGGTCAACGCCGGCAGCGGCGCCTTCACCTACCACCAGATCGCGGACCGCCTGGCGTATGCGGTCGGCCTGATTCTTAGAACGGGAGCGACGACGTGAACGTCCAGATCGCCGAGCCGATGCTCAACCCCTATGACTACGACTTCCACGAGGACCCGTACCCCTACTACCAGCGACTGCGCGACGAGGCCCCGGTCTACCGCAACGACGAGCTGAACTTCTGGGCACTGTCGCGGCATACCGATGTGCTGGCGGGGTTCCGCAACAGCGAGTCGCTGTCCAACGCCAATGGCGTTTCGCTCGACCCGATTTCGCGCGGACCGCACGCCAGCAAGGTGATGTCGATCCTGGCAATGGACGACCCCGACCACCTGCGGTTGCGCACCCTGGTGTCGAAGGGTTTCACCCCGCGCCGGATCCGCGAGCTGGAGGCGCAGGTGGTGGCGCTGGCCAGACGGCATCTCGATGACGCGCTGGCGGACAGCTCAAACGGCCACTGCTCGTTTGACTTCATCAACGACTTCGCCGCCAAGCTGCCGATGGACGTCATCTCTGAGCTGATGGGAGTCCCGGAGGCGGACCGGGTCCGGATTCGGGAGTTGGCCGATGCCGTACTGCACCGCGAAGACGGTGTCACCGACGTGCCGGCCTCGGCGATGCAGGCCTCAGTCGACCTGCTGACCTACTACGCACAGCTGATCGCCGACTTCAAGAAGGCGCCAGCGGACAACCTGACCTCGGCACTACTGCAGGCCGAAATCGACGGGGACTCGCTGGCCGACGACGAGATCATGGCGTTTTTGTTCCTGATGGTCATCGCCGGCAACGAAACGACCACCAAGCTGCTCGGCAGCGCCGTCTACTGGGGTAATCGGAACCCTGCCGAAATGGCGTCGGTGTTCGCCGACCACACCCGGATTCCGTTGTGGGCCGAGGAGACCCTGCGCTACGACACCCCCAGCCAGATCCTGGCCCGTACCGTCGCCGAGGATCTGACCCTGCACGGCACCACGATCCCGGCCGGCGAGGTGCTGCTGCTGCTACCGGGCTCGGGGAACCGTGATCCCCGGGTGTTCGACGACCCCGACGACTTCCGAATCGGGCGCGACATCGGTTCCAAGCTGCTCAGTTTCGGCAGCGGCGCACACTTCTGCCTGGGGGCGCACCTGGCCCGGATGGAGGCCCGGGTGGCCCTGACCGAACTGATGCGCCGCATCAGCGGCTACGAGGTTGACGAGGCCAATGCGGTGCGGGTGCATTCGTCGAACGTCCGCGGCTTCGCCAACCTGCCGATTCACGCCGCCGTGCGGAAGGAGACGATCTGATGGCACGGTTCGACCCCGCGCCCGCCCGCAGGCCGGCGATCGTGGCCGGTGCCTCCTCAGGCATCGGCGCCGCGACCGCAGAAGAGTTGGCCCGCCGTGGTTTTCCGGTGGCCCTGGGCGCGCGGCGTTTGGCTAAACTGACCGAACTGGTCGACAAGATCCGCGTCGGAGGCGGCGAGGCCGTCGCATTCGCCCTGGACGTCACCGATCCCGACTCGGTGAAATCATTTGTGGCGCAGAGCATAGACGCCCTCGGCGAGATCGAGCTGCTGGTCTCCGGGGCCGGCGACATGAATCCCGGCCGGATTCACGAGATGAGCACCGAGACGTTCAACGACCAGATCCAGGTCCATCTGGTGGGCGCCAACCGGCTGGCCACCGCGGTACTGCCGGACATGGTGGCCCGCCGGCGCGGCGACGTCATCTTCGTCGGCTCCGATGTGGCGTTGCAGCAGCGCCCGCACATGGGCGCCTACGGCGCAGCCAAAGCCGCGCTGGTCGCGATGGTGAACAACCTGCAGATGGAGTTGGAGGGCACCGGGGTGCGCGCGTCGATCGTCCATCCCGGCCCGACCATGACCGAGATGGGCTGGGGGCTCACC
>JBDTEP010000071.1:0-20372 GCA_039922455.1 Mycobacterium sp. | reverse complement strand
CCGGAGGGTATGAGGCGGAGATCGGAAACGGCCTGTACGCCGACCTCAGCGGTGCCGGTATCACCCCGGGCTCGCCGCTGGAGACGGACCTGGCAGCCTTGATTGATCCCGCCACCCAAGCCAGCTTCGGTGACTTCAGTACTGCCCTCACCGATCTGCACAGCACCCTGATGCAGAGCGCGTTCGCCGACCTGGCCGGGATGTTCTCGGTCTGACGCCAACATAGAAAGGGCCGGGTGGGTCACCACCCGGCCCTTTTTGTGTCCACCAGTCCGTCGGGCGCCGTGCCCGCCCAGGCGAACCGGGCGCGCGGCGATTGGGCCGAGGGGACGCCGCGTCGCTACCCTGACTGCATACCTCGCACCCACCGCGAGCAGCACCACCCGTTCACCAGGAGATTCCCATCAGCAGTTTCGCCGACCAGACCTTCACCGCGCCGGCGCAGATTCGGAACTTCTGCATCATCGCCCACATCGATCACGGCAAGTCCACCCTGGCCGACCGGATGCTGCAGCTCACCGGTGTCGTCGACGAGCGGTCCATGCGCGCCCAGTACCTGGACCGGATGGACATCGAGCGCGAACGCGGCATCACGATCAAGGCGCAGAACGTCCGGTTGCCCTGGAAGGTCGACGACCAGGAGTACGTGCTGCACCTGATCGACACCCCCGGCCACGTGGACTTCACCTATGAGGTGTCCCGCGCGCTGGAGGCCTGCGAGGGCGCCGTTCTGCTGGTCGACGCCGCCCAGGGCATCGAAGCTCAGACCCTGGCCAACCTGTACCTGGCGCTGGACCGCGACCTGACCGTCATCCCGGTGCTCAACAAGATCGACCTGCCCGCCGCCGACCCGGAGCGCTACGCCGCCGAACTGGCCCACATCATCGGCTGCGAACCCGAAGACGTGCTGAGGGTGTCGGGTAAGACCGGCGTCGGGGTGGCCGAACTGCTCGACGAAGTCGTCAAACACGTGCCAGCGCCTTCCGGCGACGCCGACGCACCCACCCGGGCGATGATTTTCGACTCGGTCTACGACATCTACCGCGGCGTGGTCACCTATGTCCGCGTCATCGACGGCAAGATCACCCCCCGCGAGAAGATCGCGATGATGTCCACCGGCGCCACCCATGAACTGCTCGAGGTCGGCATCGTCTCCCCGGATCCCAAGCCCAGCGTCGGACTCGGGGTCGGCGAGGTGGGCTACCTGATCACCGGAGTCAAGGACGTGCGCCAGTCCAAGGTCGGTGACACCGTCACCACCGCCCGAAAAGGCGCCACCGAGGCGCTCACCGGCTACCGCGAACCCAGACCGATGGTCTACTCGGGGCTGTACCCGGTGGACGGCTCGGACTACCCGAACCTGCGTGAAGCCCTGGACAAGCTGCAGCTCAACGATGCCGCGCTGACCTATGAGCCGGAGACCTCCGTGGCGTTGGGCTTCGGCTTCCGGTGCGGCTTCCTGGGCCTGCTGCACATGGAAATCACCCGCGAGCGCCTGGAACGCGAATTCAACCTGGATCTGATCTCCACCGCGCCCAACGTCGTCTACCGGGTGGTGAAGGAAGGCAAGGGCGGTGACGCCGAGGAGATCGTCGTGACCAACCCGTCGGATTGGCCCGACGGCAAAATTCGCGCCGTCTTCGAGCCGGTGGTCAAGACGACTGTGATCGCGCCGAGTGAGTTCGTCGGCACCATCATGGAGCTCTGCCAGTCCCGGCGTGGTGAGTTGGGCGGCATGGACTACCTGTCGGCGGAGCGCGTCGAACTGCGCTACACGATGCCGCTGGGCGAGATCATCTTCGACTTCTTCGACTCGCTGAAATCGCGCACCCGCGGCTACGCCAGTCTGGACTACGAGGAGGCCGGCGAGCAGGAAGCAGACCTGGTCAAGGTCGACATCCTGCTGCAGGGCGAGGCGGTGGACGCGTTTTCGGCGATCGTGCACAAGGACTCGGCGTCGGCCTACGGCAATAAGATGACCACCAAGCTCAAGGAGCTGATCCCGCGCCAGCAGTTCGAGGTGCCGATACAGGCCGCGATCGGCGCGAAAATCATTGCCCGCGAAAACATTCGCGCCATCCGCAAGGACGTCTTGTCCAAGTGCTACGGCGGTGACATCACCCGTAAGCGCAAGCTGCTGGAAAAGCAGAAGGAAGGCAAGAAGCGGATGAAGACCATCGGCCGCGTCGAAGTGCCGCAGGAGGCGTTCGTCGCGGCACTGTCCACCGACAGTGGCGGGGCAGCCGGGGATAAGGCCAAGAAGTAGTGGCCGCCCGGGCAGGCAGGACCGTTGCGGGTGTAGCGGCGCTTGTGTTGCTCGCGAGCGGGTGCACCACGGTGGTCAGCGGAACCGTTAGACCGGCACCGGGATTGGCGCCCACCCCGGTCACCGGGATGGCGGTCCGGCAGGTGCTGCTCGATGACGCGGAACTCTCGAAGCTGGTCGGTAAATCGTTCCATAGCGATCCCGCCCTGCCGCCGCGGTTCGGTGGCGTCGACGAACTGCCCGATGCCTGGGACTCGGCGGCACCCGGGGAGTGCGTCGGCGCCGCGGTGGGCGGCCAGAAGTCCGTCTACGAGGCCGCCGGCGTGCAGGACGTCGCCCACGAGTTCTGGGACAGCTCCGCCGCTGGCGACTCGCCGCTGACCGGGGTGAGCGAGGCGGTGATCGCGCTGGGCAGTGCCGCCGACGCCGATGCGCTCCTCGCGAAGTTCTCCGAGCAGTGGGGTCACTGCGACGGGGTCACGGTAGTTCGGGAAGGCGAGGATGGCAGCGAGGCCAGCGGCGAGATCGCCGAGGTCTCCAGCGCTGATGCGGTACTGACCGCTACGGTGCGGACAATCGTGAACGGTGCAGTGGGACTGCGGGTTTCGCGGGCAGTGGCGACGCGGGTGAACTGCGTCGTCGACGTCGACGTGTTCTGGTTCGCCGGCGAGGAGGACCACGCCGACGCCCCGCCGCCCGGGGACACCACCGCGGCCGACCTGGCGCGGGCGATGCTGGACAAGATCCGCGGCCTGAGCGGCTGACCCTGCAGCGCTACATGGGCGCGTTCGCGGGCTGGAACACCCCGGTGGAGTCGGCCTCCTCCTCGGCGCGGATCACGTGAACGACAGCGTTGATCAGCGCCAGGTGGGTGAAGGCCTGCGGGAAGTTACCCAGGTGTCTCCCGGTGCGCGGTTCGATCTCCTCGGCGTAGAGGTGCAGTGGGCTGGCGAACGACAGCAGCCGCTCGCACAGATGTTTAGCGTGGCTGACCTCGCCGATCTCCACCAGTGCCGACACCAGCCAGAACGAGCAGATGGTGAAAGTTCCTTCGGCCCCGGACAGTCCGTCGTCGGTCTCCTCGGTCCGGTAGCGCAGCACCAGCCCGTCCTCGGTGAGCTCCTCGGCGATCGCCAGCACGGTGGCGCGCACCCGCGGGTCGTCGGCGGGTAGGAACCGGGTGAGCACCACGAGCAGCAATGAGGCGTCCAGCGCATCGCTGCCGTAACTCTGGGTCAGCACCCCGCGGGAGTCCACCCCGTGGGCCAGCACATCGGCCTTGATCTCCTCGGCGATCACCCGCCACTGCCGGGCGTAGGAGATCTCACCCTGCAACTCGGCCAGCTTCGATCCGCGATCCAGCGCAACCCAGCACATGACCTTTGACGAGGTGAAGTGTTGCGGTTCGCCGCGCACCTCCCAGATGCCGCGATCCGGCTCGCGCCAGTGCTCGATCGCCTCCTCCACTTGGCGCTTGAGCACCGGCCACAGGGTTTCGGGGATCTGCTCGCGGGATTTGGCGTGCAGGTAGACCGAGTCGAGCATGGTGCCCCAGATGTCGTGCTGCTTCTGGTTGTAGGCACCGTTGCCGATTCGCACCGGGCTGGCGTTGTCGTAACCGGACAGGTGGTCCAGTTCCTCCTCGACCAGTTCGTGTTCCCCGCCGACGCCGTACATCACCTGCAGCGGACGTTGCTGGCCGTTGTTGGCGCCGGACACGTCGGCGATGAACGAGAAGAAGTCGTCGGCTTCGCGGTCCAGCCCCAGGGTGTAGAGGCCCCACAGCGCGAACGTCGAATCCCGCACCCAGGCGTAGCGGTAATCCCAATTGCGTTCGCCCTGCGGTGTTTCCGGCAGCGACGTGGTGGATGCGGCCAACAGTGCGCCGGTCGGAGAATAGGTCAGCCCCTTGAGCGTCAGCGCGCTGCGTTGCAGATAAACCCGCCAGGGATGGTCGGGGAAGTTGCCGATGTTGATCCACTGCCGCCAACACTCGGTGGTGTTCCACATCTTGTCGGCGGCTTCGGCATAGCTTTGCGGCGCAGGGTGTTTCGACCAGCTCAGCGCGACGAAGATATCGTCGCCCTCGGTCAATCGGGTGCGGGCCCGCGCTTCCCGGCCCTCCAGACCCAGCCGTAGGTTCGTCGTCAACCGCAGCGTCGGGTGGTCGTCCGGGTTCTGTCGGGCCCGCGCGATAGCCTCGCCGTAGCCGGTGGCCGAGTACTCCCAGGTGGCGCTGGTGCGGTGATAATCGAAGGCCGGCTCGCAGCTCATGGTCAATTCGACTGTGCCGCTGACGCACCGCACGGTGCGCAGCAGAATGTGCTCGGCGTCCCAGTCGGTGGGGGTGCGCCGGTGGGTTCGCGACCGCGCGTCGATGTCATGCCACTTGCCCATCACCAGCGCGTCGCGCACGATCAGCCAGCCGGTGTGGGTTTGCCAGGTGGTCTCCATGATCGGGCTGCCGGGTAGGTACCGCCGCGCTGCGGGCACCGAAACTCCATAGGGCCCCAGCCGGAAATGCCCGGCGCTGCGGTCCAGGATCGCGCCGAAGACGCTGGGGGAGTCCGGTCGCGGTACACACATCCACTCCACCGAGCCGGCCGTCGAGATCAGACAGGTGTTCTCACAGTCCGACAGGAATGCGTAGTCGGCGATCGGAGGAAACGGGTTGCGGAATTGGCCCGGGGCCGCCGTATAGGGAACCGGTGCGGTGGCCGACAGCGGCGGGGCCGCCCTGGCGTCGCGGCGGACGCCCGGGGCTTGGCCGGAGACTTGCGGTGCCGTCTTGTCGGGTGCATCGCCCGGCGGCGTGTGCAGGACCATGGCGACATCATCTCTGGCGGTTCGTCGCGCGTCTACCTGACCCGCCGCATCGTGGTTCGTGCGGACGGGCCGCTAGGGTGGGTGGGGTGGTTGGCTTCCTGAGCTGGTGGGACGGCGTTGAGCTGTGGCTGTCCGGGCTGGGTTTCGTGGTGCAGACCGCCGTGGTGATGCCGGTGGTGTTGGTGCTGGCCTACGGCCTGGCAGTGGTGCTGGACACTGCGCTGGGAGAGGGAATCCGGGTACTGGAGCGGGTCCGGCATGACAGGGACGGCGGGGCGGGCTGATGCCGCGTTCGCAGGTGACGTTGATTCTGGTCAGCTTGATCGTGTTCGTGATCGTCGGCTGGCTGCTGACCCGCTGACCCGCGAGGCTTCTGTTAGGCTTCCCGGCATGTTCGCAGCGTCCGGCAATGCAGAGTGCCACGTCTTGGCCCTTATTGCTGTGGGGAATTCCGCTGTGGCCGACGTGCACTGTTGTCGCTGAACTCCTTCCCGTCGACGCTCTGGTGTCGTAATCTCCCGTATGTCATCAATGGGGTAAGCACCTTTGCATAGCGACGGGACCGAATGTCTCAGGCTGCACTGAAAGGTCCCCAATGCTCCACACCGTCACACGCGGCGCCGCCCTCGCGCTGGCCGCTGTTCTGATCGCCGGGTGCGGCGGCGGCCCCAGCGACTTGGTCGGTGGTGGCCAGCGGTCCGACGCCCACACCTCCCTGACGCTGGTGGCCTACGCGGTCCCCGAACCCGGCTGGAGCAAGGTGATCCCGGCGTTCTACGCCACCGAGGCGGGCGCCGAGGTGGAGATCGTCACTTCCTATGGCGCCTCGGGCGATCAGTCCCGCGGAGTGGTCAACGGCAAACCCGCCGACATCGTGAACTTCTCGGTGGAACCCGATGTCACCCGACTGGTGAAAGCCGGCAAGGTCGCCGACGACTGGAGCGCCGATGTCACCAAGGGCATCCCGTTCGGTTCGGTGGTGACCCTGGTGGTGCGGCAGGGCAATCCCAAACAGATCAAAAACTGGGACGACCTGCTGCAGCCCGGGATCGAGGTGATCAGCCCCAGCCCGCTGAGCTCAGGCTCGGCCAAGTGGAATCTGCTGGCCCCGTACGCCGTCAAGAGCGGGGGCGGCACGAACCCGCAGGCCGGCCTGGACTTCGTCGACAAGCTGGTCAGCGACCACGTCAAGCTGCGCCCGGGCTCGGGGCGGGAAGCCACCGATGTGTTCCTGCAGGGCAGCGGTGACGTGCTGATCAGCTACGAGAACGAGGCCATCGCGATCGAGCGCAAGGGTAAGCCGGTCGAGCACGTCAACCCGCCGCAGACCTTCAAGATCGAGAACCCACTGGCGGTGGTGACTTCCAGTAGGCACCTCGACACCGTCACCGCGTTCAAGAACTTCCAGTACACCGCCGTCGCGCAGCGACTGTGGGCGCAGGCCGGCTTCCGTCCGGTCGATCCGGGTGTCGCCGCCGAATTCGGCGACGAGTTCCCGGCGCCGGACAAGCTCTGGACCATCGCCGACCTCGGCGGGTGGGAGATCGTCGATAGCGGGCTGTTCGACAAGGAGAGTGGCACCGTCACCAAGATCTACACCCGGGCCACCGGATGACCGCGATCGTGGTCGCCGAGGCGACTCGTCCCGGAGAGGGCGGACCGCCGACGAACTCGGGGTTGCGCCGGGAAGGCGTCTCGCTGCGGGTGGGGTCCGCGGTGGTGTGGCTGTCGCTGATCGTGCTGGCGCCGATGGCCGCGATCGCCTGGCAGGCGGCCGGCGGTGGCTGGCGGGCGTTCTGGCTGGCGGTCACCTCGCACGCCGCGCTGGAGTCCTTCCGGGTGACATTGACGATCGCAGCCGGCGTTACCGTGGTCAACCTGGTGTTCGGCCTGCTGATCGCCTGGGTGCTGGTGCGTGACGACTTCGTCGGCAAGCGCCTCGTCGACGTGATCATCGACCTGCCGTTCGCGTTGCCCACCATCGTCGCCAGCCTGGTGATGCTGGCGCTGTACGGTCCGGCCAGCCCGGTACACCTGCATCTTCAGCACACCGCATGGGGCGTCGGTCTGGCGCTGGCGTTTGTCACCCTGCCGTTCGTGGTGCGGGCCGTGCAGCCGGTGCTGCTGGAGATCGATCGGGAGGTCGAGGAGGCCGCCGCGTCGCTGGGGGCCTCCGGGTTGAGCATCGTTCGCACGGTGGTGCTGCCGTCGCTGATGCCGGCGCTGCTGACCGGAGCGGGCCTGGCGTTCTCCCGGGCGATCGGCGAGTTCGGCTCGGTGGTGCTGATCGGCGGTGCGGTGCCCGGCAAGACCGAGGTGTCCTCGCAGTGGATTCGCACCCTGATCGAGAACGACGACCGGACCGGAGCGGCGGCGATCTCCCTGGTGCTGCTGGGAATTTCGTTCCTGGTGCTGCTTGCGCTGCGCATCCTGGGCGCGCGGGTGATCAAGCGGCAGGAGCGCTCCCAGTGACAGCGTCGCGCAAAGTCCGCTACCTGCTCCGCTTTGTGGCCCTGGCCTACATCGGACTGTTGCTGGTGGTGCCGGTGTCATTGATCCTGTGGCGCAGTTTTGCGCCCGGATTCGGCCAGTTCTTCGCCTACATCTCCACCCCGGCGGCGATCTCGGCCCTGCAGCTGTCGCTGCTGGTGGTGGCGATCGTGGTGCCGCTGAACGTCATCTTCGGCATTCCGACGGCATTGGTGCTGGCCCGCAACAAGTTCCGCGGCAAGGGAGTGCTGCAGGCGGTCATCGATCTGCCGTTCGCGGTCTCACCGGTGGTCGTCGGTGTGGCACTGATCGTGCTGTGGGGGTCGGGCGGCTTATTGGGCTTCGTGGAGAACGACTGGGGCCTCAAGATCATCTTCGGTCTGCCGGGCATCGTGCTGGCCAGTATCTTCGTCACCCTGCCGTTCGTGATCCGGGAAGTCGAACCAGTGCTGCACGAGCTGGGCACCGACATGGAGGAAGCGGCGGCGACGCTGGGTTCGACTTGGTGGCAGACGTTCTGGCGGATCACCCTCCCGTCGATCCGGTGGGGGCTGACGTACGGGATCGTGCTGACGGTGGCGCGCACCCTCGGCGAGTACGGCGCGGTGCTGATCGTGTCGTCCAACTTGCCCGGCAAGTCCCAGACGCTGACACTGCTGGTATCCGATCGCTACAACCGGGGCGCCGAATACGGCGCCTACGCCCTGTCGACACTGCTGATGACGGTGTCGGTGCTGGTGTTGATCATTCAGATGCTGCTCGACATGCGGCGGGGAAAGGTGAACAGATGAACCACGCGATCACCGTGCGCGGAGCCAATAAACGCTACGGCGACTTCGTCGCACTGGACAACGTCGACTTCGCCGTGCCGTCCGGTTCACTCACCGCACTGCTGGGCCCCAGCGGCTCGGGCAAGTCGACGCTGCTGCGGGCGATCGCCGGCCTGGACCATCCGGACAGCGGGACTGTCACGATCAACGGCATCGACGTCACCGGGATCCCGCCGCAGCGGCGTGGCATCGGATTCGTGTTCCAGCACTACGCGGCGTTCAAGCACATGACCGTGCGTGACAATGTGGCGTTCGGACTGAAGATCCGCAAGCGGCCCAAGGCCGAGATCAAAGAAAAAGTAGACAACCTACTGGAAGTGGTGGGGCTCAGCGGTTTTCAGAACCGCTACCCCAACCAGCTGTCCGGCGGGCAGCGGCAGCGGATGGCCTTGGCACGAGCCCTTGCGGTCGACCCGCAGGTGCTGCTGCTCGACGAGCCGTTCGGGGCATTGGACGCCAAGGTCCGGGAGGATCTGCGGGCCTGGCTGCGCCGTTTGCACGAGGACGTCCACGTCACCACGGTGCTGGTCACCCACGACCAGGCCGAGGCGTTGGATGTCGCCGACCGGATCGCCGTGCTCAACTCCGGGCGCATCGAGCAGCTGGGCAGTCCGACCGAGGTGTACGACGCCCCGGCAAACGCCTTCGTGATGTCGTTTCTCGGCGCGGTGTCCTCGCTAAACGGCGCCCTGGTGCGGCCGCACGATATCCGGGTCGGCCGCTCTCCGGAGCTGGCGGTGGTCGGCGACGGGGGTCCCTCCGACGTGGTGCGCGCGGTGGTCGAACGGGTGGTGGTGCTGGGCTTCGAGGTGCGGGTGGAGCTGATCAACGCTGCGACCAAGGCGCCGTTCATCGCGCAGATCACTCGTGGTGACGCCGAGGCGCTTGCCCTGGTCGAGGGGGACACCGTCTATGTGCGGGCGACCAGGGTGCCGCCGCTTAGCGGTCATCCAGCACTTGCTGTGCCAGTCACTGCGGACGAATCCGCGCTGGCGTAGCGACCACACGAATTCCACTGCAGCGGAATTGATTTCGATAGGTATCGGTGGAATATCCCGGTGCCGCTGCCCCCTCATGCGGCCATGCTGGCAATATGCTGTTAATTTTGCTGTGATCTTACTGCTAATATGATCGTCTAGGTGTGCCGGGAAGTCTGGTCGGCGTGAGTTGCCCCATCGACCAGGAGCCTGCCTTGTGAACACACCTGAACTCCGGATCTGCTGACTGTGGGTACTGACACGGCCAGCAGAGGAGCTGGAAACTAATGGACTTTGGGCTACTGCCCCCTGAGGTGAACTCAGCACGGATCTACACCGGCCCCGGCTCGGGGCCACTGATTGCTACCGCGTCGGCCTGGGACGGCCTCGCGGCCGAACTGGGGTCGACAGCCGCAGCCTACGAATCGGTGGTCGCGGAGTTGGCCGCCGAATGGACCGGCCCGTCGTCCGCAGTGATGGCGGCATCGGCCACCCACTACGTGACCTGGCTGCAGGGCACCGCGGTGCACGCCGAGCAGACCGCGGGCCAGGCCCGAAGCGCCGCGGCCGCCTACGAGTCCGCATACGCGACCACCATCCCGCCACCGGCAATCGCGGCCAACCGCAGTCAACTGGCATCTTTGGTCTCGGGGAACGTGCTGGGCCAGAACACCCCGGCCATCGCGGCCACCGAGGCTGCCTACGGCGCGATGTGGGCGCAGGACGTCATCGCGATGTACGGCTATGCGGCCGCCGCGGCCGGTGCCACCGCGCTGGCCCCGTTCGAGCCACCGCCGCAGATCACCAACCCGGCCGGGTCCGCCAATCAGGCCGGGGCGGTCGGTCAAGCCGCCGGTAGCCAGGTTCAGAAGGCCTCCACGGCGTTGTCCTCGGCCCTGCAGGGGCTGGCCGGCCCGGGAAACGCCACCGCCACGGCCATGGCGGGGGCAACGGCGCTCGAAACGGCGCTGCCCGCCGCGGCCGACCCGGCCTTGTCGATCGCCTACGCGAGCCTGCTCGCGACGCTGTTCGGGGTGTTCGTCATCGACTCGGCCGGCTCGTTCGGGATCGACTCGGCGGGTTCGTTCGGAATCGACTTCATCGGACTCGACGTCCCCGCCCTGCTCGCCGGCGGTCCATCGATGGCTGGGGGGCTCTCCGCCGGACTGGTGGGTGCTCCGGTTGCGGCTCCGGTGGCGGCCGCTGTCGGGCACGCTGCACCCCTGGGCGGACTGTCGGTGCCGCCGTCCTGGACCGCCAAGGCGCCGCCGCCGGTCCAGTTCGTCAGCGCGACGACCGCCCTGGCCGGTGCCGGCGATGGCGCCGCGGACCTCGGCGGCGACGAACCCGGATTCTCATTTAGCGGGCTGGCGACCGCCGGTCTGGCTGCGGGTGCACTGGCGAGTGTGGGTCGGGGCCGCGCCGGCAAGGCCGGCTCGGGGGCACGTCGCCGGGTACCCGGGCAGGTCCGCGGAGCGGTCACCGGAATCGCCCCCGAGCTGCGTGAGCTCGCCGAACTTCATCGAGCCGGGATTCTCACCGACGCGGAATTCGCCGAACAGAAGCGACTCCTGCTCGGCCATTGACCCCGCCACTGCTGGCAAGGGTCGATGGTCGAGATGATTTAAGGAGTTGAGCAGCAATGGATTTCGGTCTGAACCCGCCTGAGGTCAACTCTGCGCGGATGTACTGCGGTCCCGGGGCGGGCCCGATGCTGGCCGCCGCGACGGCATGGGCCGGACTGGCCGCCGAATTGGAGCTGTCCGCCGACTGCTGGCGGTCGATACTGACTGAGCTGGCCACCACGTGGACCGGCCCGTCGGTGACCGCGATGACGGCCGCTGCAACGCCCTACGTAGCCTGGATGCACGGTGCCGCGGAGTTGGCCGGGCAGACCGCGGCGCAGGCGCAGGCCGCTGTCGCCGCATACGACGCCGCATTCGCGATGACCGTCCCTCCGCCGGTCGTGGCCGCCAACCGCAGCCAGCTGCTCGTGTTGATCGCAACCAATTTCTTCGGCCAGAACACCCCGGCGATCGCGGCAAACGAGGCGGCCTACGCGATGATGTGGGCGCAGGACGCCACGGCCATGTACGGCTACGCCGGCGCCGCGGCCACCGCCACCGTGCTGCGGCCGTTCACCCCGCCACCGCAGACCACCAACCCGATCGGGTCGGTCGAAGAGGCCGCCGAGGTCGGCCGGGGCGTCGGCACCTCGGCGGCGAACACCGTCCAGCAGGTGTTGACGAAGCTGTCGTCGAGTCTGCCCGCAACCGCCGCACCGGCTACCGACATGCTGGCGCCGGCCGCTGTGCTGGCGCCGATCCCGCCGCTTGCCGAGCTGCCTACCAATGCCGTCATCGAGCTGGGGCTGATCCCCCTGCATCTGGGGCTGAGCCTGTTCGGCGCGGTGGTCATCGACGGGCTCGGCGTGGTCGCCATCGACCTGCCCGGGGCCATCGGGGCAACGGTGCTGAGAGACATGCTGGCAGAGGCCGGCATCCCCTTTCCGTGGATCGGCTCACCCGCGCCGGGCTCGGTGCCGGTTCTGGCCAGCATGGGTCAGGCGATCCCACTATCGGGGTTGTCGGTCCCGAGCTCGTGGGCGAGCGCGACCGGCACCGATCGTCCGGTTACCGCCTCGTCGCCCGCCGTTGCTGCGCGGGCCGACGCGACGGTCGTGCCGGACACGTTCTCGCCCGGCTTGGCGGGTATGGCCGGGCTGCGGGCGTTGGCGGGCTTGGACCGCGATCAACGCGGTTCGGTAGCGGGGGGCACCCGCAGGCTCATGGCGACGCGGGCACCGTGCGTCCCGGAGGTCGACATCGCCACCGAACTGCGCGAACTGATGGACCTGCACGGGACGGGGGTCCTGACCGACGCCGAGTTCGCCAAGGAGAAGGAACGGCTGTTCGCCGAGTGAACGCTCAGGCTGCGACGTCGACGGAGGCCAGCGCCGCCTCCACCCGATCCAGCACGGTCGCGGCCACCAGGCGGTGCGCGCCGAGTGGCTCCGCCATCGCAATCCCGGCGCGCGCAGCGTAGTCGGCGATCCCGTCGGTGATCCTGCCGTGGGCCAGGAACCACGGGGCGATCATCAGCCTGGTGGCCCCGCGGGACTTGAGACGCTCGACGGCGTCCGGTACCGATGGCTGAGGGCCCTGGGTGGCGAAGGCCACTTCCACTCCGGCCCAACGGGTTCCGCGGGATAGCGGGATGGCGACGCGGGCGGTCCGCGCATTGGCGGCCTCGTGTGAGGACCCCACTGCGACCACCACCACACCGAGCTCCGGGTCGAAGCGGGAGGCCCCGGCGGTGCTCAGCCGCTCACCGAGAACCTGCACCAGCCGGTCATCCTCGCCCAGGGTCGGTGCCACCCGCACCGCCACCCCGGACTGCGCTATCACCGTCGGGATGTCGATGCGGGCGTGGTAGGCGCTGGCCAGCAGGAAGGGCACGACGACGGTTTCCTGGGGGCTCGAGTCGGTCATCCCGCTATCGAGTATGTCCCGCAGATTCGGGGTGCTGTGTTCGCAGAACGCCACCTGCACAGCGTATTCCGGCGCCACCCGGCGTAGGTGCCCGGCGATCGCACGGGTGTTGGCAGCTGAACGCGAATCCCGGCTGCCGTGCGCGGTCAAGACCAGGGTGGTCACGAGGCGTGCAACCCGCATTCGGTCTTGGTGTTGCCTGCCCAGCGTCCGCTGCGCGGATCGGCGCCGACCGCCGGTTTGATCGTGCACGGCGAGCAGCCGATCGACGGATAGCCCTCGTCGATCAGCGGGTTGACCAGCACGTTGTTCGCGGTGATGTAGGCATCCATGTCGTCATCGGTCCAGGCGGCGATGGCGTTGATCTTCACCAACTTGAACTGCTCGTCGAAGCTGATCAGCGGGGCGTTGGCGCGGGTCGGCGCCTCCACCCGGCGCAGCCCGGTCACCCACGCCGAGTATCCGCGCAGGGTGCGGGCCAGCGGTTCGACCTTGCGCAGCTGGCAGCAGAGTGCCGGGTTGGACGCGAACAGGTCCTTGCCGCGGCTGGCATCCTGCTCCACCACGGTCTGCTCGGGGGTGACATTTACCAACGCGATGTCGTACATCGCCTCCACCGCATCCCGGGTGCCGATGGTCTCGGCGAAGTGGTAGCCGGTGTCCAGGAACAGCACCGGAACACCCGGACGAACCTTGGCAGCCAGGTCCACCAACACTGCGTCGGCCATGTTGGAGGCCACTATGTAGTTGCAGGTCGCGCCGCCACGCGGTCCACGCACCCCGCCGAAGTTCGCGTCGGTCCACTCCAGCAACTCGGTGGCGGTGGCGCCGTCGAGCTCGGCCGCACCGCGCGCAGCGAATTCGCGCAGCTGCTCTTCGGTGTGCGCCCTCATCGCAGGTCGTCCTCCTCGGCCCTTACCGCCCACTGGGCGAAACGTTCGCCGGCGTTGCGCCCCTTGATGAAGTTGCGCACCACCCGCTCGATGTAGTCAGTGAGTTCGTCGTTGAACACCTTGTGCTGCCGCAGTTTCCGGCCGAACCCGCTGTCGGCGCCCAGGCTGCCGCCGAGGTGCACCTGAAAGCCCGGGACAGAGTTGCCATTGCCGTCGTCGATCATCTGGCCCTTGAACCCGATGTCGGCCACCTGGACTCGGGCACAGGAGTTCGGGCAACCGTTGATGTTGACGGTGACCGGTACGTCCAGCAACGCGTTGAGGTCGTCGAGCCGCTGCTCGAGCTCCGGCACCAGACCCTGGGCGCGCACCCGGGTCTCGACGAACGACAGCTTGCAGAACTCCAACCCGGTGCAGGCCATCAGGTTGCGCCGCCACGGCGACGGGTTGGCCGGCAGCCCGAGTACATCCAGTTCGGCGGTCAGCCAGTCCAGCTTCTCGTCCGGAACGTCGAGGATGATCAGCTTCTGGTACGGGGTGAGCCGGGCCCGGTCCGAGCCGACCTGCTCCATCAGCTCGGCGACTTTGACCAGAATCTCGCCGTTGACCCGGCCGGAGATCGGAGCCACCCCAACCGCGTTGAGGCCGTTCTTGGTGCGTTGCACCCCGACGTGGTCGACAGTGGCGGTCGGCTGCTCGGGCGCCGGGCCGTCGATCAGTGGCCGCTTGAGGTACTCGGTCTCGAGTACCTCCCGGAATTTTTCGGCGCCCCAGTCCTTGAGCAGGAACTTCAGCCGGGCCTTAGAGCGCAGCCGGCGGTAGCCGTAGTCACGGAACAGCGAGGTCACGGCCTCCCAGACATCCGGCACCTCGTCCAGTGGCACCCAGGCGCCGAGCCGTTGGGCGAGCATCGGGTTGGTGGACAGCCCGCCGCCGACCCACAGGTCCAGACCGGGGCCGTGCTCGGGGTGGACTACGCCGATGAACGAGATGTCGTTGACCTCGTGGGCGACGTCCTGCAGGCCGGAGACCGCGGTCTTGTACTTGCGCGGCAGGTTGGCGAAGTCCGGGTTACCGACGTAGCGGCGGACGATCTCGTCCAGCGCAGGGGAGGGGTCGAGTACCTCGTCGAGCGACTCCCCGGCCAGCGGCGAGCCGAGCATGCCGCGCGGGCAGTCGCCGCAGGCTTCGGTGGTCTGCAGGCCCGCGGCTGCCAGCCGGTCCCAGATCTCCGGGACCTTCTCGATCTCGATCCAGTGGTACTGCAGGTTCTGCCGGTCGGTGATGTCGGCGGTGTTCCGGGCGTAGTCGCGGGAGATCTCACCGAGTAGACGGACCGTAGCGGCCGGCAGCGCCTTGCCGTCGCAGCGCACCCGCATCATGAAGTACTTGGCCTCCAGCAGGTCGGCGTTCTCGTCGCCGGTGAAGGTGCCGTCGTAGCCCTGCTCCCGCTGGGTGTAGAGGCCCATCCAGCGGAACCGGCCGCGCAGATCGTCCATGGCAATGGAGTCGAAGCCCTGTTTCGAGTAGACGTCGAGGATCCGGGCCCGCACGTTCAGCGCCGGGTCGTCCAACTTGAACTGCTCGTTGCTGTTCTGCGGCTCGTTCTCACCCAGGGCCCACTGGGCCTCACTGCGCTGCTTGGTTGCACGGGCTGTACCGGACGCAGTCGGGGTGGGGGTCATCGAATCTCCTTCAGAAAGGAGCCGGCGGGATTGAACGCGAACACCGGTGGCTGTCGCCGGCAGCGCAGATCCGGCGGCCAGCTGGGAAAAGATCAGGTGGGCGGTTCTACGACGTCAAGGCAGACAGCAGCAGCTGCAAACGCGCTTGAAATCGATGTGCCGCCGAGCCACCAGGGCAACCCCAGATTCGGTGCAGTAGGCGGCGGTCACGCGGCCGATTATGCCATGGATGCCGAAAATCTTCCTTACCGGCGCAAAGTTGTGATCAGCGTGAGCGAAACTCATTGGGGGCTCGACTGCGATGTGGTCGGGCGGGGGCGGATCAGGACGGTCCGGGAGCGGATGGACCGCAACCGCACGTGACAGTGGATCAGAAGGTGGGTGGGTCAGTTGAGTGTCGTCGACTTCGGGTGGGAGCCGGTGTGGGAGCCGCCGCCGGTATATGAACCCCCACCGCGGGCCAATGGACGTGCTCGGGCCCGGCGTTGGTTGGCGATCGTGACGCTGGTGGCCGCCGTGGGTTGCGGCGGCTGGCTGGCCGCTGCGCACTATCAGACCCATCTCGCCGGCGTGGAGGCCCTTGAGGTCGCCGAAGCATATGTGTTGCGGCTGACCAACATTGACGCCGACGACGTCGACCGGAACCTGGCCGACATCGCCGAGGGGTCGACCGGTGAGTTCAACGGAATGCACACCCGCTCCGGTGCGAAGATCCGCCAACTGCTGATCGACAACAAGGCGACCGCTCGCGGACACGTCGCCGAAGCGGTGGTCAAATCCGCCAACCGGAATCACGCCGTGGTGGTGCTGCTGGTCACCCAGGCGGTGCGCAATGCCGACAACCCCGAACCGGTGATCGACCGCAGCCGGATCCGGATGACCATGGACAAGGTGGACGGTCGCTGGCTGGCCAGCAAGGTGGAGTTGGTATGAGGAAATTCACAACGCTGGCAGCCGGTGCGCTGCTGGTCTGCGCTACCGCACTGACCTGCGCGGCCCACGCCGACCCGATCAACTGGGAAGCCATCGCCAAGTGCGAATCCGGTGGGAACTGGGCGGCCGATACCGGCAACGGTGACTACGGTGGCCTGCAGATCAGCGCTGCGACCTGGGACGCCAACGGTGGGGTCGGGTTGCCCTCGCAAGCCAGTGCGCCACAGCAGATCGCGGTCGCCAAGCGCATCATGGCCAGCGAGGGTCCCGGGGCGTGGCCGGCCTGCGTATCGCGCAGCGCCGTCGCCACGACCGGCGCCGGGGCGGCCCCCGTCGGATCGCTGACCCACTATCTGACGGCATTGTTCGAGGACGTCGACGGGCCGGGTGTTCAGGCTTACTGACGCCTGACGCCTGACTCCTGACGCCTGACGCCTGACGCCGACGGCGCCGCCCGGCGCCCCGTGGGATGATCGGGTCCTATGACGCTCACCCCCGCTGCGGTAGCGCTGCCCGATGTCCAGTCCGTCTCGCCGGGCCCGTTTGGGCTGTATGTGCATGTGCCGTTCTGTCTGACCCGGTGCGGCTACTGCGACTTCAACACCTACACCCCGGCGGAATTGGGCGGCACCAACCCCGATGCCTGGGTTGCGGCACTGGCTCGGGAGTTGGAGTTAGCCGCCGCCCGGCTGGGCGCCCCGCGCGTCGACACCGTGTTCGTCGGCGGCGGAACACCGTCGCTGCTGGGGGGTGCGCGCCTGGCGCAGGTGCTCGACCATGTGCGCGAGCACTTCGGGTTGGCCGCCGACGCCGAGGTCACCACCGAGGCCAATCCGGAATCGACGTCGCCGGAGTTCTTCGACACGATCCTTGCCGCCGGCTACACCCGGGTGTCGCTGGGAATGCAGTCGGTGTCGCCGCGGGTGCTGGCCACCCTGGACCGGGTGCACTCGCCGGGACGCCCGGTGGCCGCCGCCCGGGAGGCAATCGCCGCGGGCTTCGAACACCTCAACATCGACCTGATCTACGGCACCCCCGGTGAGACCGACGACGACCTGGTCCGCTCGGTGGGTGCCGCGCTCGAGGCGGGCGCCGATCACGTCTCGGCCTACAGCCTGATCGTGGAGGACGGCACCGCGCTGGCGCGGCGGGTGCGGCGCGGGGAATTGCCCGCCCCCGACAACGATGTGCTGGCGCATCGCTACGAGTTGGTCGACACTGCACTGCGCGCTGCGGGGATGGACTGGTACGAGGTGTCCAACTGGAGCCGGCCCGGCGCGATGTGCCGGCACAATCTGGGTTACTGGGGTGGTGGCCGGTGGTGGGGCGCAGGGCCGGGGGCGCACAGCTACGACGGCACCCTGCGCTATTGGAATATCAAGCACCCCAATGCTTATGCGCAAATCCTGGGGCAGCTGACGCTGCCGGTCGCGGGTTTTGAGGAGCTCTCCGAGGCCGACCGGCACACCGAGGACGTGATGCTGCGGCTGCGGATGCGCGAGGGGTTGGCGCTGGCGATTCTGAATCCCGACGAGCGGGAGCGCGCTGCGACCGCCGTCAGCGACGGCCTGCTGCGCACCGACGGCGAACGGCTGGTGCTGACCGATCGCGGGCGGTTGCTGGCCGACGCGGTGGTGCGGTCGTTGCTCGGGTAGTGCCCGGACTGGATGGTTCGCGGCGGGTTCGCGGCGGGTCAGCCGCTGAACCATCCGCGACCGCTGTCCCAGCTGCCGCAGATGCCGTCGGGCCCGCCGTTCCCGTGCGGTTGGGCGACGACAGTCGGGCCCGCCGTACCCGCCCGCGCCTTCGAATATTTAGCATGGCTCTATATTCCATACGGGTGGGGTCGTTGCCAACCGTTGTGGACCGATACCGATTTGTGAACGCCCGTAACACATCACCACGGGCCGGCCGCAGTGGTCGGCGTCACCGGGTCTGCGTCCCGCCCCAGGCGGACAAAATCCGTATAACCAACTCCAGGTTGGTGCCCATCCGCGGTTTATAGCAACGTTGGTTGTGCGATATGAATCCGCTGTTCAAGGTCGACAAAGCACATCTGGTATCATTAAAGCAATTGTGACAGAGCCGATTTCAGATCGGTCGGCTGAGTAGAGCCCGAATGTCGGCAGTGGCGGTTGTGGCCGATTAGCAATATCGCGCCCCGTTGTTGTTGTGATCCGCAATCGCGGACATATCCCCGTCGATGCTACGGCGAACAAGGCGCAGCCATGAGTCAGATGGAGGGCCGAGGGGTGGCAGTTCAACGGACACGACGCACCGAGGGTCGGGCGCATGGAGTCGGCGGGCGGGTGCTGGACTTTCTCGGGCGACAAGAGTGGATGGATCGGCCGAGCTACCGGCTGGAGAATGTGCTGAGCTTCGGGTTCAACGCATTCGGGGGTGCACGGAACCGGGTGACCAACTTCTTGAACGGCGTCTGGCTTGGGCATCCGGTGCACCCGCCGTTAGCATCGCTGACCAGTGGTGCCATCGGAACCACGGTGGCCCTGGATGCGCTGAACCTGTTGCCCGGCAAGTCGACGACCGAGATGCTCGATGCGTCCCGAATCGCCGAACGCGCGCTGGGTCTCGGGATCCTGGCCAACTTGGCCTCCGCGGCCACCGGCGTGGCCGACTGGCAGCACACCCACGAGAAGGATCGGCGGATCGGCCTGGTCCACGGCGTGCTGAACCTCGTCGCGACGGGTCTGTACATCCAGTCCTGGCGAGATCGGCGCCGTGGGCGTCACCTGCGCGGCATTGTGACCAGCGCAGTCGGCTACGGCATCACCGCCGGCAGCGGCTTTTTGGGTGGTGCGCTGGTGTTCGGGTCGGGGATCGGCACGGATCAGTCCGGCGAGCGGCTGCGCATCGACGACTGGACGCCGGTTCTTCCGGAGGCGGAACTGCCTGCCGACAAGAGGCTCAAGCGCGTCGACGTCGACGGCGTGGGAGTGGTGCTGTGCCGAGACGGCGACAATGTGTCGGCGTTCGCGGGTCTGTGCCCGCACCTGGCGGCACCGATGGAGGACGGCTGGGTCGACCGCGGCCGGGTCGTGTGCCCCTGGCACGGCTCGCAGTTCGATGTGCGGACCGGCGAAGTGGTGCGGGGGCCGGCCGCCGCACCACTGCCCTGCTACCGGGCCCGAGTGCGCGACGGGATGGTCGAGCTGCGTGACGGAGCGCCGACGCCACTCGGCGCGGACCGGGAGAAATACTTGGATCCGAAAGCACTGCAATGCCCTGGAATCTCGCACGCAAAGGAGGTCGCGCAGTGAGCAACGCCTATGACGTTTTGAGAGATCACCACGACGTGCTGCGAGAGTTGGGTCGCAGGTTCAAGGCTGCTCCGGTCGGATCGGCCGAGCGGCAGGAGATCCTCGACGAACTGCTGCAGGAGTTCACCATCCACATGCGCATCGAGCACGACATCTACTACCCGGCCCTAGCGGCGGTCAGCCAGCTGATCGCGATTGCGCACGCAGAGCACCGGCAGATCTACGACCAACTCGCGGTCGCGTTGCGGACACCGGCCAGCTCACCTCACCATGTGGATGAGTGGGACTCTTTCCTCACTGTCTTGGAGGCGCACGCCGACGAAGAGGAGCGCGACCTGGTGCCCCCACCGGCGCCGATCGACCTGAGCGACTCGGAGTTGGAGGATCTGGGCAAGAGGATGACCGCAGAAATGGAGCGACAACGCAACTCCATGTTCGCGCGCCTCCGTGTGAAAGCGCGGGTTGCCCTGCTGGCAGCCTTTTAAAGCGTTTTCCCGGATAGAGATTGCGTGCCGGCCGGGGGCGGCGACAGGCTTTGTGCCGCGCTTGAAGCGGGGCGGAGCGTCGACCGGTTAATAGGTTAGGCTACATTTACTAATCGTGTCAGAGCTCGGTGTCGAAACAGTCTCCGGAACCGCGCTGTCGGTGCCGCTGCCCCCGGGCATCGACCCGGCTGACCTCGCGGCCGGGCTGGCCGCGGCGC
>JBDTEP010000070.1:0-5977 GCA_039922455.1 Mycobacterium sp. | reverse complement strand
GTTAAGCACGCCGCCAGCGTTCGTCCTGAGCCAGGATCAAACTCTCCAAACAAAAAACGTTCAGAAATATCCTGAAAACATCAGTCTCAAAAACTGACATAAAAACCGCCACACCCCCAACACGGGGTGCCGAAGGCATGGCAAAAACAACAATAAATAAAACCACCAAACACACTATTGAGTTCTCAAACAACACGTCCCACCCGGGCGCGCAGTCAACCCGCGGCTAAAAGCCGCGCATTGGCATTGCGGACAAATGGATAGCCCCCGAAATCTCTTGCGAATCTCTGCGATTCCGCGGGCTTGTCGCGCTGACCCGGCTTGGCCTGGTCGCTGCGACTTGGATTAAGTTACGCGAGGTGAAACTGGGAGTCAAATCCGCTGCTAGCAGAGGTTTTCGGCGCCGTTCAAGATCAACTCACGGGGCCGCCGGCCGACCGCGCTAGACCCGTTCTATGCCGGCCACGTTTCGTTTACCGCGGCGCAGCACCAGCCATCGACCATGCAGGAAGTCGTCGGGCTGTGGCGTCCACTCCTCGCTGTCGACGCGGACGTTGTTCACCGAGACGCCGCCCTCGCCGATCGTGCGGCGGGCGGCGCCCCTACTGGCCGACAGGCCGGTGGCCACCAGCAGGTCGACGATGCCGTCCGGGGCGCCGGGGGGCAGCGCGGCCACCGATGTCTCCTGCAGGGCCGCGGTCAGGGTGCGTTCGTCCAGCTGGGACAGCTCACCGCGGCCGAACAGGGCCCCGCTGGCCAGCTCGACGGCCGCAGTGGCCTGCTCGCCGTGCACCAGCGTGGTGAACTCCCTGGCCAGCCGGCGCTGAGCGGCTCGCTCATGCGGTCGGGCGGCCGTCGACTCCTCGAGCTCCCCCAGCTCATCGGCGGACAGGAAGGTGAACCAGCGCAGATAGCGGATCACGTCGGCGTCAGCGGTGTTGAAGAAGTACTGGTACCAGGCATACGGGCTGGTCAACTCCGGATCGAGCCAGAGACTGCCGCCGCCGGTGGACTTGCCGAATTTGGTGCCGTCGGCCGCGGTCACCAGCGGGACCGTCAACGCGTGCACGGTCGCGCCCAGCTTCTGGCGGACCAGCCGGACGCCGGCGATGATGTTTCCCCACTGGTCGGACCCACCGATCTGCAGCGTGCAGCCGTGCTGTTGGTGCAGCTGCACGTAGTCGTTGGCCTGCAGCAGCATGTAGCTGAACTCGGTGTAGGAGATCCCTTCACTGTCCAGACGCCGCCGGATAGTGTCGCGGTCGAGCATCACGTTGACCGAGAAGTGCTTGCCGACGTCACGCAGGAACTCCACCGCCGACAGCGGCGCGGTCCAGTCCAGGTTGTTCACCACCACCGCGCCGGTCGGGCTGTCGTCAAAGTCAACAAAGCGCTCCAGCTGACCGCGGATTCGCTCGGCCCAGTCCGCCACGGTGTCGGCGGTGTTCATGGCGCGTTCGCCGGTCTCGCGGGGGTCCCCGATCAGTCCGGTGGCGCCGCCGGCCAGCACGATGGGCCGGTGCCCGGCACGCTGGAAGCGCCGTAGCGCCAGCAATGGCACCAGGTTTCCGGCGTGCAGACTGGGGGCGGTCGGGTCGAAACCGGCATAGACGGTGATGGGCCCGCCCGTCACTTCGGCGGTCAGTGCGTCAAGGTCGGTGGATTGGGCAATCAGCCCGCGCCAGCTCAGCTCATCGAGAATCGTCGTCGGCATGGGTTGATTTTCCCGGATCAGTCGCCGGCGCCGGGCGCCGGTGCCCGTGGGCTGCGTCGGTAAGCCGATACTTCGGGTCTGCCGGGCACCCACAGCCGCCACGGCCGGTCGGCGGCCTGGCTCACACCGACCCGTGGTCCGGCCTGCGCCGGCGATGGTTCGCCGAGCCGTAGCCGCACCGGGCTGCTCGCGTTGAAGAGGTCAATCCCGTTGTCCTCCATGGTAATTCCTAGGGCAGCGCAAAGATTTCCCGGGCCGCGGGCCAAGGCCGCGTCCGGTACCGCGTCACCGCGGCGAGACCGGGCCAGCTGCACCCCGTCGTCGATCACCGCCGCCCGCAGCAGCACCGCCGCCGCCGTCCCGTCTGGGCCGCAGGCCACATTGGCGCAGATGTGCATCCCGTAGCTGCGGTAGGTGTACAGGTGCCCGGGCGGGCCGAACATCACCGTGTTGCGCCCGGTGGGCCCGCGGTAGGAATGCGCCGCTCGGTCCGGCCAGGGGCCGTCCGGCACCCCGCCGTACGCCTCCACCTCGACGACGGTCGCGCACACCCCGCGGGCGGTGACGGTGGCGCCGAGCAGCAGGTGGGCGGCCGCGAGCGGATCCACCGCAAGCCGGGCGACAGTCATCGCCCCGATTGTGCCGCACCCCCTGTTGGCCGGAAAATCGGCGACAGCCAGCCAGACCGCCGTTGAGATTGCGTCTAGGGTCGCGGCTCCGCGAAGGGCGCAGCCCTACACGCAATCTCGACCGCGAACTGGGGCTGATGATGCTGGTGGGGCGACCCAACCCTATTCTCACGCCAGCCGCGCGTCCCCAGGAAGGACACCCTTGACAAAGCGGCCGATCGGCAGAATATTCACCGCATGATGATTTCATCCAACGATGAATTATCGGGGCCACGCGCCACCGCGGCCGTCGCCATCGACCACCTCCGGGTGGTCCGCGGCAAGCGTCCGGTGTTGCAGGACTTCTCGGTTCGAATCGCCCGCGGTGCGATCACCGGCCTACTCGGCCCGTCCGGCTGTGGAAAGACCACCCTGATGCGCTGCATCGTGGGCACCCAGATCATCACCGGCGGGACGGTAGACGTGCTGGGCAGCCCGGCCGGCTCGGCCTCGCTGCGCCACCGGGTCGGCTACATGCCCCAGCAACCGACGATCTACGACGACCTGCGGGCTGTCGACAACGTCCGGTATTTCGCGGCGCTCGCCGGGGTCGACGCCCAAGCCGCCGACGATGCGGTCGACGCGGTGGATCTGCGGCGCCACCGCGGCGACTACTGCGCCAACCTGTCCGGCGGACAGCGCGCCCGGGTCTCGCTGGCCTGCGCGCTGGTCGGCCAGCCGGACCTGCTGGTGCTCGACGAGCCGACCATCGGCCTGGACCCGGTGTTGCGGGCTGAACTCTGGGAGCAGTTTGCGGCCCTGTCCCGGCGCGGCATCACGCTACTGGTGTCCAGCCATGTGATGGACGAAGCCGACCATTGCGGCGATCTGTTGCTGATGCGCCAGGGCCGACTGCTGGCGCGCACCTCGCCGAGACGACTACGAGAGGACACCGGATGTACGTCGATGGAGGAAGCGTTCCTGTCCGTCATCCGGCGCACCACCGCGCCCCGAACCGGCTGACCGGGCCGCTGCAGCTGAGGCCGTTTTTGGCCACTACGCTGCGGATTCTGCGGCAGCTGGCCGGCGACCACCGCAGCGTAGCGATGATCCTGCTGGTGCCCAGCCTGGTCATCACCCTGATGTATTTCATGTTCCAGCACGTCGCGCACCCGCCGGGCGCACCGTCGCCGTTCAACAACGCCTGCCTGATTCTGCTGGGCCTGTTCCCACTGTTCCTGATGTTCGTGATCACCTCGATCACGATGCAACGCGAACGGGCGTCGGGAACGCTGGAGCGCATCCTGACCACCCCGCTGCGCCGGCTCGACCTGCTCGCCGCCTATGGGACGGCGTTCTCGATCGCGGCGGCCGCGCAGGCCATCCTGGCGTGCGTGGTCGCGTTCTGGCTGCTGGGGTTCGACACCGCGGGCAGTCCGGCGTGGGTATTCGCGATCGCCATCGTCAACGCCGTACTGGGTGTTGCGCTTGGCCTGCTGTGCAGCGCGTTTGCCCGCACTGAGTTTCAGGCCGTGCAGTTCATTCCGGTGGTGATGGTGCCGCAGCTGCTGCTGGCCGGCATCATCGTGCCACGCGCGGTGATGCCGGAGTGGTTGCAGTGGATCAGCAATGCGATGCCGGCCAGCTATGCGCTGGAAGCGGTTCAGCAGGTGGGCGCACATCCGGGGCTGACCGGCATCGCGGTACGCGACATCGTCATCGTGCTGGGCTTTACGGTCGCGACACTGTGCCTGGCCGCGGTTACGCTGCGGCGCCGGACGGCGTGATGTCGGCCGTCCGGCGGCCGGGCCGCCCGTCCGGCGCCTCCGACACCCGGGCCCGGATTCTAGATGCCGCTCGGGAGTTGTTCGCCCGCAACGGGTTTGGTAACACCTCGGTCCGGGCGGTGGCCGCTGACGCCGGCGTCGATGCCGCACTGGTGCACCACTACTACGGCACCAAACAGCAACTGTTCGCCGCCGCAACCAGACTGCCGATCGACCCGATGGTCGTCCTGGGCCCCCTACGGGAAACCCCCGTCGAGCAACTCGGCCGCACCCTGCCGGAGTTGCTGTTGCCACTGTGGGATTCGGTGACCGGTACCGGTTTGGTCGCGGCACTGCGCTCCATGCTGACCGGAACCGAAGTGCCCCTAGCCCGTACCTTCTTCCGCGACATCATGGTCGCCGAACTGGCCCACCGGATCGACCAGCCGGCCGGAACCGGAGTCTTGCGAGCCGAGTTCGCCGCGAGCCAACTGATGGGCATCGTGGTCGCCCGCTACATCGTCGGGCTGGAACCGCTCGCCTCACTACCGGCCGAACAGATCGTGGCAACCATCGCCCCGACCCTGCAGCGTTATCTCACCGGGGATCTGCCGGACCAGCCTGCGCGGTAAGGCGGGCATGCTCGTCGTCGTCGACCGCGGTCGCCTCGTCGACCAGCAGCACCGGAATGCCGTCCTCGATGCGGTAGGCGCGATGCAGCCGCGGGTTGTACAGCACGCTGTCGCCGGAGGCCCCCGAGCGCTTCACCAGCAGCAGCGGGCCGCGATCGGCCGGGCAGACCAGGATGGCCAACAGTGCCTCGTCGATCACCGGTGCCCACCTGCCAGTTCGGCACGCACCGCGGCGGTCAACCGCTTGAACTGTCCGCTGGCAGCGTCGAAGTACCAGGCGTTACGGCCGGCTTTGGGCAGCCCGTCCTCGCGCAGCTCACCCAGCGTTGGACGGTAGACACCGCTCAGCGGCAACTCCGGCACGACGTGGACGACATCCGGCCCGGCACCGACGGGCATCGCGGCCACCGCCTCACCGAGGTCCGCGGCGGTTACCGTCGCACCCGGACGCACCGTCACCGCCGACACGACGATGTCCGGGACATCCGGGGCACCCGCCGGCACCCGATACGTCACCGCCAGGTCGACGCCGGTGACTATCCCCAGCGCGTCGTTGATCAGCACCGGATAGGCCATGCCGCGGCCGGTGTGGATGCTCGAATCGCGCCCACCGACCAGCCAGTAGTCGCCGTCGGCGTCCCGCCGGAACAGATATTCGGTAGAGATCCAGGTATCGGCCGGCGCAAACACCCCGCGCTTGACCGACGCCGACGGGTCAATCGGACCGCGGGGTTTGGCCAGCAGCACCCCGACCTCGTTGGTCTCGGCGATCCGCACGAAGCCCCGGTCGTCTTCCAAAATCAGGTCTTGGTCGGGGTCGTAGGCGGCCAGTTCCACCTCCACCGCGCCGGGCAGCGGGCGTCCCTTGCTGCCGACCTTGGCGCCGGACACGTTGGCCAGCACCGCCTGGCCGTCGGTGGTGGCGAAGAACTCGACGACGTGGGCCGGCGCGAACGCCTCGGTCACCCGGTTCCAGAGCCCGGTCGGCATCCCGGAGCCGATGAACAGCCGCACCGGATGGTTGCCCTGCAACACCAAGTCCGGGTCGTCGATGACTTCGCTCAACATCGCCCAGGTGTAGGACACCACGGTGACCCCGTACTGGCGCACCTCGGCGACGAACCGGTCCGGGTGCAAGCCCCGGGAGAGCGCAATGCGGGCCCCGCCGACCACGGCCCCGCCGAGGCTGACCAGCAGCCCGGACTCGTGGTGCAACGGGGTCAGGCAGTACACGGTGTCATTGGGGCCCAGGGCGGC
>JBDTEP010000069.1:0-12567 GCA_039922455.1 Mycobacterium sp. | reverse complement strand
CTCTCGCCGCTGTTCGGGTGGCCGAGCATGCCCTGGCCGCCATCACCACCGTCGCCACCGTTACCCGCGGTCGCGGCCCACGAACCCGCCGCCCCGCCGTTGCCGCCGGCGCCGGCGACCCGGCCGTGGCTGGGGACGCCGCCGTAGCCGCCGGAACCTCCGTCACCACCGTGGCCGCCGTTACCACCGTTGCCGTCCAGCGAACCGGCCAGGCCGTCGCCGCCGTTACCGCCCGGGGCGCTGAAGCCGGCCGGCCCCGCGTTGCCCATGAACACCAGGTCTCCGGCGTTACCGGCCGCACCGCCATCGCCCCCGTCGCCGCCGGCGTGATGCTCGATGGTGCCGGCGCCGCCGTTGCCGCCGTAGCCGCCCGAGCCGCCGGGTCCGCCGAAACCGGCCACCGCGTTGCCGCCGTCACCGGCGTTGCCGCCGTGGCCGCCATCACCACCACCGTTGCCCCAGCCGCCGTCACCGCCGTCGCCGCCGCGGCCACCGGCACCGAACAGCGAGATGGCGTCGCCGCCGAGCCCACCGTCACCGCCGTCGCCCGCGGGGCCCGAGAGGCTGTCCAGCCCGTCGCCCCCCCAGCCGCCTTCGCCGCCGTTGCCCATCAGCCAGCCGCCGACACCGCCGACACCGCCGTCCGCGCTGGCGCCGCCGTCGCCGCCCCAACCGCCGTTACCGACCATCCCGGCATCGCCACCGTGGCCACCGACCACGCCCGCGGCGATGTTCTCGTCGCTGCCCGCGCCGTAGCCGTTGCCGCCGTCGCCGAACAGCCAGCCCCCGTCACCGCCGTCGGGGTTGTCGATGGTTCCGTTGACGCCGTTGCAGATCAGGCCGCAGGCACCATCGAAGGCGAACAGCGGGTTGATGATTGGGTCCAGTACGACGCCGGGGCCCATGATCCACAGGGTGCCCAGATCGTGGACGGTGGCGTAGAGCTGATTCTGAATCAGCCCGGCGAAGACAACCTCGGCCACCGACGTCCAGGTGTAGAGGTCGGTGCCCACTTGGGACAGGTCCAGCGCGTCCGCCGCTGCGGACCCCGGGTCGGCCATAGCACTGGCATCGAAGAGTTGGTCGAACGAGAAGAGATCGTCGAAGTCTGCGCGGGCCGGCGCGGCGACGAGCGGGCTGAGCCCGAGCGCCAGGAACGTCCCCACTGCCGATCCGGCCCCGACCGCACGGTCGACCATGCGGCGAGGTGAGCGAGGGATCTGGCTGGCAATGCGGGGAACGGACATCCACCGAACTTATCCAGCCGGGTGTTGATCCACAACTACGGATAGTTACCGCGGGGGGCTTGTGCAAGTGCGGGCTGGAGGATCGCTAATCTCCGCACATACTCCGCGGCCATCAGCTCGCGACTATCCTCGATACTGGGTGTACCGTGTGCCGGTGTCGGCGATCGAAGGCCCTGGATTGTCCCGGCTGGCCTGGTTGCTGACGCCGGTGACGGTGCAGACCTTCCTCGACGAGCTGTGGGGCGCCGCGCCCCACCACATCAGCCGCGGCCGCACCGACTACTTCGAGCGCCTGCTGGCCGGGCCGGCGGTGGCCGAGCAGCTGTTGGAGGCCCTGCGTACCGAGCCGTCCGCGGTGCGACTGGTGCGTGGGGCCGACCATCTGGAGCCGGCGGATTACACGCTGGCCGACGGCACCTTGAACCTGGCCCGGGTCCGCGCCGAACTGGACAGCGGTTACACCATCATCTGCAACAACATCGAGAAGTATCTGCGGTCCATGTCGACGCTGACCCACTCGATCGAGGTCGAGCTGAACTTCCCGACCCACGTCAACGCCTACATCACCCCACCGCGATCGACGGGATTCCTCCCGCACTACGACCATCACGATGTGCTGGTGCTGCAGATCGAGGGCGCCAAGACGTGGAGTTTCTACGGCGACGATCCGGTGCCGCCGCACCTGATGCAGCAGATGCATGAGGTCGATCCGGCCGGCCTGAGCGAACCGACCAGTTTGCACCTGGCGGCTGGCGACACCCTGTACCTGCCCCGAGGTCGGGTGCACTCCGCCGAGACGACGTCAGCGCCGTCGGTGCACCTGACCGTCGGTATCCACGTGCCGACCGTGCTTACGCTGCTGACCCACACGCTGCACATGCTGAGTCTGCGCGATGACGTCGTGCACACCCGCCTGCCCGCCCGACACCTGGACCACCCGCAGGTGCGGGCGAGCCTGGGCGCACTGATCCAGGACGGACTCACCGCCATCGCGGAACCGGCCGCCGTCGCGGAAGGGCTCGGGGTCATGCAGGACTTCCTGGTGCGTCGCGGCCGCTGCCCGGTCGTTGGACAGGTCTGCGACACCGTCGGGATCGACGCCGACACGCTGGTGCGCAAGCAGCAGCCGCTGTACTCCCGGGTGACCGCGACGGCCGATGCCGTCGGCCTGCAGTTCGCCCAGCTGGTGGTCAGTGCCCGCCGGGACCATGAGGCCGCGATGCGGTTCCTGTCGGAGGACACCGGTCCGTTCCGGGTCGGCGACCTGCCTGGACTTACCACCGCCCAGCAGGTCGAGCTGACCCGCAGTCTGATCATGAGCGGCTTCCTGGTGCGCGCGCCCGTCGACGAGTGACAATCGATCCGCTAAATGCGGGATATATCCGTTCATATCACCGTATTCCTAGGAATCTTCCAGCAAATAATCTGGATTTGAGGATGTAGGCTCCGTACATTCGGGCGGCGGGAAGGCGGCAATGACAGAGCCCATCTGGATGGCATCACCACCGGAGGTCTATTCGGCGTTGCTGAGTAGCGGTCCCGGCGCCGGACCGCTGCTGGCGGCTGCCGGCGTATGGGGAGCGTTGAGCACCGAATACACCGCGGTGGCGCAGGAACTCTCCACGATGCTCTCGACGGTGCAGTCGGGATCCTGGCAGGGTCCCAGCGCGGAATCCTATGTGGCGGCGAACGTGCCGTATCTGGCCTGGCTGACGCAGGCCAGTGTCGACAGCACGACATTGGCCGCCCAACACCAGACCGCGGCCACCGCCTACATCTCCGCGCTGGCGACGATGCCGACCCTGGCCGAACTGTCCGCTAATCACACCCTGCACGCGGTGCTGGAGGCCACGAACTTCTTCGGGGTCAACGCCATTCCGATCGCCCTCAACGAGGCCGACTACACCCGGATGTGGGTGCAGGCGGCCACCACGATGTCGACCTATCAGGCGGTCGCCGGTGCCGCGGTGGCGTCGTCTCCGGCGGCGGCAACAGCACCCACGGTGCTCAACCCCGACACCCCCCAGCACCGCGACCACCAGCACCGCAATGACCAGGCACCCACCCAGGACTTCGGCAACATCTACCAGGAGAGCTGGTGGACAACCCGCATCGCCGAGATCAACGAGGCCATCCAGGGCGACCTAACCAGCAATAATCCGATCACCAGCCTGATCAGCGATCCGGTGCTGATGACGATCGCCCCGCACTATGCGGGCGAGATCGTCCTCGGGATGGCGCCGACAGTGACGGCGCTGACCGAGACCATGCTCTCTCTGGTGTTCCCCACCGCGCCGCTGGCCGGTTTCGCCGGTGTCGCCGGCCTCGCCGGTCTGGCGGGTATCGTTCCCGCTCCTGCGGCGCTCCCCGCCCCGACCGCACCGACTCCCGCCCCGGCCGCCGCCCCCTCGGCTATGGCGGCCCCACCGGCCCCTGCCGCGGCGGCTCCGCCGGCCATGGCCCCGCCGACGCTGGCTCCGGCCGGGGTGGTGGCCGCCGGTGTACCAGTGCTGCCGCCGCCGATCACCGGGGTCGAGGCGATGGCCTTCCCGTACGCAGTCGGTGGTGGCCCGACCTTCGGAGCCACTTCGACGATGCGCGTGGGCGCGCCCGCGGCGGCCCAGCGGTCCGCTGCCCCCACCGCCGCTGCCGCCGCTGCTGCGCCGGCGAGTCAGGCACGCCGCCGACTGCGGCGGCACCGCGAGGGCCTAACGGACCCCGGCAACCGCTACGAATACCTTGACAGCACCGCTACCGTAGCCGGCGAACACGGGGCGGGCCAGATGGGCTTCCCTGGCACCATGCGGCATGAAACAGGCTCTGCTGTAACGGGATTGACCGCGTTGGGCGGCAACGCTGCGGGCGCAGGCCCGATCGTCCCGATGCTGCCACACACCTGGGAGACTCCCGAAAACCCGGAGACACCCAACTGAGCTGATCAATCAGCGGCCCAGCAGGCGCATCTTCTGCTCGTTGTACTCGTCGTTGGTGATCAGCCCGCGGTCACGCAGCTCGGCGAATTCCCGGATCTCCGCGGCGATGCCCATCACCGAGGGCCCCGGCCCGCCGTCGGCGTCACCGGTCTGCGAATCAGCGGCAGAACCGGCCGCCGCGCGCTGCGGCATCTGGACGTTCGCCGGAGCATCAACGCCCCCGCGGCCGCGGCTGACCGAACCCGCCAAGGCGCTGCCACCCATGCCCGCCAGGGCCATTTGACTGAACGCGGTACCGGCCCCGCTGAGCGAGGCGGCCGGTACGGCGCCGACACCCGGTCCGGCCAGCGGCGTTGTGTAGGAAAGACTGCGGATCTCCGGGGCGTTGGCCGCCCAACTGATCGGCACCGAGAGCCGCCCCGCCGAGACCGCGTCGCCCAGCGCCGCCGACGGAAAGGCCGAGGCCGGCGGTATGAACCCGTCCGGCCGCGACGGGGTCAACGGCGAGAACAGTTCGATGGCGTGCAGGATCTCGTACTCTACGATCCGCACCTGATCCTGCTCGTACAGGATCTCGCGTGTGCTGCTGTCCGCTGCCACCCAGGCTCCAGCAGACAGCGCCAGCGCGATGGCCGACACGGCGTTCAGCCCGGCAATGTCGGTGATGCTCGGCAGCGAGATCAGATCTTCCAGACCCTGGGCCGGCCCGGCTGCGGCCGCCACCCCCGCCTGCAGCACGGAGTTGTTCGGTGTTCCGAAAATCCCCGAGGCCAGCTGGCCCAGCAGCGACTGCACGTTCGACGACGACGAGTTGGCCTCGGCCAACCCGACCGCGGCGGTCTGACTGACCGGCCCGGCCGGATTGCTGGTCTGCGGTGGCTGGTGGAACGGCGCCAGCCCGGTCGCGGCCGCCGACGCCCCGGCGTAGGCGTACATCGCGGCGGCGTCCTGCGCCCACATCTCGGCGTAGGCGGCCTCGTTGGCGGCGATCGCCGCGCTGTTCTGCCCCAGGGCGTTGGTGGCGATCAGCACCTGCAACTGGGCCCGGTTGGCCGTCACCAACGAGGGGGGCACCGTCGCACTGAACGCCGCCTCGTAGGCCGCAGCCGCCGCGTTGGCCTGCGCCGTCGTCTGGTCGACCTGCGCGGCGGTGGCGGTCATCCAGGCCGCATACCGGCCCGCGGCTTGGATCATCGCCACGGACGCCGGCCCCAGGAAAGCCTGACTGGTCAACTCGGCGATCACCGACTCATAGGACATGACCGCAGAGTGCAGTTCGGCGGACAGTCCGCCCCAGGCCGCGGCGGCCGCCCGCATCGGCGCGGAGCCCGGGCCGGTGTAGAGCCGTAGCGAATTGATCTCCGGTGGCAGGGCAGCAAAATTCATCAGCTGACCCCCTCCCTGGGCGTGAGCTGCCCCACTTTAACGGGCGTGTGTGTATTTGTAGCCGAAATGCGACCCACTGGCCTGGATTTCCAAATTTTTGATAGCGGGCCCGGTCTGCCTGCCGAGATGGCGGTCACAGCCGCACGCTGCGATAACATGCGCGCGTGCGGATGCTAATCACCGCGTTCCGCGATCTGCAGTGGCGCCTGCGCCGCTTCATCGTCGCCGCCGTCGGCACCGGGTTGGTCTTCGCGCTGACGCTTGTCCTGGCCGGCCTGACCCACGGCTTCCGGGTCGAGGCGGAGAACGTGGTCGATTCACTCAATATCGACAACTATTTGATCCAGACCGCCGCGGCCGGTCCGTTCATGGGCTCGTCACGATTCCCCAAGGATGAGGCCGGCGACGTCGCCCGGATCGACGGCGTCGAAGCGGCGTTGCCGGTGGTGTACGGCAACACCATCCTGCAGGACGGCGAGTCACCGCAGAACGTGAACATCTACGGCATACCCAAATCCGCGATGCCGCCGATCATCTCGGGGCGTGCACCGACCGAGCCCAACGAGATCGCGGTGTCCACCACCTTGAAGCGCGCCGTCGGCGACGAAGTCGAACTGGGTGCCGGCAAACTGCAGGTCGTCGGGCTGGTGAAGAAGTCGACGACGTTGGCCGGCCAGCCCAATGGCTTCCTGACCGTGGTGGGGGCCCAGCGCCTGATGTTCTCCGGGCAACCGGTGGCCTCAGCGATCGGCCTGCGGGGTACCCCCGCGACGGTGCCGGCGGGCTACCGGGTGGTGGACCGGGCCGGCGCCGTCGACGACATGGTGCGCCCGCTGGCCGGGGCGCAGATGGCACTGTCGTACATGTCGGTGCTGCTGTGGGGCGTCGCCGCGCTGATCGTGGGCTCGCTGATCTACCTGTCGGCCCTAGAGCGCTCCCGCGATTTCGCCGTGTTCAAAGCGCTGGGCGTCACCACCTGGATGGTGTTGTCCGGGCTGGCGCTGCAGTCGGTGGTCGTCGCGGTGGCCGCGGCGGTGCTCGGCGGCGTGTTGGCGGTGGCGATCGGCCCGCTGTTTCCGATGCTGGTGGCGGTGACCACGTCGTCGTTCGCGCTGCTGATGCTGACCGCGGTGGGGATCGGGCTGCTGGCCAGCCTGGCGGGCGTGCGGCACGCAGTGGCCGTCGACCCCGTGACGGCATTCGGGGGGCCGTGAGACATGGGCGACCTGCGAATCAGTGATCTGGTCATCGAATACGCCACCGGCGGCGGGGAGCCGATCCGCCCCATCCACGGCCTGAGCCTGAACATTCCGGCTGGATCGCTGGTGGTAGTCCTTGGCCCCAGCGGGTGCGGGAAGACCACACTGCTGTCGTGTCTGGGCGGCATCCTGAGCCCGACCAGCGGTCAGATCCAGTTTGGGGCCACCGATGTGACCGCGCTGAGCCGCCGCGACATCACCTCCTACCGCCGTCGCACCGTCGGCATCGTCTTCCAGGCATTCAATCTGGTGCCGAGCCTGACCGCTCTGGAGAACGTCATGGTGCCGTTGTGGGCGGCCGGGTGGACGCAGTGGACCGCCCAGGAACGCGCCCGAGAGCTGCTCACCCGGGTCGGTCTGACCGACCGTACACATCACCGGCCCGGGCAGCTCAGCGGCGGCCAGCAGCAGCGGGTGGCGGTGGCGCGTGCACTAGCCCTGGACCCGCCGCTGATCCTGGCCGACGAACCCACCGCGCAGCTGGACTTCGTCCGGGCCGACGAGGTGGTGCAACTGCTGCGCGGACTGGCGGCCGGTGACCGCGTCGTGGTGGTGGCCACCCACGACACCCGGATCGTGCCGCTGGCCGACATCGTCATCCAGCTGACGCCGACCGCCACGCCCGCACCGGCGCGCCCGGAGCAGGCACCGATCCGGCTCGGGCCCGGCGCGGTACTGCTGGAACAGGGCACCGTCGAGGATCTGATCTACGTGGTCACCGAGGGCGAGGTGGAGATCGCCCCCAATTCAGCCAGCCCCAGCGGCGGGTTGCTCAAGATCGGCAAGCCGGACAACTACCCCGGACAGCTCGGGCCGATGGTCCGTATCCCCCGCACGGCCACCGTCCGAGCACCCCGCGACGCGACCCTGGCGAGCTACACCGTGGAGGCGTTCCGAGAGCAATTCGGTCGCCCGCCGGCCCTCGACGGCCCGAACGGGCCCGGGCCGACCTGACCGGCGTGCCTGTCCGGCCCGGGCTCGCCGGCGCGAGATGATGCAGACATGGCTGATTTGACCCGCCGGGCTGCGTTGCGCCTCGGGGTCGGTGCCGCGGGGGCTGCGAGCCTGTTCGGATCCGGCACGTTGCTCAAACCGACGCAGTCCGGGGCTACGCCGCCATCGGCGCCGCCCGACCCCACGGGACCCGCTGCCACCGGTAACACCTACCCGACCCGGGAGTCGGGTTCGTTCGTGTCCGCGGCCCGCGGTGGAGTGGAAACCAATTGGATCATCGCCCGCCCGCCGGGGCAGACCGGGCCGCTGCGGCCGGTGATAGCCCTGCACTGCAAGGACGGCGACGCGGCCTGGGTGATGGATCTCGGCGTCGAGGAGGAGCTGGCGAAGCTGACCGCCTCGGGCCGGCCGCCGTTCGCGGTGGTGGCCGTCGACGGCGGCAACACCTACTGGCGACCGCACGGCTCCGGCCAGGACTCGGGCGCGATGGTGCTGGGCGAGCTGATCCCGATGCTGGCCGGCAAGGGCATCGACACCGTCCGGGTTGGCTTCATGGGCTGGTCGATGGGTGGCTACGGCGCGATGCTGCTGGGTACCCGCCTCGGCGCGGCGCGGACCGCCGGGATCTGCGCGATCAGCCCGTCGATCTACATGACCTATTTCGGCGCACCCGCCGGGGCGTTCGATAGCGTCGACGACTGGCGGACGAACTCGGCGTTCGGCTTGGCGCCGCAACTGGCGTCGATCCCGTTGCGGGTCGACTGCGGCACCTCAGACAGCTTCTATTACGCGACCAACCACTTCGTCAGCCAGTTGAATCCGCGGCCGGCGGGCGGATTCTCGCCGGGCGGCCACGACGTGTCCTACTGGCGCCAGCAGCTGCCGGCCGAGTTGGCCTGGCTGGACTCGTAACGGGTCTACCGTTGGGCGCAAAACGCGCCGAGTGTGCAGTCAGAGCGGGCTGAAGCGAAAAATCCCGGCCGTTGTGCACACTCGGCACCGTCAGCCCACACTCGCCGACGGGTTGCCGCCTCAGGGCTGATTCATCGGGTTCATCGGGCTGGCCGGATTCGCCGGATTCATCGGGTTCATCGGGCTGTTGATGTTCGCCGGGTTGGACGGACTGTTTGGCCCGTACGGACCGGCGTTGCACATGGCGCTCGCGTTCGCCATGCAATCGCCGGGGTTAAACGGGTCGGGGTTGGCGGGGTCCGCACCGGCCGGACCCGACACCGCCAGGGCGACCGCGGCCAGACCGAGCCACACCGCCCCAGCCTTCACGATCGCAACTTCGGAGAACTTCGGCCAATTCATTGAGCAACTCCCTCGTCGGAACAGCCCCCGGGTCCGCTAGTCCGCGACCCTACCGCGCGAATCGCCGCAGCCGCAGGCTGTTGGTCACCACCAGAACCGATGAGGCGGCCATCGCGGCGCCCGCGATCATCGGGTTGAGCAGCCCGGCCGCCGCCAACGGGATCGCCGCGACGTTGTAGCCGAACGCCCAGACCAGGTTCTGTCGGATGATCCGCAAGGTACGCGCGGAGAGCCTCAGCGCGGTCGGAACCGTACCGAGGTCACCGCGCACCAGGGTGAGGTCCCCGGCCTCGATGGCGGCGTCGGTGCCGGTGCCCATCGCCATCCCGATGTCGGCGGTGGCCAGCGCCACCGAGTCGTTGACACCGTCGCCGACCATCGCCACCCGCCGGCCGCGGGCCTGCAGATTCTTCACGGCCTCGGCCTTGTCCGCCGGCAGCACGTCGGCGATCACGTCGGCCGGGTCGATCCCGATCTCGCGGGCCACCTTGCGCGCCACCGCCGCGCCGTCCCCGGTAAGCAGCACCGGCCTGATCCCCATGGCCTTGAGCTCGGCCACCGCCGCCGCACTGGTGGGTCGCACGGTGTCGGTCAGTGTGATCGTCCCGCGCGCCCGGCCGTCCCAGGAGACCTCGACCGCCGTCCCGGTCTCGTGCGCCGCGGCAGATCGGGTGATTTCGACCCGTACCCCGTCGACCATCCCGGTCACGCCGTGGCCGGGCCGGCTGGCGAACTCGGTGACCCGACCGATCGGCAGGTCGGCGGCCTTGGCCCCGGCGACGATAGCCGCGGCGATCGGATGCTCGGACGCGGATTCGACGGCCGCAGCACGCCCCAGCACGGTATTCGGGTCCTCGCCGTGGTTGACGGCCAGGCCGCCGACGGACATGACGCCGGTGGTGACCGTTCCGGTCTTGTCCAGCACGACGGTGTCGATGTCCTTGACAGCCTCCAGGACCTGCGGGTTCTTGATCAGGATGCCCAGCTGAGCGCCGCGGCCGGTACCGACCAGGATGGCGGTCGGAGTGGCCAGCCCCAACGCGCACGGGCAGGCGATGATCAGCACGGCGACGGCCGCGGTGAACGCCGTCGCCGCCGACTGGCCGGCCAACAGCCACCCGGCCAAGGTGCCCGCGGCGATCACCAGCACCGCGGGCACGAACACCGCTGAGACCCGATCCGCCAGCCGCTGGATCGATGCCTTGCCGGCCTGGGCGTCGGTGACCAGCTTGGCCATCCGAGCCAGCTGGGTGTCGGCGCCCACTTTGGTGGCGCGGACCAGCACCAGACCGGTGGTGTTGAGAGAACCGCCCAGCACCAGGTCACCGTCGGCGACTTCGAGCGGCACTGACTCCCCGGTCATTGCCGAGGTGTCCAGCGCGGTAGCGCCGTCGATAACGACGCCGTCGGTGGCGACCCGCTCACCGGGCCGGACCACAACGACATCACCGACCCGCAGGTCGGCGATCGGCACCCGGGCCTCCTTGAGGCCGCCTTCGCCGCGTCGCATCACCGCGGCGTCCTTGGCGCCGAGTTCGAGCAGTTCGCGCAGCGCCGCGCCCGCCGAGCGTTTGGCGTGCGATTCGGCGTAGCGACCGGTCAGCAGGAATGCCGTGACCACCGCGGCCACCTCGAAATACAGGTGGCCCGACCCGGTGATAACGGCGACCGCCGACCACAGGTAGGCGGCCAGCGTGCCCAGCGACACCAGGGTGTCCATCGTGGCGGCGCCGTGAGCGGCGGTGCGCGCCGCGGCGCGGTGGAAGGGGTAACCGCCCCAGGCCACGATCGGGGTGGTCAGCCCGAACGCCAGCCACTGCCAGCCGCTGAACTGCCAGGCCGGCACCATCGACAGCGCCACCACCGGGACGGCCAACAGCGCCGAGCCGAGCAGGCGGGAACGGAGTTGAGCGGCCGGCACGTCAGCATGTTCGACGGGGTGTTGGTGCGCCGCACCGATCACCGCGGCCTGGTAGCCGATGGACTCCACGGCCCGAACCAACGCGTCGGCCGAGACGCTGGACTCGTGTTCGACGTGGGCGCGTTCGATCGCCAGGTTCACCGTGGCATGCACCCCGTTGAGCGCGTTCAGGCCGCGCTCCACCCGTGCCGCGCACGACGCACAGGTCATTCCGCGCAGTTCCAGGTCGGTGCTGATCACGCCGCTGATGATACCCCCCTAGGGTATTTTCGCTTCGGCCCGACGGCGTGCCCTGAGAAGACGTGCCGTACCGATCACCGCGAGCACACCGGCAATCGTCGCCAGCAGTAGAACCAGTAGCAGCATCCGCGGGTGGTAGGTCACCGAGGTGGTGACCGGTTCGCCGTTGGTGACCGGCGCGACCAGCACCAGGTAGCGAACGTGCAGCCAACTCGCCGCGCAACCCCCCGCCGCGGCGCCGGCCAGGGTCAGCTCGACGAACGCCCGGATAATCGGGGTCCGCACGGCCCTCACAATGTCGATCCGTCGTCGACATCGGTTGCAGTGAGCTCGCCGGGCGGAATCGCGGCCGGAACAAGCTCGGTGAGCGCCGCCCGCAGTCTGCGATGATCCCTCGCCCAGGCCTGAACCGTGCGGCGCCCGGTCAGGCGCATCCCGATGCCCACCCGACGTCGCGGCACCCCGCTCAGCTCACCCAGCGCCCGGGAATCCTGCCACTTCTCCGGCTGCTGCTTGCGCCAGCCGGTGGGTCGCGGGGGCTCGGGATGGATCATGACGATCTCGGCGATCCGGAGGGTTTCGGTGCCCTGCCGCAGGGTGTCTTCGGTGAGCTCGACGGAGGTGTGGATGCGTGCCGCCTTCACCTGGATGGCGAGCATGCCCGAGAGCAGCACCAGCAGCACGGCGGGGAACAACAGCGCGGTCAGCTGACCGCCGGAGTCCTGGATGAGCAGTAGCAATCCCGCGGCGAGTGGCCCGCACAGCACCCAATACCAGCTGGCACCGGGCTCAAAGAACAGCGGTGCGGGTTGCATGGTCGACTCGGGTTCAGACATGTCGGGTCAGCCTAACGTGGCGCCGAAGTTGCCAACACTGACGCGGGGTAGCAACCGCTTACCGCGTGAAGTACTCCTGGGCGTCGGTGCGATGCAGCAGGAAGGTTCCCACCGCGATCAGCACCGACCCGATGATGCCGGTGACGGCGAGGGTGATGGCGACCGCCGGCCGGGTGTCGGGGTGCGATATCCCGCTCACCGAATACACCACCGTGGCGATCCCACCGCCGGTCAACAGGGTGCGGGCCCAGCGGTACCCGGAACGCATCAGCATCAGAAAGGTCGCGACCACCACGACCACCACCATCGCGGTCAGCCCGACGATCGGGTAGGTCACCACTGTCGCGCCGATCTCCGAAGAGGCCAGCAGGCTGACCACGTATCCGGTTGTCATCAGCGGCAGCGCGGCCAGCCACAGCCAGAATCCGGTGTCGACATCCGCCGGACGGGCCGCGACAGGTAGTGGCGAACCGGCCT
>JBDTEP010000068.1:0-4063 GCA_039922455.1 Mycobacterium sp. | reverse complement strand
GTTCCGCTGCTCGGTCAGGTGCCGATCGACACCGAGATGGTGACCGGCGGCGACTCGGGGTCCCCCGTGGTGCTCTCGCCGGACTCCATCGCCGGCAAGGAGCTGCGCCGGATCGCCGACCAGTTGGCCACCCGCGGCCGCGGCCTGGTCGGGATGTCACTGGGCCTGGAGACCGGCAACACGCAGCGTTAAGCGCGATCACCGCTGTGCCGATTGCGGCGACCCGCAACGCCCGGCTCCGCCGTGCTAGCGATCACCGTTAGGTCGCGTCGGCGTCGAACGGGGCCGGTCCCTCCAGCACCGGCTTCGACGTCGCGGCCGATGCCGGAACAGCGGTGCGCGGATCCTCGGCCAGCCGGCCGACCGCGGTGAACAGCGAATCATCCCCGTCGAGCAGATGCCGGGTCAGGGCGGCCCGCGGCGTCATCCCGCGGAGCTTCTGCAACTCGCTCAGTGGTGCGCGCAGATCGTCGAACTCGGGACCCATCTCGTCGCGCAGCTGGTCGGCGGCGTTGGTGACGTAGTCGCGAGCCTGGCGCAGCGCGGTCGCGGTCCATCGGATCGCCCCCGGCAGCCGCTCCGGGCCCAGGATCACCAACCCGACCACCACGAGGATCAGCATCTCCCCCCAGCCGACATTGGCAAACATCAGCGGGCAGCTATCCGTCGGCGGTGGGGGTCACGGTCAGCGTGACATGCCGGCCGTCGCGCACCACCTCGACGGGTGCTTCCTTCCCGATAGCCAACTGGCGCACGGCCACGACGAATTCGTCGGCGTTGGCGACCGTGCGGTCACCGATCTTGACCACCACGTCGTTCTCCAGGATGCCGCCCTTCTCCGCGGGGCTGCCCACCTTGACGTTGGCGATCTGCGCGCCCGACGCGATGGCGTTGCTGACCGACCGGGCGCTCACTCCCAACGTGGGATGGACGATCTTGCCGTCTTTGATCAGCGCTTCCGCCACCATCTTCACCTCGTTGACCGGAATCGCGAAGCCCAGGCCGCTGGCGCTGTCGGACAAGGACTTTCCGGCGGTGTTGATCCCGACCACCTGCGAGTCCATGTCGATCAGCGGACCGCCGGAGTTGCCGTGGTTGATCGAGGCGTCGGTTTGGACCGCGTCGATGACGGTGTCGGTGTCGGAGTCCTCGCCGGTCAGCGGCACCGGCCGGTGTACGGCGCTGATGATGCCGTGCGTGACAGTGCTGCGCAGCCCCAGCGGAGCGCCCGCCGCGATCACCTCGTCGCCGACCCGCACCTTGTCGGAGTCGCCGAGGCGGGCCACCGACAGGTTGTCGACGTTGTCGACCTTGAGCACGGCCAGGTCGGTTTTCGGGTCGCGTCCCACCAGGTTGGCCAGCACCTCTTTGCCGTCGTTGAAAACCACCGTGGTCTTGAATTTGCTGGGGTTGCTCGCCGCTTCGGAGATGACGTGGTTGTTGGTGACGATGTAGCCCTTGCCGTCGATGACGACGCCGGAGCCCTGCATGCCGGTGTCATCACTGACGGACTCGACGGTCACCACGGAATTGGCGACCGCTTCGGCGACCTTGGCGAACCGCCCGGCCGGCTCCTCGGCGTTGCCCTTGGTGGACAGCGTCACCTTCGCGGTGGTGAACGCCTCCACGACCTGCGCGGTGGTACGCCCGACCCAGCCGCCGACCATGCCGATCGCCAACGCGATCGCGGCCAGCGCGGCGAGCGCGCGGTAGGAGACCCGGTCGCCGAACAGCACGTCGCGCACACCGAGCCGGCCGCCCACCTCGCCTGCCGCCCGCGGCGGCCGCGGAACCAGGGCAGGTGCACCCAGTGCGGCACCCGCCGCAGGGTCACGCCACGGGTCGGCGGTCTCGGTGAACTCGTCCGGCTTACCGTTGCGGTCCAGCGCGCCGGCATCGGCGGGATGGCGCTGCAATGACGGGCCGGTACCGAAGGGACGGCTGAACGCTTCCTTGAGTACCGGGTCGGGCGGCAAGTCACGCGGGGTGTACTCGCCCTGGTCACGATATTTCCTGGGCCGCACGTCGGTCGGGATGAATGATCCGGGCACCCCGTCGGGACGACCGAAGGCCGTCTGGGACGCATGGTCGACGGGGGGCCGATAGACAGGCCGTGGCGCCAGGCGGTTACCGCCGGCGTTCTCGTTGTTGGAGCTCACCTATTCCTCTTCCGGGTCCACCCCTGAGCCGGCTTCCGGGCGCCGCAGGAAGCGGCTACGGGGCGCTGGCGCCGCATCGCGTCCACCTTACCGACGTTTATGGCGATGTTGCGGCTTGCCGTCGGCGAACTGGGCGGGCATCGGTGTCGCCGGCTCATCGGGAGGACACTCAGGGATCTGGGCCAGCAGACCGAGCAGTGCGGAAGGTATCCGAATCGGGTGCGAATCCCGCAGCGCCGAGCGCGCCCGGCCGTGATACTCCACTTCGGCCGCGCAGTCGGCACACAGCGACAGGTGGTGGGCAGCGCGCAGGTGGGCGTTCATCCGCAACTCGCCGTCGACGAAGGCGGCAATCGCTTCACTGCACAGGTGCTCGGTGGAGCCGAACTGGCGCGGGGCACCGACCGGCGTGTCACTTTGGGAAGCGAATTGAGAGGGCAGCCAGGAGAATGCACGACGGAATACACCGCCCCGGTCCGTCACACCGGACTCCTCTCCGATCACACACCCGGTACACCCTGGCTCAAATCAACCTTAATAAGAATGTAGCGCGATATGGCGCGCCGGCGCGGAACCCGGGCGGGTGTTGACGGCAGGCTCAGCCGGCCGCGACGCCTAACACGGAGCCGTCGCGCTGGCCGGGACGGTTGGCGAGGTAGTCGCGCAGCGCCTGGCGACCCCGGTGAATGCGGCTGCGCACGGTGCCCAGTTTCACCCCGAGCGTGGCTCCGACCTCCTCATAGGACAGACCCTCGATGTCACACAGCACAACGGCCGCCCGGAACTCCGGCGCCAATGAGTCGAGTGCCGCCTGCAGGTCGGGGTCCAGCCGGGCGTCGTGGTAGATCTGCTCGGGGTCGGGCTCGTCGGCCGGCACCCGGTCGTAGTCCTCGGGCAATGCCTCCATCCGGACGCGGCCCCGCTTCCGAACCATGTCCAGGAACAAGTTGGTGGTGATGCGGTGCAGCCAGCCCTCGAAGGTTCCGGGTTGGTAGTTGTGCACCGAACGGAACACCCGGATGAAGGTCTCCTGGGTCAGGTCCTCGGCATCCTGCTGGCTGCCGGAGAGCCGGTAGGCCAACCGGTACACCCGGTCGGCGTGCTGACGCACCAGTTCATCCCAGGACGGCATGACAGCCGTATCCCCGGTGGCATCGAACACCGCGGTCCCCTGCGGCTCCTCGGACGGCTCGACCCAGTTGGCGTCCGGGTATCGGCCCGAATGGCTGGTCGGGTGCGACATGGCGACCGGGGGCAGCAATGTGGCTATGGCGACGTCCTCCGCATCAGGGCCACCGTCAAGCAACGGCAGCGCAGCATCCCGGTCAACGCGCAACGGGCCCCTCGTATTCCGGGCTTCTCGAGGCCGGTTCATACCTCGTTCCATGCAGCTACCGTTGCGTACCGCTGTGTGTCAGCTCTGTGGTGGCACTGAACGTCGACTGTGAACTTGTGTTCGAATAGGGCCGGCACTGCGGCGATAGGCTTTCGGTGTCGGTTCGGACACCGGTTGCGTCCCGGGCGTGTCGGGCGGGCGCGCCTGTGTGCCGCGGTCGGGCGGATTGTCCTACGCTCAGCCACATGGCCAGCACCGACGACACCTCCGGCCCGCCGCCAGCGCACAGCCGGGCCGACGCCCTCTTGGCACACGCCGAGGGTTCGATGTCCGAGGACGCGGTTCTGGCGGCCGCCCGCGACCGGGCCGGCGAGATCGGGGTCGCGTCGATCAGCGCCGCGGTGGGCGCCTTGTTGAGTCTGTTGACCAAGCTCAGCGGCGGTAAGGCGGTGGTCGAGATCGGCACCGGGGCCGGCGTCAGCGGCCTCTGGCTACTGTCGGGCATGGGCGAGGACGGCGTTCTGACCACGATCGACATCGAGCCCGAACACCAGCGCACCGCCAAGCA